>NZ_LR699553.1:2746666-3093332 GCF_902459535.1 Paraburkholderia dioscoreae
CATGCATCCCATGCTCAATATCGCTGTGAAGGCCGCGCGCCGCGCAGCCCAGCTTATCAACCGTGCGTCGCTCGACCTCGATCTCGTCCAGGTCAGCAAGAAACAGCACAACGATTTCGTCACGGAGGTCGACAAAGCGTCTGAAGCGGCGATCATCGACACGCTGAAGACCGCCTACCCCGATCACGCCATCCTCGCGGAAGAATCCGGCAAGTCGGATAACGAATCCGAATACCAGTGGATCATCGATCCGCTCGACGGCACCACCAATTTCATCCACGGTTTTCCGTACTACTGCGTGTCGATCGCACTGGCTCACAAGGGCATCGTGACGCAAGCCGTGGTCTACGACCCGACCCGCAACGACCTGTTCACCGCCTCGCGCGGCCGTGGCGCGTTCCTCAACGATCGCCGCATCCGCGTGGCCAAGCGCGACCGTCTGGCTGACGGCCTGATCGGCACCGGCTTCCCGTTCCGCGAAACGGACGGCCTCGAAGCGTATGGCCGCCAGTTCGCTGAAATGACCCAGGCCTGCGCCGGCCTGCGCCGTCCGGGCGCCGCCGCGCTGGATCTGGCGAACGTCGCCGCCGGCCGCATGGACGGCTTCTTCGAGCAAGGTTTGAATGCGTGGGACGTCGCCGCGGGTAGCCTGCTGATCACAGAAGCCGGCGGTCTGGTCGGCAACTACACGGGCGATTCCGATTTCCTGCACATTGGCGAAATCGTCGCGGGCAACCCGAAAGTCTACGCACAGATGATTCCGATCCTGTCGCGCTACAGCCGCACGCGCCAGCAATCGGCTTAAGCGCTCGCATCATGGCGCCCGTTTCTTGCCGGCATCCGGAATGAGAAAGCGGCTTCGGCCGCTTTCTCGTTGGCGCGCCTGCAGCGGGCGTTCGTGCTACAAAAGCGGGAAGCCGCGCCGGCGTACTCGATTGCCGGCTGCGTTTCGCGCGTTTTCGCTGCGCCCTGCTTTGCGCCTGACTGCGCGCACAGCTTCCAATCCGCTTCATGAAAAAAGGCTTCTACACAATCATCGCGGCGCAGTTCATTTCGTCGCTTGCGGACAATGCGCTGTTGATCGCGGCCATCGCGTTGCTCTCCGTGATTCGCTCGGCCGCCTGGGTCACGCCGCTGCTGCAGATTTTCTTCACTGTTTCGTACGTGCTGCTCGCGCCGTTCGTCGGCGCTTTCGCCGATTCGATGCAAAAGCGGTACGTCATGTTCATCTCCAACGCGTTGAAGGCGAGCGGCTGCCTGATGATGATCGCTGGCGTTCATCCGATGATTGCGTACGGCGTGGTCGGCTTCGGCGCGGCCGCGTATTCGCCCGCCAAGTACGGCATCCTCACTGAACTGCTGCCCGCGGAAAAACTCGTCAAGGCGAATGCGTGGCTCGAATCGGCCACCGTGCTGTCGACCATTGTCGGCACGATGGTGGGCGGCGCGCTGATCAGCACCTTCGCGGACAAATTCGTCGCGCATGCGCATCTGCCGCTGATCCGCTCTTCCGCCGACCTCGCCATGTTCGCGACGATGGTGACCTACGCGATCGCCGCCGCGATCAACATCTTCATTCCCGACACCGGCGCGCGTTATGAAAACCGCCTCAAGGAACCGAAGAAGCTGGTCGGCGATTTCTATCATTGCTTCAACGTGCTGTGGGCCGACAAACTCGCGCAGATCGCGCTGTGGGTGACGACCCTGATGTGGGGCGGCGCCGTGACGCTGCAATTGCTGGTGCTCAAATGGGCCAACGTGAATCTCGGGCTGTCGCTCTCGAAGGCGGCGGTCATGCAAGGCGTTACGGGTCTGGGCATCGCGGTCGGCGCGGCGGCCGCGGCCGCGCTGATTCCGTTGCGCAAGTCGCTGCGCGTGTTGCCGGTCGGCATCCTGACCGGCGCGGTGGCGATCGCCATGGCGTTCTACAACAAGGATCTGTTCCCGCCGGGTTCAGGCATTCGCATCGGCACGTACGTCCTGCCGTTCTACATTCTGCTCGCCTATCCGCTGATGATCCTGCTCGGCGCGCTGTCGGGCTTTTTCATCGTGCCCATGAACGCGCTTCTTCAGCATCGCGGCGCGACGCTGCTCTCCGCGGGGCATTCGATCGCGGTGCAGAATTTCAACCAGAATCTCGCCGTGCTGCTGATGCTCGGCGCGTACGCGCTGTTGCTGACGGCGAAGATGCCGGCGCAATGGATCATCGTCGTGTTCGGCACCTTCATCACCTTCATGATGTGGCTCGCAAAACGGCGCAGCGCGATGAACGCGCGCATGGTGGACATGCGGGCCCTGGTGGAAGAATGAGGCCGTAACGAAGATGAAGCGGGCGCGGCGCGGCCGGCCCGCGCCCTGTTGCCACGGGCTTCTCGCCAGAGCTTGGGGTTCGCCGTGCGGATTGGCCATCCGGCCAGGGTCCGTTCGCCCTGACGACAGGTTAAACTCACGCCCTGAACAGCTAACGCAAGAAGACACCGAGGATGGGCATTCAAACCGCAGCGGCCAGCGACGTCGCACAACATACGCCGATGATGCAGCAGTATCTCCGCCCCGCCAGATAAGGCTTTGCGCGATGACCTACGCCATAGCCCACGCTCATTAATTTCCTGTCGGACCACTCTCGACCCGAAGCCGTCTTAGCGCCGAACGACGGGTGAACGTCCGCTTCCCGAGCGAGTTCTGTCGCTAGAATCCCCCGAGGAGCGCCGCAGTGCGTCGCATCTTCATCGCCTCGAATTGATCTGGTCAAGAGTTCTAGAAAACACGGCGAGAGTTGTTGGCTCGCCTTCATCGCCGTCATACAAAAACCAACCAATTGCGATTGCAGATGTGCTTAATGAGCCGACGGTTGACATGACAAACACCATCCCGATGGCGAACACCGACAAAGCATGAAAGCTTGCACAGTAATTCAGTCGGGAAATCGAGCATAGAAGGACCTTTGGGGCCCTCCTTTTGCTGACTACTTTATACTCCGCGATTAAACGACGGAGACTTGCTGCATGAAGATATACATTGCAAATCTCGGCATCCAGAACCATCTCTGGCCAACGTGTCTTGAGCGATCCACGATCGCCCTGTTCGAAGATGTAAGACTGCGTCCGTTCTGGGAACGACGTGATCGTGAGGGCTATATTGCCGTTGCCAAGACGCTTGGCACGGTAGCCCAGACGGCAGGACGCTGGTTCAATCTGCCAGAGATCATTCTTAGCACAGCAGGTGACATCTGGATCCATCGCGATGGCGACTACCTGTGGTGGACAGTGTCAAAGGCAGAGCCGGCTACTACCACGCTCGAACCATGGAACGATCCGAACGGTAAGACGAGCGAGATCTACATAACGCATAAGCCGGTGGAGCCGTGGTCGAACCGTGACAGGAAAGGCAACCGTCTCCTCTGGAAAGAAATTCATCCGACCGCTCGCTGGTTCCTCACGACGGAGGCCACAGTTCAGTCTGTGGCGACTCATCCCGACTATGCACTCGCACTGATCAACGGCGACAGTCTTGCGCAGTGGCATTCGCAGCCGCTTTGGGAAGCCGCCCGTCAGAAGTCCGGCAAAGGCCAAGTGACCAACTACGATCCGATCGCAAAGTCCGCATGGCAAATGGCGTACACAGCCATGCAGACGACAGCCTACGCGAACGGTCAAGACGTCACTCGTACCTTGAAAAACAAGGACATGATGTTCTCCTCGCAGCCCGAACTCGAGGAATACATCAAGGATCTCGCCAAGCAGCAGCAAAACCTGTGCGCGATCACCTCTCTTCAGCTTCAGTTCATAGGTGTGGAGACAGACCCGGAGATGCTGTGCTCGCTTGATCGCATCGAAAGCAGCGGCCATTACGAGCGCGGCAATCTGCAACTGGTTTGTCGTTTCATCAATCGATGGAAGAGCGACGGTGACGTCGACGAATTCCGACGCCTGATCAAAGTTTTGCAAACGTCCGGCCTGACCTAGGTCTCGGATCGTCCCGGATTATCTTGGCCGACGTCGCCGACAGCTATGGTCACCGTTTCAGCTATTTTCGACCGCGGCGCACTAGATGGCTCAGTATCGCGTCGATCGGATTCCTCGCATCTGTCGAATCAGTTTTCAGATCCTTGGGTGTCACTGCGGCGCTAGGCATAACTCCATCAAATTCCCAGCGATGCCCAACAAGGTCGACAAAGGCCTCAGTGAGCGTGTCGGGTACCCCGCTGTCTTTATATTTCATGAATCGGGCTACCGCTCCGACACACAGGTCGGAAACCTGAATTTGTGGGTGCTCCTTCGAGTCGCCCTGCTCAAGCGATGTCGCTCGAAGAGGAAAATGGAATTTGCGTCGATCGTATCCGACGAGCTGTGACGGCTCGCCTGACATTGCCATCATCTGTTCAAACTGATCCTGTGTCGCAAGAATTGGCTTCGACTTGTCATGAACAACGCGAAATCGATCAGACTTTCTAGCACCCCAGACGCCCATCTGGCTGAACAAGGCCGGAATTGCTGGATCAAGCACATTGGGACCCATCCCGTCAAACCATGTGTGAAACAACTCTTGGTCCGCGAACGGCGCAAGGAAATTTCTGAAATCATTGTCGGCAGATGCATCCACAGCTTCTCGAGCTGCAAGGTAATAGGCCTGCACAGCTTCATCCGTTCGCGCTCTCATCAATTCAACGAACGCCTCGAGTAACTTTTCCGCCACCGCTTCCCCACAGAATTCCGGGAGACAGAAATGCATCATATTCGACATCGCGAGATTAGCACCACCTTGATAGAGATCCCGTCCCATTTCGTGCTGCAGCGTTTCGACAACGAGGTCCACCATCTTCGTCACAACCATAAATTTCTTGTCGAAGCAGTGAATAACCAGCCGGCTGTTGTCGAGGCGAGGATCCGAGAGGAAGCGGATGAGGCGATTGATACCGTCCGGCGACTTTCTCAGCGTTTTGAATTTCGGCTCGGCCCCTTGAGGTGATTGCACATGAGTAAGGAGTGAGGTTGCCTCCTCTGTTCCAAAGTCGTTTGAGACGAGCACGAAATGAGGTTGTTCTGCATCGAGAAGCCGTTGGCCAGAATTTCCTGCCTCGTCGCAATAAATTGCCTTCATATCACTCTCAGTTGGTTAAGTACGTCTAGTCTAGCGCAATCAATTCACACGACTTCGTCACATCGCACAATCTCGGATAACACTTCCTGGCCCGCAGTCGCAGCGGCGTAACGGTCGGCCATCCGACGTACAGCGGACGTAAAAACATTCCCGAAAAACGAACTCACTGACTGATTTTGGCCGGGAGCGAAAGATCGGGCAGTCAAAAGAAGCAGCGCACTGATAGACTCGTGCACCCGCTTTGCACTCGTCTGACTCCCTTGGTTCGATCGAAACAACTTCTTTTTCGTGGGAATCGAAAGGGAGAATGTGAAATTCGCTGGTGGAAATACGAATAGGAAAATGATGAAGTCACAATTTTTTTTTGCATTGCAAGTCGCATTGCTTTTGCTGAACTCACAACTAGTGAGTGCGGCGGAGCGTACATCTGTTGACTTGTATTGTCAGACCATGGTCACTTCAGTTATCGATACCAGCCAGTACGTTACGAAGAAAAAAATTCCTCTCGAACAACTACAGCGGGCGGAGAAGGACATGAGCGATCTTTGTCTAGCGACGCCTGCGATGGAGTCGAAGCGCATATCCAACATGAGTGGCCAGGAGATCGCTATTGTGAGTTGCGTTGGTTTTGCCGAAGGCGCCTATATCGCATACCAGCCAAAGGGCGCACCCGACGAGCCCTACTCGAAGCAAATGGCTCGGCGCGAGTTCGCATTCAAAGCCTGCGCATCAAATCCAAAGAAATTTCAAGATGACATCTTTCGACGTGGTCCAGACTACGCTACAACGCAGAGATACTGATGGCAGGCCCAGCCTGTTCTATCCCCGCTCGTCGGCCAACCGATGCACTGGTAAACTCGTTCAGCCAAAGCAACTTTACATTCGACATATGACCGCACCAGGCCGTGTTCGACTCAACCTACGGAGCAATGGCTTATGACTGAAGCTTCGACGATAAGTCTTCGCGAGCGCTTCGATAGCCTTAATGGCGGTATCTCGATGTGGCTTTCGCGTTTTTCGGACTCACTCGTTGAGCACGGGCTCGACGAATTCTATAGGGTCGCTCACGAAGAATCGAAACACGCGCCCGAAATGGCCATGCGCAATGATTGGCACTTCCTCCGCACCGGCATCGAAGGTCTCGGCAATGAGCAGCTTGAGAGCGTCATTGCTTCGCTCAAGGAGCCATTCGCGCGGATCGGAACGCTTGGCGAGGAGTATCAACGCTGCGCCGTATCCATTGAAAAGTCTGAGGAGCAATGGCACGTCGTCGCGAAGCGGGCGAGGCAACAGTTGGCCGTATGGGAGCCCTGGGCGATCGAGGCCGAGATCGCATGGCGAAAGCGGTCGTTTCCATGGACTCACGTTTCCGGTTTCGACGGGCTTTTGCGCCTTCAAGTCTCTATTGATCTCCGTGGCGCGAGCGCAGAGATCGAATCGCCTCAACGACTGCAAAGGAACCTCGCATTCTTCGAAACACAGTTCCGAGCCGTCCGAGCAACTATTTCGAGCGCATATCTCGACGAGGAATTACCGGAGGAATCGAGCGTCTACGACTTCGACATGGGCATCAGCGACCTCATGAAGCAGCAGACACAGGTCAACGAGTTGGTGAACCGGAAGGCCGAAATTGCCGAGGAGCTCAAATGCGCAAGAGACGCGTATCGGGCCCAGAAGGGACCACTTAACATTCTGTTGGGTCAGTTGCCGAACACGGCTCAATGGGCGCTCTTTCGCATTTGCCGCCCGGATTTGCGCGAGCCATCCGAGGTCAAGCAACTTGGGGCACATTAAAGGGTTGATCCAGTCAACGCGTGGCGGGTGTCGAATCCGAAGCAGCCATAGACTTGCTCAAATCAATGACCAAACTAGCCGAGAGCGGAGGATTGTGCAGTTCGAACGAGCAGCGCGCTGCTAAACTCATGCACCAAAGCAACTTTGTATCCGGCCATGCCTAGACTCGCTATTACGCCAGCCGCCGGGTCCTCAGCGACTCACTCGCCAGACATTCATCAGTACCTGCGGGTTACCCAGCAGCGCCAAGAGCTCCGGCCTACGCCACAACCTACGCCAATCATCTGCGGAGAGCGACCCGGTAGATGAACCTCTCTTCGAGCCGCTGAGTTGCCTGTAGGCCGGCGATACGTGTACGATCGCGCAAATTCCTTGCGCTCGAAGTATCAACAAGAATCATCACCCTTTACTGGCGACAACCATGGTTTCAAAAAAGGTACCAGCGAAAAAGGCGCTTCCTGCTAAGAAAGCAGTGACCGTCGATCTGGATCTCGAGAGCAAGTCAGTCGAACCGATCAAACTTTCGCTGCTCGATTTTGACTTCGAAAATCCGCGATTCGGCATGACTGCCGGTCGGACACGGACGCAAACCGAAATTCTTGACTATATCGTTAACGATTTCGGTATTGAGGACGTGTTAAGTTCAATTTCTGTAAATGGTTTTTTCGTTGCCGAACCTTTGATTGCGAGAGCTCAAGGCAATGGTCGATGGACCGTCGTCGAAGGCAATCGCCGCCTGGCCGCCTGTCTAGTTTTGGCAGGGGACAAAAGGGCGAAGAATCAGGAACGCAAAATAGCCCAATACCAAGGGCTTCAAACCAAATCAAAGCGAAAACCATTTGAAGCAGTCCCCGCCATCAAATTTGAACAGCATGAGCAGGAACGCGATCTACTTTCGTACCTAGGAGTACGGCACATTGCGGCATCGCAAGGGTGGGATTCCTTCGCCAAGGCAGCTTGGATTGCACGAGTAGTCGAGCGAAACGACTTGACTCTGCAAGAAATCGCCCTGATGACTGGGGACCAGCACCGCACGATTAAGAGATTGCTTGAAGGCTACTACTTCATTACTCAACTGATCAAGGACGGAGTATTTGATCCAGAGTCAAGTTCACGCAAAGGGCGCGGAAGCAATATAGATTTCCCATTTTCGTGGGTCTATACCGCACTTGGCTATCCGACTGTCAGAGAGTACGTCGGCATGCCTGAAGAGCCAACGCCAAAACCCGTCGCCGCCAATAAGCGCACGGAAGCTTCGACGCTCTTGGTTTCGATGTTCGGTGACTCATCCAAAGGACGGCCTGCTGCGATCGACGATTCACGGGAAATCGGCGAGCTAGCTAGTGCCCTCGGCGACGAAGACAAAGCCGATCTTCTTCGACAAGGTCATAGGCTGGAAGAAGTACTTTATATGACCCTTCCGCCGGCCACACGTTTAAACGACGGATTGTCGGAATGCCGGGATATCCTTCAAACGATTGCATCGATGCTGGCGGAGACGATGGTGGCTGACGAGGTAGCTGAGAAGTACGCCCCACTTGCCAAAAGAGTTCGCAATCTCGCCGGATCTATCCACCGAAAACTCGTTTCTGCCGACGACGACGAGGAAATTTGATCGTGGCGACTAGACCAAGAAAAAACGCAAACGAGTGGGAAAACCGGGCATTCATACAAAGCATCTCGGGGAACGCCGATCAAACAGAGTGGAAGGCTGTTAAAGACGGTCGAGCAAATCTGCAGGCTGGGATTATGGACGACCGGATCGCCGATGCAACTGAGCAATTTGTAGGCGATGACAGCAAGGACACTGTTTTCCAAAAGTCAGAAGCGACATACGAGACGCTAACAGGCACGCTGACAGAAGAGATTCTTTGGAGGCAAAAGGTCCTTGGCAAAGACTATCCGTTCGAGATCCAAGGAGGGAGCCTAGTCCATGTACCTGGCACCTCAATGGTGTATGAGGCGCTGCTAGGCATTACGCAAGCAGAAACTCTCACTGAGGGTGATCACACCATCCTGCCCCGTTGGTTCGAGCGAATCGCAGTTGTTACTGCACAGTCCTACCTCGGCCCAACGAGCGTGGCCAGACACACGGGCTGGCCGCGACCTTGGGCTCAGAAAAAGGAATTCAAGGCAGTCGTCGACCTGCTGAATGAATTGACCGGTAAGCGCAACGGCGAATGGCAATGGCACCCCGCAGACGATCGGCCAACGAGCCCTACGACGACTGATGTGAAAGACGGTGGTGTCGATGTTGTCGCTTGGATTCCGCATCTTGACGAACGAACGGGCCAACTGTACCTGCTCGGTCAATGCGCTTGCGGCGGCGATTGGACTACGAAATTCGACGACATTAATATTGACGATCTAACCCAATGGGCAAAAATCTCAGTCGTCCCTCCAATCCGATCCTTTTTCACGCCATATCGGGTGGCGACCCCTTACATGAGGGACGCTTCGCGAAAAGCGGGTATCGTTTTTGATCGCATCCGCATCGTTTCAGTGCTTCGAAAGGGACATCGCAGCCAGATTGTTGCTCGCCTGCCCAGAGTATTCACCCGACTTATCAATGTGGCGAAGCTGCCCAAGCCGCCCAAGGCAGCAGCCGCGCCTCAGCCCCAGACGTCAGGAAGCGCTTGAGCCACAGCTCGAAAAAGTGGCGGGGGTACCGCGTTACCAACAACTCGGTACCTCATCGCCAACGAAGAAGCTTCGGAGTCTGGAAACTTAAAACGCTTGCCGAAACCTTGTAGTCGCGCTGCCTCGCGATACGAAAATCGCCGTGCCGGTCCGTCACTTTCGAACTCCCACTTGTCTGTGTGAATTCGACGAAGCGATGGACTGATCGGATGCAACGGCATATGGCGCATATGGCTGACGATCGTCTTCGCTGTCTCATTCCAATCCCTTCTGCGATTGCGAGACAGGTAGTACCAGTGAAACGGATCCTCACAAAATTCGCCCATGGGCCAATCTGGCATTCCTGTCAGGGTGTCCTCGATCGTCACGAGTCGCTTCCTGCCTTCACCATGAGTCGGCGTTGGGAAGTGATATTCAGCGCGGAGATCGTTGCGAATACCGACTATTAGAATCCGTTTCCGCTCTTGCGGCACTCCGAAATCTTGGGCGTTCAGCAGTTCCGCTTTTACCGAATACCCGTACTTACCTGCAGTCGAAAACTTCGCGATCTGATCATCAAGCAGGTGCTTATAGGTTGACCGGCGCATTCCAGACACGTTCTCGACAATGAACGCCTTCGGGCCAATCTGTCGAAGTGCCCGCAAGAACTCCAGATACAGGAAATTGATGTTACGGTCGGCGTCTCTTGCCCCCCCTTGCGAAAATCCCTGGCAAGGGTAGCACCCCACCAAAAGTTCGGCTGACGGGAAAGACTTTATTTTCGAAACGTCACCAAGATGGTAGTCGGTGTCCGGATGGTTGGCCAAGTACACATCCCTCGCGTACGGCAACACATCGTTGGCCATCAGAACGTCGAACCCAGCCTTAACCAGACCGGCATCAGACCCCCCGCACCCTGTAAATAACGAAACAGCCGTTGGCATCTATTCTCCTTTGTCGACCGCATTATATACAGACAGAGCGCTGCCCCCACTGATGCAATTGACATGACAGCGCCTGCTCACGGCACGTCATCATACCTACCAACGTAGTGGAAAGCCTTTGCCGTTCAAGCATCTAGTGATCTTCCGCCCCCTTGCAAGTGCCCGCGCAACCATCGAAGGATTCGCGACTAGCCGGCAGTTCAAGCAGCCTTGCGATGTTCGTAGTACGGTCGCTCGCGGTCGTCGAGAATGGCGTAAAGCGCTGCCAGATCAGACGGAACCGGATTGAGCCACGTGTCAACGTTCTCCGGCTTGATCGGGATAATGCAGCGATCGTGACCGGCCGCTGCGACTTCCGCGGGCGGCTCGTCGGTGATCGCCGCGAATGACAGCAGGTCGGGTTGACCTGGCGCCTGCCAGTGTGACCATAGACAAGCCACCAGCATTTCCCCTCCCGTGTCCGGACCAAACTCCAGAACGACGTTGTCATCCTTCTCGCCCGGCGCCAGTTCGCGGCCTTCCATTTTGGCGCGACTCACGTTTTCGTAAAACGCGCTGACAACCATTAGCCCGTGCGAATAGCCGAAGAGCGACTTCCAGAATCCCTCGAGGTTGTCGCGGCGCGCGTTGTATGTCCCCGGGTATTTGGTGTCGTAGAACGCCGGCTTGCCCGCCGGCCGGCACTGGTAGCGCATCGGCTTGATAACCCGCTTCCCGTTCTCGATGACCATCACCGGTGCATAGGTGCCGGGAAAAATTCGCGAGTCGCGATCTTTCAGATCAACCCGGCGAAGATCGTCGAGCCGGCGCATCGCCGCGTCAATCTTGTCGGCGGCGATCCGTTTGCTCTCGGTCGCAGCCTTGGTGGCTTTACTCTGTAGCACGCGCTCGGCGTCGGCGAGCCGCGTTCGCTGCCTGAACAGTTCCTGCTCGAGAGCAGCGACCTGGCCTGAATTGAATTGGTCAATTGCTGCTTTGATGTCGAGCAGTTCCGCGCCCTTCGGCTCGGTGAATGCCGCATCGACAGCCTTGGGAATCCTGGCCTTGCTGCCGTTCGCACGTTCCCAGTACAGGATCGCGAACTCGCGCAAATTCAGGCTGGCGCCGAACGCCTTCACATATTTCTTGTAGTCCGCCTCAATCTGCGCCGAGTAGCACATGTACGCCTCCGAAATTTTGAGACGACTCTATGATACCGCCGACCGCCCCGGATATACTGTACATCCATACAGGTTTTTCACGAACAGCGTCAACAATCATCCGACAAATCTGGGAGGAAGCGATGGACGCAATGAGCTTGAAGGGAGCGCAGTTGGATTACTGGGTCGCATGCGCGGAGCGTCAGAACGGTCATGCCGAATCCGACGCAATACCGACTCCGCCGCCGGCGTTCTCGTCGGATCGTGCGCTTGCTGACGCAATTATTGATCGCGAAGGCATCGTTGTCGTCTTAGCCGTAGATGCCGAGTTCGGCAATCAATACATCGCGGGCGCAGGGCCGGCGAATGCCTACGGATTTCCGAACGCCTCTGATGGGCTGTGGATGGGCGACGGCAGGCTTGAAGCGGCAATGCGTTGCTACGTGGACCGGACTTTCACGCCTCAGCGCGCGACGGACTAGCGGTGGCTGCTCAAAACTGACTGGGACGCGAGTTCGGCGACGCGCGCAGCAGACGTCGCCCATTCATGTGGGATCTCGCGGTGTGGCCACGCGACTTTTTGAGCAAGAAATGAAGTTGCCGAAATTCACTCCGCCGTCGCTCGCAGATCTCCGCAAGTGGTGGTCGAAGCACCGGCGCGAACGCGAAGTCCAGACGTTAATACTCGAGGTTCAGTACCTGAGGTTGCTGTTGCTCGACCTGCGGGAAATGGCCGACGACGGTGTTCGGCTCGCGCGCGAGGCGGACAAGAGACTCGTCGGGCGTGACTCGCCGATCATGGGGCTGCGGATCCGGCTAGCGCAGGAAGTACTGAGGATTGGGGAAATTGACGACACTCCGCCACTCGACGCGCCTAGGTCCGTCCGCGAGTACCAGCGGCCGGCGGAGGCACTCGCTTACGAGCGGGGGGAGATGATGCGGCGCCGGAAAAGGCAAACGGCGCCGTGACGCTGCCGCCCTTCAAACCACCAACTATCGACGAACTGCGCGACTGGTACCGGCGATACAGAACAAATGAGGATGTCTGGCGCCTCATCCTGGAGGTGCAGCATGCACGGATGACGCTCGTCGAGATGACGGCGTTGCTCGGCAAGGTCGAGCGCGCCGCCCGCCGCGCCGACTTCGGGCGCCTGACAAGCGGGGCAGCCCCATTGCACAGCGTGAGTTCACTCGCATGGGAAGAAATGGTGCGCGCTGGGCTCGTCAACTCTTCAATCAACCCGACGATGGCGGACGCCCCCACTACGAAGGGCGCGGCCGGTTTCGATTTCGATCCGGATGAAGCGGAGGATCGTCGGCTCGAGGAATTGGCGCGCATGATCGCTCGCGCACATCAGACACGGTAGCGCCTCGACCTAGGCGCCGAACTTATTCAACAGATTCGTTCTGCGGCTGTGCTAGTTTCGTATTCCTTTGACCACTTGCGCAATCGCCAACTGCTGGCGCGCACCGCTGCGGCCGACCGCCGTGAAAGAAAACTGAAGATGTACAAATCGATCGCTGCCGCAACCGACTGGTATTTTGCGCAAAAGCCGGAAAGGCCGACGTATGACAGAATCGTCTGGAACCTCGCTGCATGGGGTCTCAAACAGAACGGCGAAATAGTCGGGCTGGTCAGCGTAACCGAAGGAGGGAAACCAAAACTTGTCGCCATTCCCGATTTGGAGGGAATGTACCTTCACAAGAGTCAACTTTCTCCCGCCGAAGTGGTCGCCACCGTAACGCTCTAATTGCGCGTCAACCTCGACAGGAAATTGTTCTAGTGTACCCGCCACAAATAGCACGCCACGGCAGACGGCTTTTAGGCACTACCGCCCCCACTTGCGGAGAACGCGCGATTGGCGCTGCAAAACCGTCGGCTCGCTGGCAGCAAGTTCCGGTGTTGTATGCAGTCGAAAACCGCTTAAAAATGCGTATCCGGTGACTCGAACGCACGTCCAATGGTCAGGCCGACAGCGGCGCTCATAATGCCGACGGCGCCGCCCGTGATGGTGCCGATCTGACCGAGCAGCGGTGCCGCCTTGGCGACAGTCGACGCAAGATCGGACCAGTTCATGCAACGGCCCCCAGTGCGCGGTTCAGTTGCCACCCATATTCGAACGCCTCCTGACTGGGATTCTTTTCTGCGATCTCGACATAGCGAACCGACTGCAACGCCGTCACCATGCCGAGCAAGACACGATGGCCGTCTGCGCCTCGCAGTGCATAGAACGCCTTCACCGCAGCGAGTGTCATCGGACCGAGGCCACCGTCGACGGCAATGTCCGGAAACGATTTCCCTTGCTGGTTAAGCACGTTGAGTGCGCGCTGCATGAACTGAACGCCCGTTGCCGTCCCCATGTTCACGCCGATATCGAGCAGCTTGTTCGCAAGCGCCGCATCGATCGCCGCGAGCTGGTCTAGATGCGGCTGTGTCCAATAGCACTTCGTGTAGATATCTACTGCTGTCGAGCGCGGCATTTGTTCCATCGGACCCGTGTATCCATACGCCCGCGCTCGAGCGACAGTCACCCCCCACATGGTCTCGCCGCCAGCGTCTGCCGGGTTGTTCGAATAGCCGCCTTCGCGGCCGATCACACCGTCGATATACGTTTGAATGTTATCCATGGTTACCCTCTTCCAAGCTTGCTGCGCTTCCAGACGCCCCCAAGTACTTCCCACAGCTCGCGCAGGTCGCCGCGGTAAATCTCGACGACTGCGAGTATGAATAGATCCGGGGTCAGCTCTGACGGCTCCACCGGAGTCCAATACCAGCCGAACCACACGCGCAGCGCGATAGTTGCGTAGGTCACGAAAAGCGCCCAGCGCAGGATCTGACCGCCGCGCGAGACGGACTCACCCTTTGGGATATCGGCGAACATAAGCCGCCACGCGATGCGGGTCGAAACCGCACCGGTCAGCAACAGCAGCGCGAAATCGACGGGCCCGTGCGCATGCAGATATCGCATCAGGTCAGGAATCGTCATTTGCCTTTCCTCCAGGAAGTTTTCCTAACGCCCAGGCTCGAATGCGATCGAGCGTGGACGGAACGTTGCGCTCTACCCAATCGAGCGCCGGTATGGCGATCGTCACGATGGACACCGCCGGAACGAATCCCACTAGCCAGCCGGGCAACGTCGGAAAGCGTGGCATTGCCCAGTTCGACAGGTAGAACCCGCCGACAAGCGACACACTGAAATAAATAGCCTTGTGCCAACGCGATGGTTCCCGCGCGCGCATCAGGTACATGGCAGACCCACAGACAATTCCAGCAAGCACGCCCGAGTCGTGCGGCAGGTGCAGCCCGTTCATTGCGACACCACTCACCAGTCCAAACACGGTTGCTCCCGCAGCCGATGCAACGGGTTCAGCCATAGACCTCCTCTGCCAATAAAAAACCGCCCGAAGGCGGCATATGAGACACGCATGCGTAGCAACGCGATCAGCAGATCGGCAGCGGCGATGCGACTCGTTGGGCCAGCGATGCGTTGCTGATTTCCAGGTTTGCAAACTGCACCGCCGTCACGGCCGGATCAGTGCCTCGGTAAATCCCAAATTTCATGTACGGTCCGAGCGCGTCGTTGTATCCAAGCGGGATAGCCTGATCAAAGATCGAGGCACCATTGCGCCAAACCTGCAGCAGACCATTCCCGGTGCGCGCGAAAACCATGCGGAACACGTAGTAGTTGTAGACGCCGCGCTGAAATGATTCGTCCACGTACCGCGTCATGGTGAGCGGGTTCCCCGACGGATAGACATCGGTCTCGGAGCGCGTCTGAATGTTCAGCACATCTCCTGCAATATCGAGCGTAAAACACGGCGACCACGCGAGCTTTCTCGCGTAGTTGGCGTCGCCGGGCTGTGGGTTTCCGTGCATCTGAATCAGCGAACACCACACATACTGACTACCTGCGTCGTAGACCGGTGTGCCGCGCTCCACAAAAATCGCACATGAAATCCAGACGTCCACGCCGTAGGCGAACGACGTCGCAGCCGACGCTTCGCATCGGTCGACCGGATGCCCACTATCAAACGGCGCCTGGTCACCCTGATGCACTTCGAAACGCTGAAGGGACGCCTTATTGGTCGCGTTCTGATACGCATAGGGAGCGGCTGCATTGCCCTGCACGCCCCATGACAATCCGTTCGCACTGAAGGTTGACCCGACGGGAAAGGTCACGCCCCATTTGGTCGGGTACATGACAGCAGAGAATTCAGTCTCGCGCGGAACGCCAATCTGTGGCGCAAGCACAATTGCATTCTCGATAGCGAGCATGCCTACAGCCGGAACAGGTATCGTCCACCCGCTGCCATCCGGAACAGTGACCTGCTGCCAAACTCCGCCTCCGCGCGACTGAAGGTTCACGCTGTAGCTGCCCTTCGGAACTGCCAGCGTCGTCGCATAGGCCGCGCGTGATCCTGCGACATAAGTCGTACAGTCATGCGCCGATGCTCCATCCTCAAGCTGCGGAAACTGGATATCAAAGGTAGCGTCGAAAGGGTCGCTTGCCGCTCCAACAACGTTGAACTGCAGTCGCTGATACATGCTCGCGCCCATCGACGCCACGACGAATGCGGAAACATTCACCAGACCGCCAGCGGATGACATCGGCGAGCTGAATCCTGTGATGCCAGTCGAGTTGTTATTCACCTGCATCGTTACGCTGGAGATGTTTGGGGTGGCCGCGACAATTCCCATTGCCGCGCTGCCCACTACCCCGCCGCGCGAAGGCGCAACGCCGAGCGTCAGTGGCATGCGAATGCCGAAACTCGTTCCGGCGGGTGTGCCCGCCGCCCGGTAGACGCGAATCCGCAGCTTTCCGCGTGACACCGAAACCACTTCCCACGGCAAACCCGGATCTGAAATCTGAACACCCGACGGCAGAATCCCCCCAGCGTTATACGGACCAACCACACCGCCTGCGAAGGTCGGATTCGGAAGCAGATTCGTGGTTGCACGCTGCACCAGCAGCCGTCCGCTTGAATCTCTCTGATCGCCTCCCTGAGACACGGCTTGCTGCAGAGAACACATCGCCCCCCAGATGGAATAGAAGCCATTCATGAAGTCACAGCGGTAGCTCGCGGCGCCCGCTTCGAGACTCACGATCCTTGCTACCAGATCGTCGGTCACACTCAGGTTGCCGTTCAGGTCTCTTTCGACATATGTGGCCCCCGTGAGGGCTGCCCTTACCGTGCTGTTGCTGAGCAGAGGTTTTTCATCGGCGCCGACTCTCAACACGTTTGCATCGTCAGATGAAACGCCAGCATAAAGCTCTCCGGCATAGCCAGCCACCTCTGCCACGGTAAGGCCGACCTCACCCGAACCTTGGTCTCCGTAGAGCAAATCGGTCCCTTTAACGGGACCGGCAGGCGGAAAATCAACAAGACGGATCTCGTCCATCAGCTCTTATCTCCAGCGGTATTGCTTGGTGCTAAAAATGTCCCCCGGCGGCGCCACGTCCACCGAGCATTGAGCGGCGGTCACTGCCAACCGCGGCAGATGTCGAAGTGCCAACCAAACGAGGGGGGAAGTCTGCGGCAAGATCGCGCAGCCGCGTAACGTCGCCGGCTTCGGTCGAAACGTGCATCGGCCTAGCGGCTACAAACGAACAAGGCTCCTCGGTGCCGAAGCAACAATGCGCGCTATCCAACACTCACATTCACGACGCCATACTTCTGCGCCGACACCGTGGTCACATCGGCGAATGCGAACGCATCGCCAGTGCCGCTCACATATGACAAGGAGCGATTCCGGTCCTGCGCGGAAAGCACGACACTGGCGGATGCTGCAAAGCTGAAAGTCACTGCGTATCTGATGGCTCCGTTATCTGTGTAACGGAACGAGCAATCAACATTCTGGTCGTTCGACAGATTGGAGCCCCAGACATAGCCGCCTCTAAACATATAGCCGGCGCCGGGGTTGTAAATGACACCAGTCGTTGATAGCACCATCACTTCGTACGCCTTTCCTGCCCCTGAGTACGGCTGGAAAATGCCTGCCGTTTGCGTCGGATCGATCGGACGCGCCGGAACGATTCCGAACGACGAGTCAATCCACATCGCAACATCGCCGTACTGCCCACGACAGGCAATCCAATAGACATTCGGATTACTCGAATAAGGTCCGGCGTTCAGATTCACGCCGGCGCTAATCGTCTGTCGCCCTTGAGCCCATCCGTTGACGAAGTGAACGGAAGACTGAAAACCGCTCGCGCAAATCTGAAGGCCATAGTGCTTCTTGATTTTGACCTGTTCGAGCGGCGTGTTCCTGTAAAGGACTTCAGTGGCGCCGGCGGTGATTTTGAGCAGATAGGCTTCCTGCAACACCTCGCGCAGGGCGTTGTTCGGCTGGATGTTATTGACGAGAGAGATGACGATCTCCCGACAGGTTCCGGAGATCACCGCTACTGCGGGGTCCAGCGCTGCGCCGTCGATGGTCATCTGATACGAAAGACATCGTGCTGTCGGATTACCACCCGATTCCTGATTTGTCGTGCCATGGGAGCCGCCGGTGAAGTAACCAGACCGGCCGCTCTGTGAAGGATCCGGGTTATTTACGGCCTCGATCACATACGGGCCAAGCCAGTCCGAACCGGCATTGCACACCTGGAGCCAGTCGCGGTTCGTGACCGATGGTGGCGTCCCACTGTGCGGCGCAACATACACATTCCCGTAGTTGTTGAGGGAGTTGTTTCCCACCGGGCCAAACGTCAACTTGATGTCGTAGGTCCCGCTCAGACGCATGGCATAAGTCAGCACACCGCCGACGAGACTGTATGCCAGGGGAAAGACAGCATTGGTTCCTGCACCGGACGCCGCCGGGATCAGACTGACGGGAAACGGCCTGTAACACGACGGATCGATAATGTGACAATACCCGCTCCCACCAGGCAGATTCGCCTGGATGACGCCTGCACCGGCGAATACGTTCGTGTCGTACGTGACGAGAAACGCAATGCTCGAATCCTTTGGACCGTTGAAGTAGCGTGTGACGACGCCGTTTACAATCGGCCCGACTGCGTTGTCGGTTACCGCGGAGGAGCGCACATCGTTGAGGGCGATGATTGGCCTCGAGTTAGAGGCGCTGTTCGTCGCATAGGTCGTCGCATCGTACTCGGAGAAGAGCATCTGGTAATTTGGCGTACCGAAGGCCGTAGTGCCATTTCCATACCACTCCAGACGGTAGTACTTCCCTGGTTTTGCCCCAATCACGGTGATATCGAGCAAGCCGGCCTTCAGATGTGGCTCGCTGCTTCGGACCGCGCCATCGCGCGTCATCGACGCCAACGGGTTGTCGACCAGCTTCATGAACGCATACTTGCTCGACTGCACGCCGACCGCGTTTGCATAGCCAGAGATATCGTCCGCAGTAAGGCGCACCTCTCCTGAGCCCTGATCGCCATAGAGCGCGTCGGTGCCGCTGACAGGACCGCCTGGTGGAAATTCGATTAGACGAATCGTGTCTGTCGTGGCTGTCAACTTTTATCCCCTGCAGAGGTGCTCGTCGTTGACAGACCGATGCTGGTTACAACGCGAGCGCCAGAGATCGTCACGACCGGCACCCCACTTGTCGTTATAACCGTGCCATTTGGAGGAGGTCCAGGCGGCAGCGAATCCGGACCTCGACCGCGCCGTCGGTTGATAGAAAGGCCGAGTCCGATCATAGGAGCGCCACGATGTTCTGCGCGGTCGTGCCGGCGGCCTTGATCTGGACTGGACGAACGTCGAGGATCTCGCCGGCATAGCAGTTCTTGAAAAGCACGTCGACGCCATCCATCCCCGTCAGCGTTACGTCACCGGCGATGCCTACGCGCAACGCGCGCGGTCGGCTTGGAAGCAGGTCCGAGTTGCTTGGCGTGACGAGGTAGAAAGCCCCCGCCGGACTGTCTAGTTGTGGGGCGTAGGTTAGAAAAGCATCCGGAACGAGTGTCGGTGAGTTCACGATGCGAGCTCCGAGAAAAAGTTCAGGTGAGTGCCGCGCGCTATCGCGGCTGGGTTACGGGATGGTCGTGCTCGCAACCGGCAGCTTTGACGCGCTGCTGGCGATTACCGACCTGAGCGCGTAGACGTATGTGCGCATCGCCGCGGCGAAGTCCTTGAAGCTGGTTTCGCTGAATGGGTGCAAAGCACCGGCGATATCCGGATAGTTGAAGGTTGCGGCACCGCCGGGAAAGCCAGTGCCAGCGTTCAACCCCGTCTCGATCGCAATGACGTCCATCTGGCTGAGTTGGTCGATCGCATACGTGGCATTGATCGCTGGCGAGCCTGTGCTGACTAGTGTCAGACCCGCAGCCAACGCAGATTGCGCCGATTCAACCAATGCACGTGCCGTGAGTTCGGCGGCGGTCGGTGGCACCGGCGGCACTAGCGCACCATCGGCGACGGTGTAGCCCGGCGTTGACAAGCATGCATACCACTCTTCGTCAGTGATCTCGATCACGTCTTGAACGTCGTCCGGAACCGGGCTGTCATCGCTGTCGTAGAAAGCGGCGATTGCACCGTCCGAGTCATATGCTGCGAATTTTTGACCCATGCCTATTCTCCTTAAATACCGATCGCGAGGCCGAATCCCTGGACAGCACCTGATCCCGGTGCCAGATATGGCGCACTACCGCTCGGAGCAGTGAAGCCGTTCCAGGTATAGGCAGAAAGTGTCTTGCTGTTTAGGACCGCATATGCTTGCGCGCCCCCTGATCCCTGAAGTCCGGTTAGCAGGGCGGCAAAGCAGTTGTTCGGAAACGCCAAGGGAAATGTTCCTGTGGTGGTCGTACTCCCCACGTTGCTGATAGGGAACCATTCGATGATCAGCGGTGGCCCATTGGGATTGGGGATTTTCACGTAGCCTATGGATGACAGCGACGCGCCGAACTGCCCCAGTTGCACCGCTTGCTGACTCTTGATCGCGGCTGAAACCTGCAACGCACCGCCGCCTTGCCCGATGATGACGGCCGTCCCCGCAACCGCGTTAAAGCGGAAGAGGTAGTTGCCTTGTGCGACGATTTCCCCACCCTGGAGCGCGCCCGTATTGCCGGAGATTCCTATCGGACCGAGGCCATTTACATTAATTGTGCTGGCGTCGCTGTTCGCATGCGTCGCCCGCATCCCAAAGACCATCCCATCTAAATACTCGGATGGCGCAGGATTCAGCGTAATCGCATAAGCGTTCACCGCGCCGACGTCGACGGCATAGCTCCCAACGGACATGGCCGACGCCAGATTGGACAGCAACGTCGCCGTCGTGCCGTCATCGATTACCGGTTGCCCTGTTTTCGCAACGATTAACTGCGCGAGCACATTAGCCATGAGGCTGCTTTGGCGCCAGGTCTTGTTCAGCGCCGCGGAAGATGCAACTCCCGACTGGTAGCCGGTCAGAACCGCCGACAATGCGGCATAGTCGTCTTGCGACAGGACGTTCGCACCGCCGCCAGTTGCGAACGCTAGAAAATCATTCTGGATGGTCATTTAGATTCCGAAAAACAAAAAGCCGCCCGAAGGCGGCCTGTCGCGCGTTGAAAGTGCGTTATGCCGGGACACCCCACGCGCCAGTCTCAAAGCCGGCGACGAGATCGTTATCCATGTCGAAACCAAAAAGCGGTGCGCCTGTCAGGGTCGTCACGACAACGGTGTTCACCCGAACCGTTTCCGGTTTCAGCGGGATGTAGCCGCCCTTCAGAAGCGCGAGCGACAGGGCGTTCGGCGGCGACCCGGCAATGCAGATGCTGATTGACATGTCGTCATGGTCCTGAATGAACACACGCGAACTGGTGTCAAAAATGCTCCGCAAAATCGCCACAGACGTTTCCGCAGTACCGTCCCAGTGATTCGCGCCGATCCTTGCGCGGATCAGCATCCTGTACGTCTCGTCATCGAGAGTGGTGAGGCCCGTACTTGGGTCGAATGGTCCCTGCCACACTCCCTGGTCAAATCCCAGCCCACTCACATCGAGCGAGAAGTAGACCCCGGTGAGCGGCGTGGCGACCTGCCGCCCTATTCCTACCCATAGCCCGACGGCGTCAAGTTGCACGCCAACTGCGTCGTCCAGATCGAATGCCTCCGGTACCGACTGCTGAAAGTTGCGAAGGTCGACGAAGCACGAGGTCAGCGCCTCGATCGTCGCCATGAACTTGGGCTTATCGGCATGCTCCGACGTGACGAGGTCTGTGTAGTCAGATATCTGTGCCATGCAGCCTCAAAAATTAAGTTGCACGGCATCGGGCGTACATGTCGCCGCCTGGTTGAACAGAAGTGCTACGTCGGGACTGCCTGCTCCGGTCGGCCCGATCAGTGTCAGCGATTCGATCTTGAACGTTGTGCCGCCAGCGACCGATTTTGCAGCTGCGATGCATGCATCCCATTCGACGCATCCTGCCGCGCCGCCCCCGATCGCGACGCCGTTGATGAAGTCTGAGACGGCTTTCTGAACCGCGGCGCCGGTCGTCGCGTTGTATCCGGGCAGCGCCTTCATCGCGATCTGGCATCCGATCGCAACATCGGTCGGTCGGAAGATGCTGATTGCGTGCGGGATACGGTACGCATCGGGAACCACGATCGTTGTTGTCCCGTAGGTGCCCCCGCCGGGTGTCTTCTTGAGTGCGATCGTTTGGCAGATCGCGGTCGCATCGCCACCTTCAACAACGAACGCAGTCTTATGACCAGGAATTCCGTGTACGTCCGGCACGCCGTCATCGTTCTCAAATGCCCTATACCGCACGACGCCAGGCAGGTTCGCAACCGCCCCGACCATCCCCTCAAGCACCGTTCGGGACGGGATTGCCGTCGATACAGCCTGGCGCTGCCGCAGCACTGGATCCCGCTCCACCGGCGCGCCGGGCGACGCGTCGCTCGCATTCGTGACGGACTGCCAGCCGCGCGTGGGCGTCGCAATTTGCGTCACCGTGCCCGGTGCCGCAATGATGGCGCCGGGAGTCTGGCACGTTGCGGTCACAGTAACCGTGCCTTCCGGGGGAATGACGACGGAGGCCGGCAGCGACCACTTGTTGCCGGCCTTGTCCTGTGTGACACCATTGTTGATCGGCGTTCCGGCTTGCCCGATGATGATCTGGTCAACCGTTGAGAAGCTGCTCTTGGCCCGGCTGATTCCATTGATCTTCACGACGCTGGACAGTCCATTACCCTGCGCCGTCGCCGGCGAGAATGCGTTGTAGACCGCAACAGCGCCGCCATTCGCGTCACTGATTGCCTTTGCAAAGATCGCAACGAGTTGCCCGTCCTGGCTGTCTCCTTCGAGATAGGTGTCCGGCCCGTATATGCCGCGATACTTGCTTTGTAGAAACTCCAGGACCTGTTCGTACGTCGGCACCCAGATTCCGTTGGCATCGATAACCGGCGCGGTACTTGTGATCATAAGGTTGTCGCAAAACTGGTTTCACCGTATTGCGTCGCAATCGTGATCCGCACGATCAGCGTTCGCGCATCGGCATCAAATGAACTTATATACGAGGCGATGAGTGTCACGCCCGGCGTCGATAAAACTCGATCCTTTATCACCGCGTCGTACGCGTCTTTGGTGTACTTGCCAAGCACCTCGGTACGCCACGGTGTGCCGTCCGACGTATCGAGAAACCACTCGCCGGTGAAAAGTGACAGCCGCGTTTTGACTGATTGCGCGACACCCTCCGCTGAGTCGATATAAAAGTCGCCCTGCTGGTTGCCGAAGGAATAATCGCCGTCGGCATCAAGCTTTCGATATCGCATTGGGAAGTCTCAATTCGGCGGGTTGGTATTCTGTCCAGACCCGTTCTCGTGGTGAGTGTGCGTGTCGTCGACCCGCTTCCCGTTGACGACGAACTGACCGATCAGATTGATTGCACCGTAGATGGTCGCCGCCGCGCCACTCGCCGCGCGCCCGATGATCCCGTTCATGAAAGTCAGCAATCCGGCGATAGTTACAGCGCCGGAAAACGTTGACAGCGGCGCATCCACCTCGAATCCGCCGGGCGCAACGATCGTCACTTTTTGCGCTGAGGGATTGAGATCGACATACGTCGACCCGTCGTTGCTGCGAAGTTGTACCGACGCCGTGCTTATGCCGCCGATTTTCGTGACCTGCGAAAAGAATCCGACAAAAGCAAAGCCATCGCTGAGGTCGTGCATCCGCGGCTCCATCGGCGCCTGAACGCCGCCCGACTGCCACCATCCGTCAATGCAACGGGCCGAGAAAACGACCAGGCATTCGTCGCCTGCCGCGACAGGAAAGGTCAGCGTGCACCCACCGCCGCGGGGAAAAAATACCGGCACGTCGACGAGCAGCGGTTTATTCACGAACTGCGCGCTACCGTCTCGCGCATGCACCACGCCTTTGATCGCCAGTTGCACAACGGCCGTCACGTCTTTCGAGCCACTGCCAAAGTTCACGGATTCGATAATTCCTGGCTCTGCTGTCCACAATCCGGAACGCATCCCTTCCATGGCAACGCGCAAAGCCTCTTCCGGGTCGTCCCATTGTTCACGGCTGTCCATTCACCACCGCGTTTGCGTAGGTCGAGGATATCGGCTGCGTACCATTGACCGCAGAACAAATAATGTTCGAATAGAAGTCCTGTCCGCGCGTGTCGCCGACGTTATTCAAAGCGAAAACCTTGTAGAAGCCATCCGAGTCGGTGCTGGGAAAGTAATTCACTGCGGAGTAGTCGACGCTTATCCCAGCCTGCTGAATGCTCGCATTGTCAAGTTGGATCCGGCGACCGGGCTGGATGTTCGGGTTGAGCAGCGCCTTCACGACGATGCCGTCGACGGTTTGGGTCGGCATGCCGATCAGTCCCGTGTTCGACGTTAGAACGATGGTCTCGCCCGGGATGTAGTCGTTGTCCTTCACCATGTGAAGCTGGCCGTCGATGATCGACCATTGCGCCCCCGCACTTCCTGCCAGTTGTCGCATGTAGTCTCGACTGCCCCCGAACATAACCTTGCCGCGCGGCAACTGCGCAGCCGAGAACTCTGGTGTATAGCCTGCGCTCACGCCATAGCTCGACATCGTTTGCATCAACGCGCGATGAGAATCGGTCTGCGACCAGCCGGCCGCCAGGGTGGTGTTGACGACGGCCCAGTTATAGGCTTCGTCTCCATCCGCCGCGATCAGCTCTACGAATGTGTCGGTCGCATTCTCACGGCCTCGCGGCGCCTGCTTGATCGCACCGCTAAAGATCTGGCCAAAATTTCCGTCGTAACCGGCTTGCAGGAATACCTGCGTGAATTCCTGTCTGAGCGCGAGCGCCGTGTTGTCTGCCACGTTATAGATGCGGATCCTCGCGTGCTTCGGCGACTGCGTCGTGGCGCTCCACACTGCGAAGCGAATATGCAGGTCGGAGAGGTCAAGGCCTTTGCCAGAGGCGTCGCCGACTATCAGCGAGATTTTGCGTAACCACTGTTGGCTCATGTTGGCTCGCGGGTCATTTTTTGATCGCTGCGGGCGTAGCGACGATGAGATCGACCAAAATTAGCTCACGGAACCACGAAATAAACGTGCGACGCCGTTCCAAGGTTGTCATATGTGGGAACCGCCGCGGGATCAACGTCCGTCTGGACCCACAACTCCCCGCCGATACCAAGATATTGGTACTGCGCCAGCAGATCCACGCCTGTTACGAGGGGGACGCCTGAAACAATCGGGCTTCCCCCACTGTCGGCAATATCAAGAGTCCATCCCCCCTCTTCCTCGTCACGCCACTGAAGGGTGAGCTGGTACTGGACACCGACGAGCGTGACAAGAAATGTCTGCGCTGCCGGTGTTAATGGAATCTCAAAAGTCTGTGTCATAGGCCAAGCGCGCTCCCCATTCGATATAGGAGGCTTGTGTCCGTCGCCTTCGGTTGCTTCACGCCGGTGTTTTCAACGGGTGCCGTCGATTGAGGGTCTGCGTGATTTTCCGCAGGCTGCAATGTCGTCACCTGCGTCTCGACGATGATGATCTGCCGCATTGTGGCGGATACCATCAACGCATCCTCTGTCGCGGGGTCCGTTGTCACCGACAGCGACTTGATCAGCATGTTGCAATAGGAGCGCTTGCCGGTCACCAGATCAAACGGGACCCGCGACGCTTGCAGGTCGAGCAACTGTTGATAGACCGCGTTGACGTCGCCCGCGAAAAGCGAGCCCACAGACGAGCTATTGCTCCAACCATATCGACACGTCACATCGGCAGGATTTTTGTACGCGTGATCCGACACGGATGCACCCTGCTCGACCGGATGATCCGTGATCGTGAGCTCGTCGTGGTGCGCCTCCTCGACGGACACGTCCGGCACGATCCCGGCGATAGACCGGCCCTGCCGGAACAGAATCGTTTGCAGATCGCCAATCAAACTCATGCTGTGGCACTCCGCATATTCCTGATGAGGCGCTGATTGACGCCTTCCTGCGCGTTGGCGACTGACTGGCCGACCGCACGCGGATCAGACGCACCGTTTACCGTCGTGTGGTTCGTCTGGTTGATGACCGTCCGCGCCCCCGACTGAGTGCCGGCCGCTGCGTTGGTCGACGCGTCCGCAAGCTGCTGCACAGCGTAAGGATTCCCGCCGGCGCTGGCGCGCGCCGCTTGTAGGGCGCGTGACATCGCTTCTGTCGAAATCGACGCCCTGTTATTTCCGACGCCCGCGTAGTGGCTGCGCCCCGTGGACGGATCCGCGACGCTCGCCCACTCACGCGACGCCGCCTTCATCGCCGCCACCAGGTCGTTTGACTTGCCGCTAATGTAGTCGCCGATAGCGCGACGTTTGTTGTTCACCAGGTACTGCTCGAATATCCGGTCCTGAATACCCCGGTCGAACTTCTCGTTGCCCTTAAGACCCATGCTCTTCACCGCATCAGCGAGCGTAGTGCCGATGAGTTGATAGCGGCCCGCCGCGTTGAACTTGCCATCCTTCTGCGCCGCCATGACCTGCGCCACTGTCATCTGCTCGAGGTTCTCCTTGCCTGACTGATAGCCATGCTTTGCGCCCCGATTCACTGAGTCGTAGTCGCCTTCGCCTTTGGCAATAAGCGCGCCAAAGGCCGACGCGGCGATGCCGCGCGACGAACCGGATGCTGCGGGTTTGCTGTCTGCCGACGATGGACCGCTCGCGAAATCCAGCGAACGACTGTTTCCCATGCCCGTTTGAGACACGGCGCCGTTGCCCTCAGACGCTACGTTGGTGGCGACATCCGATCCGGCCTGATTCGCCTTTGCCTGAACATCGTTGAGAACCTTTGCGGTCTTCTCGCCAGCGTCATTCACGATACTCATGAACTTTGTCGCGTGTGTGGCGAGATCTCCCCAGCGATGTGCCATCGCTGCGTTAATGATCTCCCCGAGTTCGGTAAACGCATCCCCAAGCTCTCGAAGCAGCTTTTTTGCTAAATCAATGTCCGGAAGCCACGTCCCCCAATCGATCAGACTCTTGCCGCCTTCCTTCCAGACCTTGTAATCGTCATACAGCGCGAGGATCGCGGCGCCAAGCGCAACCACGATACCGAGGGGTGTCGCGAGAATCCCGGAGTTAAGCAACTTCCACGCGACGAGCAACGCGGCCAGAGCCGCCGCCGCCTTCTTCGCCCCGTCGTCCCATGAGTTGAACCAGTCGACCACGTCGCCGGCCAACTGCATCGCGCGGAATACGAGGCTGCTCATCACGTCGGCAAGCCACAAGACGCCCTTGGCGACGCTCGTAATAATGCCGGCGATCTGACTGAAATTGGATACGAATCCTTCCCGAAACCGACGCAGGTCGCTGGACATTCCACCTGCCAGCGTGGAGGCGACCTTCTGCTCGAGAATGACGAACGCCGAGCCCAGCGAGCGGACCTCGTTCATGAAGGCATGCGAGTTCTTCGCGGCCTCCTGCGAGTCCATCCCGGCCGCTTTCAACATCTCCCGGTATTCGTCGCCGACCTGGCCCATACCCTGGCGCATGGCCATGAGTGTGCGCTCGTCAATGCCGAGCGCCTGCGCGTAGGCGTTCGCGCGGTAGTACGGCATGTTCGCAAACTGCTTGCCCAGATCGCCCATGATCGCGCTCGTGTCGCGCAGCTCACCATTGATCTCGCGCGTCTGCACGCCGATGCTCTTGATGAGCCCCTCGGCACCTGGGCTATTGCGCATGAAGCGCGCAAGGCTTTCCAGAGAATTCTGCGCGCCGTCTGCCGTGCCGCCAAGCTGTTCGGCCGCAAAGCGGAGCGCCTGGATTTTCTCAACCGACGCGTTCGTGCGCTGCGACGCGAAGTACAGCGACTCCATCTGGCTCGCGATCTTCGTGACGCCGGCGACCACCGCCGCAGCAGCGGCTTCGACTGCAACGCCGAAGGCCGCAGCCTTGAGCGTGCCGGAGACCATCGCGTCGACGAACTTCTTCTCGCTACTTTCGTCGACCTTGAAGCCGACCGACACGAGAAACTCGCGAATTACATCGACGCTACCGGCCATTTCGATTTTCTTCCCGTTCCTGTGCTTTCATCCGGTTGCGCGTCCGAACATCAAGCGCGTCGTTCATCCGGTCAATGTCCTCGAGACCAATCGCACCAGTCAGCAGGCTCTCGTAAAGACACATGCGTTCGACGACCGGCCTCATGAGCCAGTCCTCTTCGTCGATCATGCATTCCCACTGGACCCCGGTGTCTTCGGGCGCTCGCCGGTCTTTGCGAGCAGCCCTCTTATAAAACCCCCGAGGCTGTCCATCACCACGCGTGCAACGAGAAGCGTCATCACGCCGAGATCGATGTCGTCGAACATGCACACAGCCTGCTGCCTGCTCCAGATTGGAGCCCAGGCACTGCCCTGCCGGCGCGAGACTGCTCCAAGGCATGCCGAGTAGACGTATTCCGCATCTGCGTCCGGCATTGACGCCAACACCTCAGCGACGGGATCAAGAGTCGAGGCAATATCACCGACGAGTTCGATATCCACCCGCTTCAGGTCCGGACCACCCCCAGATTCGGTCTGCGGCAACCCAACAGACACCGGATTGGCCAAGGTAGCAAATGCGCCCGCCTGCCCGCTCTGGAATATCTTGAAGAGTGCGGGCAACAGCTTCGGCAGGACCGGAGACAGCTTGCGGGATATGTGCAACTGCGCGAACGCATCGAGCTTGTTGACGCGATATGTCTCGCCTGAGATTTCGAATTCGATCATGTTCCGCTGTACGTCCCGAGCAAGGTGTCAATCTTGATGGAGTCGAAAACCCACTCGACGATGTCGCCGTCTTCGGCGTACGTTAGGTCAGGCTTCTTCTTGAACGCGCACTTCCGCGCGGTCGTGATGTCGCCGCTCGCGGTATTGCGAACCGTGATGACGTTCTGTCCGTGCAGCGAACTCGAGATCGTCTGCGCGTCGTACAGCGCCATCAACTTGGCGTTGATCGGCGCCGTCTTCAGGTAGCGCAGCGTCACCTGGCCGGACTTATCGGCGTGCAGGCTGTGCATGCCTTCGCCATCTGCGCCGATCGTCATCGTGTTCTTGTCGCCCGCCATGGCGATCTTGATGCCCTCTTTGGCGACCGCCTCGCCGTAGCCGAGAGCGAACGCGCCGCCGGGCCCCGTGATCGACGCTGAGACGTCGAGGAACGAATATGTGCTCATGTGTCTGTGTCCTCGTTATCGATTCACGCTGACCGCAACATCGGAGAAGTGGATCGCGCCAGCCAGTTTCATCGCCCCCTGGATCAACGGCGCCTTACGCGCCGCCCGGTCTGATTGCGACTGCTGCGCGACAGGCGGGGCGAAGAAGTAGTACCCCTTCGACAGCGTCTGCCCCTGCTGCACGACGCCGATCGAGGCCGCGTTCCACACGCCCGGTGCGCACAGGCCATTGCGAACTGCCATCTCGGCCGCGCCGTTTTCGATCGTGTTGATGATCTGCGTCACGCCTGGATCGGTCTGGGCGATCTTCGTGCCGTTCGTGTAGAACAGGTTGAACACGTCCGTCTGAATCTGGTTTTGCAACCAGTCCAGACCGTGCACCTCGTCGAAGTAGTAACCGTTCGACATCACGCCTTCCTGGAGGATGGCGGTGCTGTTCTGGTAGCTCACGAACACGTTGCAGTTCTTCGCGCGCAACGTCTTGGATTGCGTCTCCGTCAGCTTTTCCGCCGTAACACCAGGCTCCTGCTTGAACTTCAGCGTGATCGTGGTGTTCACGCCAGTGAAATTCACTGTCGACGCCCGCGCGAACATCGACGTAGCTGCGTAGGCGTTGCTCGACGAGTACTGCGTGAAAGTCTGCTGATATCCGGCGCCTTTCAGCAGGCTGCAAATGTCCGAAGTCAGCGTCGGATCCAGCACGGCGGGATCCTGCGTCGTGATGCCGTACATCCGGCTTGGCGAGGCCGCTTCGATCAGGCCGGCCACCGACATGTGATCGGCGTTCGTAATGCCCGCATACGCAACCGTGAGGGCGTACCAGTCAGTCGAGACATCAGCCATGATGAGGACTGCCCGCGCCAGCGATTCCGCAGCCACGCCCGCGACGGGCGCGGAGGCACCCGAGCCCTGAGACAGTCCGAGCAGCGCTGAGATGTCGGTCCCATTTGCCGGCGCAGTGGCGTAGCCCACCGATGACGGCGCGGCGCCGCCCGACAGCGTTGCGCCCGACACCGCGATGTTGGCGCCGCTCTTTGCCAGCGTGATCGCATTGCCCGCTATGCCTGGAGCGATGGCCGCCACCGTCACAACCTTGCTCGCCGCGGTATAGCTGCATGCCGTCAGGTTCGCATCCGTCGACGCGGCCAGAAACGCTTGCAGATTGGCGGCCGTTGCCGCCGCATTCGCACCGATCAGCACCTGACCGTCGGCAGGGTTAGCAACCACAAAGGTCACCACAGTGCCGTTCACGGTGACAGTGTCGTTCGCGGCGGCGTTACCACTTAGCGTGATCGCGCCGCTCGCGTTGGCGCCCGGCCCGTTTGATTTGCTCGTCACCTCGAATCGTTGGGCGCTCGCGTTCCAGACGACCGTGCCATAAGACGCGATCGCAGCTCCGACGATCGACGCGACACCGTTCAGGTTGGTCGCCGCCGAAAAGTTGAGGCCGGTCACGTTGCGCACCGCGCCATCGAGCGCGATGTTGAACGCTCCGTTGGTGATCGGTGTATAGGCCGACATCGCCTGTTGCGCGGCTGAACGCACGGCGCCGTGCAGTGATCCCGCCGTGGCGCTCTGCGCCCAGCGCCCGACGTACACCATCGACGGTTTCGGCTGCTGCGAGAAATGGAGCTGCGCAGCCTGGTACTCGGGGGAGTCCAGACCGAAGTCGTCGCCGATGGGTCCGATATCCGAATACTCACGGAAGCGCTCCTGTGTGTCGATGACCGGCGACGCGCCGAGAATCAGCAACGAGCCGAAATTGCGCACGGCTGCGGCGATAGGCGTCAACGTCACCGAGACGTTGACGACGTCGCTGACCGAAAGTCCTTGAGACATAAAGTCTTCTCCGGGTCCAGAAAAACAAAAACCCGCCATGTGGCGGGTTCGTGGGAAAGGTGCTCAACGAATCAGGAAACGGATGCTTTTGTAGCTGGCCCGCTGTCGGTCCTAACCGCTACCTCAGCGGATGTGAGGTTCAGCGTCGGGTAGACACGCTGTGCGTTGCGCCGCACTGAAATCGACACGTCGTAGCGACGCACCCATTGCTGATTGACCATGTCGGGTGCAGGCGTAACGGTGCCGACACAGATCAGACCCATTTCATTGGCGCGCAAAATGTCGTTGTTCTGCGGCATATACATGCCGTCACGTGCCATGTTCGCCAGGCGGCTCCCGTGCGGACCATAAAAGCTGCACAACAGCTCGATCTCTTCATGGCGCTGCACCACATCGCTTCCCTCTCCGGCGCCAACGTGGATGATCGCGGGGCCCGCGTCTGGGGTCGTCACCATCACCCCGATCGCACACCAGTCCACGCCAGGCTCCGGCTGCTTGGGTGCCGTCGGCTGCCAGCGCGGTCGCACGAGGCTGCCGGGCAGCGCGGTGAGCCCGACAACCATCTTCTGGAAGATCGCATCAAGTTCAGCGTCGTATGGCGGTCCGGCGTCGACAGGCAGGAGGTATCCGCCGGTGCTGGAGTCGTTAGCCACCACTGCCCCCGGACAACGGAATGAGGTCGCACGTCGCCATCACGAATCCCGCGCCGTACGTGCTCCAGTTCGCTACATTCGTCACGGTGTACCTCGCGCCTAGCCAGGTGACAATATCCGCGCTGCGGCCATCCTGCCCATCGCAGAGACGAAACTTCGTGTGGATGGTGATCGAGCCGGCAATCAGCTCGCCCTCGGCGCGCCGCAGCAGGATGTCGCCAGTGTTGTTCGTGACAACGCCCGAAAACGGCGAAACGGTTTCCGCATTCACGGCAAGTCCGTCGTCGTTGACGGTCTGATCCTGTCGCGTGCAGGCGAGCGATGAATCCATGAAGTCCGGATCAAGCAGCACGTCGGACACATCAAGCAGCGGCATCACTTCTTCCTGATCACATAAGTGATTGATTGGCGATACTGGCCCGTATCCACCAGCGGTTTGGCATTCGCGTTATCTGGCTGATTGCCTGCGGCGCGACTTTCCAGTTCCTTCGCCGCACCCTTGCGCCCGCGCCGCGCGCGCGCACGAAGCGTCGCGTCCGACAGGGCCATGAACGGCCCGTCTGTGATCTTTGCCCGCACAGCCTTCTGGCCGATCATGCCGGCGGCATTCAGCGCTGCTTCCGCGCCGGATGTGGAGCCGTCAAGTGCCGCAATCGAGCCCTTGCGAAGCCGCTCGGCAATCTCGTCCTGCACCGAAGCAACGCCCGGCACCAGGTGTGGCCGTGCCGGAATGTTGTTCGCCGGCGAGCCGTTTTCCATGATGTAGCCGATCGCAGCGTTGCCGATTGGCGCGTCGTCCTTTCGCCCAGGACTGCTGTCCGGCACACCAACGAGCACGTCCCTCTCCATGAGGCTGCTGACGGCCTTAAGGACATCGCCGAGCTTGTCGACGGTCATCTTCACGGACATGGCGCTAGAACTGAAGGCCGCCCGCGCCCATCATGCGGGCGAGCGTGATATATCGGATGCCGTAGGACGTCAAGTTCCACGAGCCACCGTCTTCGATGGTGGCTGCCGCGCTGTCGTAGCCAACAGACACTTTGTCGACGGCCTTGGAGATCGTCGGCCCTTTCACCTCGCCCGGCGTTCCGCCAGCGTTGGCTGTCGCCACATCTCGCACCCCCAGCGTCAGATAGTGCGCTGTCACGAGTTCAAGGCCGAGCGTGGTCAGCTCCATCCAGCGCCGCTCGTTGACGAGCGACACGGCGGCCGTGAGCCACATCTGAACCTGTGAATCCGAATACCTGGTCGTGTCGGCGAATTCGGGAAAATCCTGTCGGAATTGGGAAGGCGCCATGAGTGAACGGTAGCCTCTCGCGAGGCCTCCCTGTCATTGCTTCGGTTGCGATTTCTTGGGTGGCTGCGACCCGCCGTCCTGCACTGGCGGCTGCTGCGGATCACCCCGAGTTGCGGCAGCCGCCTCGGCGATGGCCACTTCTCGCGCGTTGAGACCGGCTTGCCGCGCGTCGAGCGCCTTCTCGCGCTCGTCGAGGTCGTTGGCGAGTTGTTTCAACGCCGCCTCGCGCCCGTTTAGCGTGGCGCGCTCGCTATCGATCTGTTCGGCTTCCGCACGCAACTCGGCGGAGGCGCGATCCAGTTCCGTGCGGAGTTCAGCGCTCATCTCGGCGCCACCGCCCGCGCCGCCCGATTCCAGCTGGCTGCCTGGTTTGTCGCCCGTGTGCAGTCGGACATACCAGTGCTCCGCCAGACCTGCCTCGATCTCGTGCTTTCCCACGCCGAAATGCTCGACGCTGCCGTTGTCGTGCGTCAGTGTGAACGGCGTGTGAACCTGAACCGTCGTCTTGTCCATGTCAGATCCCATCCCGGTATGCCAGCGTGACGCCGTAGCGGAACTCGACCTGGCCGAGCCGGCACCAGTACGTCGTGATCTGGAACAGCGATCGGTATTCGAGCGGCGTACGCTGAATATCGGTCATCGGGTACTGGACATACTTCCTGTCCTTCGAGTACGCGACCATCCGGTCGACTGTGCCCAACTGCCCAGGTGTGCCGCCCGCTCCCATGCCGATCAGCCATTTCAGTGGCAGGATCGTCAGCGGCGTGCCGCTCTGCTTAGAGATGTTGTTCTCCAGCACGTAGGTCAGGATCGACGTGTTACCTGCCTCACTGATCTTGCGCGTTGCAATACTTCCATACTGCGCCGGCGGCAACAGGAGCCGGTTCGGCATTACCTTCCAGCCCGACGCGGCCCAGGCTGCGGTCAGAATGTCGTTGCAGTCCTTCAGGATTTCGTCGGGAGTCTTGTTGGTCCACTGCGGCACGCCACCCGCGCCGTTCTGCACGTTCGACACGCCGCCGACCAGCCCAGTGGAATTGATCAGACCGCCGAAGCTCAACATGGGATCGCCGATGTACACGAGCTGGTCGATATCCATCTGGCGCTTGAGGTTCATTGCTTCGACTTTCTGCGAGTCGATCGGCATGCCCAACTGCTGAGACTTCACCAGTTCGGGCACCGTGTACTTCACCTCGGCACCCCAAAGGCGCATCGGCTGCGGCGTCTTGCCGATATCCACCGACGGTCCGGCCAGCGCATTGCCCTCGTTCGAAATCCAGTTCAGGCCGTTCGGATTGATGCCTCCGGACATCGCGAATGCCGAATTCGTGAACGACGCAATTTCGTCCGCCGGCGAGACGTCGGTGCGAATATCGATGTCGCGCGACCACGTGTACTCGACCAATGGCTCATTGAGCGTCTGATCGAGGCGTTCGAGCTGCCCGACGAGGAATGCGCCAGTCGAGTCGATGGTCTGCTCGTCGTACGTCATCATCGCGTCCTGCGTACGCGCGCGGATCAGCGCGCGCGTCGCGTCGGCGACGCCACGTCGCTTGAACGCAGCCGCTTCGCGCTGCAAATACTTCAGTTCCGACATGTCCATGTAATGGCTCCAGAAATGCGAAGGCCCCGCAAAGCGAGGCCGATCTTGTCGCGCTACACAGCGCCGGGTTTAGATGTTGACTGCGATCTCAGTGACGCCGTACGAGTCGGCGGGGCCGGTGAATGACCACGACGCGGGCATCGCCACGGTGTTCGCACCGTCTGCGCCTGCCTCGAATCCGCCAAGCGGCTTGCCTGCCGCGGGACTTGCGACTCGCAGATAAACCGTACCGTTCTTGAGCGCCGACGCTGTGCCGCCGAGCACCACGTTCACGTAGCCGCGACGCAGGATATCCGTCACGCCCGAAGTCGGCGGCGTCGAGCTGCCGAGCGGATCGGTGCCGTTGCCCTGAATCGGGTACGGACGCAGATTCACGCCGTAGACGATCGCGGCCGTGTCCGCTGCGAGGTTGATCGGCTGAATCTTGCCGTTGACCATCTTGACGGCTACGCCAAACGCAGTCGGCGGTGCGGCCGGGTCGATCAGCTGCGGCTCGATCGTCGCGATTTCGGCACGCTGCAGGTCACCGGCGAACCCGGCCGGCATGCGGTATTGATAGGCTTGAAGCGAAGGCATGGCGGCTCCTTAAGTGCGCTGTTCCCAGAATTTCCGGTTGCGCTCATTGATGTTTTCGAACGCGTTCGCGTCGTTGGTCGGTGCAACGCGTTGTCCCGCGACTGGGCGCTTGTTGACTTGCTTCACCAGTTCGGAAGCCGCATTGAAAACCACCTTGGCCGAGTCGCACGTCATCTTGGAGACGTCAGCGCCGCCGGTGACAGTCTTGACCACGTTGGCGTTGTCACCGTCGAGTGCGGCGCGCAGCGCACGGCGGCGCAGGACGCAGATAGCATCGTTCGTCTTTTTGGGTTCGGCCTTGGCGTCGAACGTAGGCAGCTTCACGCCGGGCGCCAGAATCTCCGCACGAGACATGGCGTCACGGAACTCGTCCCGAAGCTGGGCGCTATCGCCGGTGTTTGCAGGAGCCGGTTTACTGGCATCCGGATTTTCGTCGTTGGTCCCTTCGCCGTTGGGGTCACCTTCCGGATCATCCGCCGGGCCCCCAGCTTCGAGCTTCGCGACACGCTCGCCGATACCCTGCACGACCTTGCCTAGCGCCTCGATCGCCCCTAGCACCTTTGCCAACGGATCGTCAGCACCGCCTGCGGCACCACCGGCGGCGGCGCCAGCAGCACCCCCGTCGGCGCCATCGTCGCCAGTGGGTTTGTCCGCATTCGGCGCCGCGCCAGGAACATGGATGTGGATCTGTGGTTGGCCACTGCTGTTGCTGCCACCACTGGCATCGTCGTCGCCGGTCATTTCGCTTGCGGCTTCTTCGAACGCATCGGAATCGCGCGTCATGAATGCCTGGCGCAACTTGTCCAGCAGGGTGCTCTGCCCCGGTTTCTTCTTCATCTTGGGTTCTCCAGAAGAGTTAGGTTTGCTATCCCCGATCGAACATACGGGGCCGCAGCGGGCGCTCTTTACCAGTGCGATATGGTTTCCCGTGATCGTCACCTGACGCGCCCGCCCAGGCGCGATTTGCTCGTAGTCGGCGTCGTAGCCGTTGCTGACCTGTTGAAGGAGTTTCTGTCGCACTTGCCGAATCGCCTCAGCATCTGCGATCAGGAGATCAGCGAGCATGAGATCGGCTTGTTCGCTGTCGCCGCGGCGCACGTTGCGCGCAATGCCTTTCGCAACAGCGGCCCAATTGCCAGGGTTCACGAAATCGTCCGGATGCCCGATCGTGACCGGCTTGCCCTCGAAGCTCGCGAGCGTCTCCGGACTGAAGAGGACATCGGCTGTGCGTTCCGCGACGATCACGCCATCTTTCGCCTCCAGCTCGGGCAGCTCGAAATACGCGTAGTCCTGAGTGCCGACGCGCGCAATCGGCACGTCCTCGCACAGCAGAAAACCCTCCGGGGTAAGCGATTGCTTCGAGCCGATCTGCTCGGCAGTAAAGAATCCTGATGCCGTAATGGCGTCTGCGGTGGCGCTGCGCGCCGCCTCGCCTCCGCATTTGCATGCCTCGTCGGCGGTGAAACGACGTCGGAGAACTTTCATGTGTGGTGCGCTCGCGCGCGTATTGTTTATTCGGGAATAACGGGTTCGGCGTAGCACCGGCAATTCGGCGTACAGCCTGCGTGACCGGTCAGTTTGTCGAGCGTCGGGGGCTCACTCCACTTCACAAATTTCCCATTCATTTCCCGGTGCGACGGGCGCACGTCGCCGTCACCAGCTGTGCGCCAGATGTAGCCATCCGAGCCGATGTGCGTGGCGCGCGCCTGCGTGAGTGTCGTCGCAGTGCGCGTTACCTCTGTGCGTGCGATCAGCAGCGCACGGCTCTTCGCCACGTCGCCCGAGGCTATGATTTCTTCAGCGATCGAACTCGCACGCGTGCTGTTCTGGATGCCTTCGAGCGTGAGACGGTGCACGCGACGAGCGGCTTCGCGCGGGATGCTCTGGATCAGGCCGACCTGTTCCGCCAGCAGCGCGCGCATAACCTGGCCTGTTGGCGCGTAGCGAATCTCCTCGCGCAGCGCACGGCCCATGTCTTTCGCCAGCACCGCCCACGTCTGCTCGTCGCGCAACGCAACATCCATGAGCATGTTGCTGGCGGTCTGCGTCGCCCAGCCGTGCAACATGTCTGCGTACGCAGCGAGGAGCCGCTCGATAGTCGGCATCTGGCCAATGTCACCGGGCGTGAACGGCTGGATGATCGCGCCGACCTGCTGCGCGACCTTCTTCAACTGGGAGCCGTAGCGCTGCTCGATCGCCTTCGTGCGGACAGGATTGCCCTTGGACTTCCCTTTCTGGTCGAGCGTCAGTGCCATCGCTTCTTCCAGAATCGTGTAAAGAACGAGTCGCCTGTCGGTGTCGGGCTGCCCGCCATGGACGTGAACGCGCCAAAGCCCGGAATGGAAAGTTCGCCGGCGCCTGGTGGTGGCGCGTCCTTTTCCTGCTCCTCGGCCAGCGTGATCTGCTCGTCGGTGATGCTCCCGAACAGCCCTGTTGTCGGCGCTGAAGCCTTCAGTTCCTTCATGCCTGTCGAGCGCGGGATCAGATCGCTGTCCACCGCCTTGGTGACCGCCTCCGTTTTATTTTTACCGATCTCGGCCTTCTCGGCTTCCGACATCTCCTGCAGATTGCGGAACTCGTACTGGAAGGCGTCGGGCAATGGCTTGTCGAGCGTCGACATTGACATGACCGCGAGCAGCCGGTGCAGCGGATTGCGAAGCTTGCGTTCCTGTTTCTGCTTGACCCTCTCGTGGTACTGCTTCATGTCACCTTCGCCAGTCGCGTTCATACCAACCGGTGCCTGGCCGAAAAGGCGCGTGAGCGGGATACCAGTCGCGCCGGAGAGCTGCTGCGCGAACTGGATCAGCACGTCGCTCAAACCGCTGAAGCTGTACTGGTGGGTCTCGAACTTGTCCGTCGAGTCGAGGACTGTCATCCCCTCGTTGGTCTGGGCGAGCCGGGTGAACTCGATTTGCCCTTTGAGGCCGGCGAGCGCCGGACCACCGGCCGCGATAATCTCGCGCAGCTTCTCGATGCTGATCACGCGCAGGTGCGCCTTGTAGACCAGCTGACCGACGCCAACCGTCGCGCTGTCGAATGCGATCAAACGGTCCCACATCGGTTCGAGCACTGACAGACCCCAGCCGTTCTCACTGTTGCGCTGGTAGAACGGCAGCGCGTCGCCCTCCATGCGCAGCACGCGCGAGTGGTGAATCTTGCCGCGGGGGATGCCGGCGGAATCGGCGATCACGTTGTAATACTTCGGCTTGGCGAGATCCGGTCCGAACTCTGTTACCACCTCACCAACCGGCGGCGCCACCATCCAGCGATCCAGCACTGCAAGACCCTTGAACTGCCCTTTGCCGATCGATTCCACGCGCAGCGGCGTCGCCATGTCCTGCCCGTCGATCAGCATGACCGCAATCGCACCGCCGTACAGTTGCGCCCACTTGCCGGTGTCGCACAGAGAATCCCATATGCCAAGCGTCGTCAGGTCGCGCTCGAGCAGGCTGATATCGGTCGCCTCAATGCCCGACATCTCGATGCCGGCGCGCGTCATGTCTTCGGGAATTGCGTCGACCGCTGCCCGCACGATCCATGAACCGCGATAGGCGGCTTCGAGCCAGATCCGGTTGCGGCTCTGGTACGTCAGCGTGTACTGCGACGCCGAGGACTGGTTATCCGTGCCCCAGCCGAGTCGCGCCTGAAAATTTGCGAATGAGTCGCTGGTGCGCTGTGACGTGGCAGGCGCGGCAGCCGCTCTCGTCCGGCCAGCGTTGCGGGTCTTTCGCGACATCCTTGGGTAAGTCCTGTGATGATCAGCCAGCGAGCCGCTCCCAAACCGAAAGGTCTTTCGCGCCACCCAGCATGTCGTTGATTGCGTCGACCATGGGGTCGATCTGGTCGTCGTGCATATGCGTGTCGTCAGCCGTAAACGACTCGCATTCGGTGATGAAGTCGCTCACCCACGGTGCCTCGGCCGGCACGCAGACGTTACCGGCGTCGATCTGACTGACGACGTCCATAACTCGCGTCAGCTTGTCCTTCGTGCGTTCAATACCTTCGACGGGAATGCCGCCGTCGGCCTGCATCTCCTGGATGAGGCCGGTACCGCTCGCCTTGTCTTCGATGACCATCTGGCGCAGCACCGGCGCGTTTGGATCACCCGCGCCGGCGGCCGCATGCTTGTTCCAGAAGTCGATGGCGTGCCGCTTGAGGTCGGGCGCTTTCCATTTGCCGCGAACCAGGTCGAGCAGATAGATGCGATTGTCGTAGCCGAAGCCCCAGCACTCGAACACGCTGTAGTCGTTGCGCTCCGCCGTTTTCTGGGCGGTATCCGCAAAGATCTTCCGGTACCGCAACTGCGGCAGCACCGTGTAACGCCGGAAGCCAGCGCTCTGGATAATGTCGCCACCGAGCGGCGTCGGCCGCTGTTGGTACTGCCCGGAAAACACGTAACGATCGGCCTGCTCAGTCGCGAGCAGATCGGCCAGCGGTTCCTTGTATGGCCAGTAGCTGAACCGGCCATCAACGTCGCGCTCACCGGAGTCGACGAGTGAGCGGATGTGCTCGGGCAGTGACTCGACATACTCGTCGGTGATGAGCGCCGGAATCTCGATGTATTCCCAGTCGCCCGGCACCTTGCCGGCCTTGATGAATCCGGTCGGATCCTCTTCGGCCAGGCGCTGCATGATGACGATGATCGGCGTGTCCGGATTTGCCTTCCTGCTCTTCACCGTCGAGATCAGCTTGCGGTTCGCCTTGTCGCGCGCGGGCTTGCTGTACGCATCGTCGACCTTGAGCGGGTCGTCGATGATGATCGCGCCCTGCCAGCCCTCGGCCATGTGCCCCGCACGAAAGCCGGTAATCTGGCCGCCAAGTGAGACGGCATACACGCCGCCCGCCTTCCTGCCGGCAGACATCACGTTCCAGCGCTTCTTCGACTTCGCGTCGTCCGCGATGGCCAGCGGCCAGAGCGCCTGATACTCGTCGGACCCGACAATCTCTTTCGCCGTCTCGCTGTTCAACAGCGCCAGATCGTCCGAGTAGGAGATGTGCAGGAAACGCGCGCGCGGATTGAGCGCAAGACCGCGCGCGATCAGATTGATCGCCACCAGTTCGGTTTTCGACGAGCCAGGCGGCACGTTGATGACGACGTTCTTCAACTCGCCGCGAATCACCCGTTCGACGGCGTCCGCAATCAGGGCGTGGTGCCAGTTGACGCGAAACTTGATGCCCTGCCGGTGCTTGAAGAAATACCGGCTGAAGAACAGGTGATCGCTTTCGCAAAGCTCCTTTATCGCGAGTCGCTCTACCTCCCCGTCAGTACTCAGACTGGATGCGTCGGACTGCGGCTCTAACCTCATCTTCGCTCACGACCGTCGTCCGGCTCTCTATCGGCGCGCCATCTTTGCCGCTCAGCTCAAGTGCCTGCGGTGACTCCTTCCAGCCGGCGCGCGTCTTCAGCCAGAAAATGGTGGAAGCCGTGTCGCCGGCGATCGCCTTCTTGAAAAGGGACTGCGCGACCTTAACGTTGGCCTTCAGGCGACCCTGCTTCAGTTCGAGAGCAAAGTGTTTGCGCAGCGTCGGCAGGCTGATCGGCTTTCCTGCCTTGTTGCACACGAAAACGACCATCTCCTCGACAGGAATGCCGAAAGCCACGAGTTGCTCGACCAATTGGCGATCAGATTTCGTGGGTTCAAATGCGGGGCGTGCCATCGCGTTATTTCCTTGCGTCCTCGACCTCGGCGAACGTCATCGACGATTCGGCGAGCGTTGCGGCGTGTCCCGTGAAATCCTGCCAGCGCCGCACAATGACGTCGCAGTAGCGTGGATCGATCTCCATCAGCCTTGCGCTCCGCTGCAACTTCTCGCACGCTATCAGGGTTGAGCCGGAGCCTCCGAACAGGTCAAGTACGACGTCACCTTGCCTGCTGCTGTTGCGGACCGGATACTCCATCAGCGCAACCGGCTTCATAGTCGGATGCTGGTCATTGCGCGCGGGTCTGTCGAACTGCCAAACCGTGGATTGCTTGCGGTCGCCGTACCACCGATGCGCCGCGGTAGGTTTCCACCCGTAAAGGACGGGCTCATGTTGCCAGTGGTAGTCCTGCCGCCCGAGGACCAAGGACTGCTTTACCCAGACACAGCATTGGGCCACTTTCCACCCCGCATCGCATAGCGCACGCCGGAAATTGACGCCCTCACCGTCGGCGTGAAAAACATAAACTCCAGCGCCGTCGGCTGCCGACGCGAACATGTTGCGGAACGAGTCGAACAGGAATCCATAAAAGACGTCATGCGTCATATCGTCGTTGGCGATCCGCATGTGCGTCGGCTGCTTTCCCTCGTACGCCACGTTGTATGGCGGATCGGTTACGACCAGATCGGCCGACGCTTGCGCCATCAGCCTGTCGACCTGATCGCGTTTGAGGCAGTCTCCACACATGACACGATGACGGTCGCAGCGCCAGATATCGCCAACCACGGAAACTGCTGTCTCGGGCACTGCCGGAGCCTCGTCATCCTCCGTCAGGCCTGTCCGTGCTTCAGGCTGCAACAGCCGGCCGATATCTTCGATCTCAAAGCCGACTACGTCGATCGCAAATCCGTCAGATTGCAGTTCGCTGAGTTCAAGCACCAGAAGCTCGTTGTCCCAGCCAGCGAGTTCGGCGAGCCGGTTATCGGCAATGACGAACGCGCGGAACTGCGACTCGGTCCAGCCCGACGCGTCCAGCACCGGCACCTCGCCGTCCGGGAAGGGCTCGGCACCTTGCGCGCGTCCCGGAGGCGGATACAGTTTCTTCCCGACACCGTACAACTTGCGGACCGCGGCGAGCGTGCCGTGCCCCTTTGCTATAACTCCATTGCGCACGACGATCGCGCCGACCATGCCGAACTCGTCAATGCTCGCGGCAATGCGCGCTATCTGGTCGTCGGAGTGGGTTCGCGCGTTCCGCGCATAAGGGATCAGGGTGTCGAGACTTCGGCGATTAATTTCCATCAGCCACCCCTTGCATAGACGGAAGAATCCCGCCATGCGCAGCGCATATTTTGAAGTGCCCATTGAAAAGAGCGACTTCGACACCAGTTTCGGAGGTCGCACACCGGGTGCGGCTTTTCAAACGGAGACTATATGAGTACGGATGTAATGACTGACAACAACTACGTGGGCGTGTTGTTTGCCGACACCGCAGTGTTGGCAACTTTGCTCGCGCTACAGGTTGCACATCAGCCGGAGCGGGACAAGGCTATGAGCGCGCTTAAAGACTTTGTACACAAGTCTTTGAACAACATTTACAGTGACCAGAACGTTCCGGCGGAACTGGCAGCCAGGGTAAAGATGCGGGTCGACAATGTGTTCGACGTAGCCACGCATATGGACCTCGGCTGAATCGAATTTCGGAAACTTCTAAGCCGGAAAATTCTCGCCGCAGCCATCTGTTCGGTGGCTGCGGCGGAAACGCATATTTCTACAGACCTCTGAACTAGCTCCGGCGACCCGGTCGCGTTAGACGTAGGCCTCCCAATTTCAGGCTGGAGAGATGAAGAGGTCAAGGGTCGGACGGCTCAATGACCCAAGACGTAGCTCGGCACGCTGAAGCCATTGAGGACGGTCACCGGCATGGAAAACGTTGTCTTGGCGCTGGGCACCATGGGTACAGGGGCCGCGGCCGCAGCATCCTTCCCTGCCTTGCCATCACCCGGCGCAGTCGTAGGCGCGCCCTTAGCAGGAACCATTGCTTGCTTGAGAGTGATCGTTAGCTTGCTTCCCCTGCTTGCAGCAACACTCTGTTCCATATCAAGTTTAGGTCCGAGCTGCAAACCCTTCGAGAAGTCTACCGACAGGTCACCTTTGCCGTCCCTTGACGTCGTCAGATCGAGCTCGACATTGATAGTGTCGACGTAAAGCCCCAAGTCCATGTTCTGCTGGGTCAACTGCTGCTTGAACTGAAATAGCCCTTCTCCAACTGAACCAAGTGCTTTTTCGACAGAAATATCGCTTGGCTGAACAGGCGCAGGAGCAAAGAATGCGCAACCCGTTAGGGACAATGCTGAGACCAAAACGACGCCCACTGATGTCTTGTTCATTGACGTCTCCATTGATTTTTCGCCGCCAGGATGGCGAGCACCACAATTACAGGAGACCGCGTTGAAATCGGACAGCAGTGACGGGGCTATTGAGAGCGCTAGCGCACGTTTCTGCCCGCCAAATTAGAGAGGTGCAGCTTACGCAACGATATGCGATGGCGCGGCGACCGCAAAAAAGCCCGTTGGCTTTCGCTCAGCGGGCTTCGGTCGCATCTATGACGTGTATCGATTGACCCCGATTATTGTGCACCGCTTGCACATAGTCAAGCGGCAGCCTCGGTTCTCAGCAATCCTAAGTCTGAAAACCGCCGCTCGATCGCCGACCACGCCACCTGCGTCACGCCAACTTCGCCTGATTTCTTTCCGCCCTCCAACCACCGCCGCACGGCGGTGTTGTGATTGCCGACTGTGTTCCGGTGCGCGCCGCAACGCTCGGCTATGTCCTGAAGATCCTCCTTCGAGCCGAAAATGCGCTCGACGATGGCGCGCCGAACCTGATAGTGCGAGAAGCCTGAAACGTATGCCGTAGACGCATCGGTCAGCCAGGCAATGGCAGCGCGCCACTCCTGATTGGGTCGATGACCGCTGCAGCATTGCGCACCGCAGCAGCACGGCACGTCGTGCGGAGCGGCGCGCGCAACCAACGCCGCGAGGTGCAAGTCCGGCATCTCCCACATCTCGCGTCGGATCTGTCCGGCCTGTCCGGCGCCGTCCAAGCCAACGAGGCCCATGCCCTGCGACGTTGAATCGCCGCGCAGACGCTTCGCCATAAGCGTTTCGCCATACTGCTGCGACGAGTAGCAGAGCGCAAAACGTACTGCATCGAATGCGCTCTTGAATACAACTTCCGAGGTTTCCATTCCCGTAACTCCTCACCTATGCGCACTGCAAATTCAATTCGACCGCCTCGACGCGCACGCCGGGCGCGCGGCTATACCGTTTCGACACCCATAGGTCAACGATCTGCGAGTCATCGGCGTACACCACACCGTTCATGCCATCCTCGACCGCCTTCAGCACGTTCGACACATCGGGCTTTTTCGTCGCACCGATCAGCGCGCCAGCGGCCATCGTCTGACGCTTCATCGACCACCCGCCGGGAATCGGCAGATCGATGTTCAGAATCAGGCGGATCGGACCGCCGAACGGCTCGCGCATGCCCATGCCCTGCCGCGCAGCCATCTTCACCAGGTTTTCGTAGCGTTCGGTCTCCGGAGGCGTGAACGTCGTGACGATCTTGCCGCGGCGCGCGTGTCGCGCGCGGCCCTTTGCGATCGGCTTTCCTGGTATCAAAAACTCGACGCGCTGCATTACCGGCGAAGCTGTCAAAAGCGTTTTCTGTTCACCTGCCATTGCTGCTTTCCCTCGCCATTTCGGCTTTTTTATAACCGCAAGAAACCCTTCCTAGCCGTCGATCGCCACGTCAAGTTGCGCGATCAGTACGTCGCGCTCATCGACCGCAGTGTCGAGTTGCGCGCGCAGCGTTTCAATCTCGGCACGTTGCGCACGACGGGTGATTGCCGCAGACAGTTCGAGCGCGGCGTGGCGCGCGCGCATTGCAGCGCCGCCGACGTCGATGAAGTTTCTTACAAGATTGGCCATGCTAGGATTCGCTCCAAAAATCAAGGGATAAAACATGCGTAACTGGAAAACTGTCGCTTGCGTGTTGCTGGGGATCGTCGGCGTCATACTGATCTCCCACTTTGGCGCAACGTCGGCCGGAAGAAAGCCCTATGACCCCGGCCTGATGGCGAGCTGGATGCAAGCAATCGGTTCGATCGGCGCGATTCTCGGCGCCTACTGGATGACCGAGCGCCAAAACAAGATCCAACTTGCGAACGCCGCTGAGCAGCAGCGGATCGAAACAGAAAGGAGGTACGCACTGGTCGCCGCTTTGCTCGAGCAGGCAATCAGGCAGACCGAATCTGTCCGCTCTGATTTTGACGTAGGGCCGTCCCCGAACGAATTCGTATTTAGCTACTCGCAATCCGACTTCAGCGCATCGATTCAGAGATTGCAGGCGCTCAATCTGGTTGACATCGGTTCCGTCGAACTTGTGAAAGGCGTAGTCGCGGTCATTGATGCCATGGGTGCGATTCCCAGGGCGATCAATCGTGCACGCACCTCCAACAATCGAGCGAACTACCTGGAAGGCGCTCGCAATTGCGATATGGCGGCGAAGGCATACGCCAACGCGGTGCGCGCAGTCGGTATGACGCCAATCGTCGATCCGTTTGACCCCGACGAGAGCGACCCGGACGACGCAGAATTCGACGAGCGCCAATACGCTGAGTAATCCCACTTTTCCATTCACAGCAAACTCTCTCGCTGTCGATTGCCATCGTCCGACGGCGGCTCGTTGTCCCACCATGGATGCTCAACCGGTGCATGCTTTGGCAATGGCACAGCCACGGCCGTCTTGGTGGTGCCTACCGGTACCACCGCAGACCGCGGCTGCTCACACGCCTGCTGCCCTTCCGGAAACACACGTCCCAACGCCTGATACGCCACGCGGTACACGTTCGTTGGCTTCGATGGCTTCCCAGCCTCATGCTCGGCCACAAGGCGATGCGCCCACGCCTTCGATCCCGGGTTGTTCATGGCGTTAGAACGGAATCCGGTCGATGTACTCAACGCGATGCATCTCCACCGAACACACCGATGCCTCCGCGCCGAGCGCGAAAAACTCATGCCCTGGATTCGCCACCGCGAGTCGCTCAGCCTCCCCCATCGCATCGGCAAAGGTCGAGTGCCGGTGCCTGGGCGGCTTTGCGCCGGTTGGCGACCACACGATCCAAAATTTGTCATCCTGAGTCTTCACGCTGTACGTCCTCCATCGCTCCCTGTCTTGCCAACCAGCGCCGCTATCGGTACCGGCCCATTGCGACCCATTGCCGGAAAGTGAGCAGCCCACCATGGTCCGTCGCCAGCAGCATTGAACACGCGTAGCTTGAACTCAGCGTCCGGCTCGCCGTCCTGTTGCTCCGCGCCAAGTTCGCGACCGCGCCCGACAATGCCGGACCAAGTTCGATGCCACTCGGCTGACGGGGCAACTGCCACCGACGAAGTGGCGCCGCGCGCCGCGATTGCGTCCGCGAGAATCGCGTCGACAAAGCCGACGTTGATCGGCTGAGCGGAATTTTTCTTCGCACGTCGTTGCCGCGCCTCTGTAATCGCCGCGAGGACGTGCTCTCGCGACACGCCTGCGTCGACCCATCTGGCAATTAGCGGGTCGTCCGCTTTCGCATCAATCCCCGCCTGCTCGAGCATTTCGATAAAAGCGGCGGCAGCAGGCGGCGAACCGCGCGCGCTCGCGCAAGCAGAGGCAGTAGAGTCGCCGCTGCCGCTTGGGTTTACATATCCCTGTCCCTGTCCCTGTCCCTTAAGAGCGTTTTCCCGCGGATTTCCTTGGCGTTGGCCCGGTCTTCCCCCGTTTGACGGCGTGCATTCCGGTGGAAACAGATCGGGTTCCAGCGGAAAACCCATCGCTATCCAAGTGTCGAGATCGGGTATTTCCAGCGGAACAAGCCCAATCTCTACGCGCCTTTTGTTTTGTTTTCGGATGCGATCCTCCAGCTTTCCGTAGATGTGCCGATGTTTCGCGCGCCAGGACTCGTTCGCTTTCTCGGCGACCACGGGGTGATACAACCTGCCGTCGCCGCACTTGATCCATCCGCGCAACGCGCCGTCTCGGACCTTTTTCCACTCGGTCACGACGCGCCCATAGCCCGCCAGTTGAGACAGCACACGGTCGTCGTCAGGCAGTGACGCGGCTGGAACCTGATGCCACGACGCACACCAAAGAAGCACCGCGCAGCGAAATTCCTCGCCCGTTGAAAGTGCGGCAATGTCGCTGTCGCGCAACCGCACAACGTCGAGCGGCATAAACGCGAAGTCACGGAGATCGCAATCCCCTGGTGTCAGCGGTGGAGGTCCTTCTGTCATTCGCAAAGTCCGTAGGCTGACGCGCACGCCGTCGCAGGCGTGGCGTCAGCGAGTAAGTCATATTGGCGGCCGCCGCGGGTCGTCTTGGACCACTCGACCACATCGGAGACGGTGCTTGCTTTTCCGGAATGGCCTTGAGTGCCCAAGTGAAAAAAAGAGACAGGCGAATTCTGGCGACAGACCGATGAAACAATCCGCTCCCACTCAGCAATGCGAGCGATGTGCTCGGGAAACCGACGTGCGATTTCCGCCAGCTCAGCCTTGGAGCAATTGATACATGGCATACAGCCGACCCGGCTCATGCCCTGGAGGTAAAGCGGGTTCGGTTTGAGTCCAGCTAGGTGGTGCGCTGCGAAAACATCTTCCACATGCCAGCGCAAAATCGGCCGATAGACGAAAAGTGCGTCTCCGATATGCTCGAATGACTTAACACATGTCCCGGTGCCTTGTAAGCGAATGCGACGCGACTCGCTTTCGTCAATTCGCACGCCCTGCCACGACCAGACGGCGTGTCCTTCGTCGATTCGAGCGATCGCAAATTCCGTTAGCGGGCGTGTTTTCAAGTACTCAGTGCAGAATTGGCGCTTGCGCGACGGAAACCCGCCGCGAACCATGCACAGATCCAAGTACGGGATTCCCGTTGGATGTAAAATTTCAAGCGCTTGCGAAGCCAACGCCGGTGTCCATCGATACATGAACTTCCGGCGACCGTAGACCTCCGACTCTGGCTCACCAGCGGCGATTCGCGCGAGGTTCGCACGCTTGGTCGCAAACTCGTCAACGAACGAGGCTCGCACGACGTCGACCGTGATCTTGAGCGCGCGCGGCAAGTACTCGAGGGCGTATTCGTACGTGGCCTCGTGCTCGTTGCCTGTATCGGCAAACACAAATCGGCAGTTCTCCCGCCCATGCAGTTCGATCGCGACGAGCGCTGTCGCCGTACTGTCTTTTCCGCCGGAGAGTGAGACAACGTGCAATGTTGGTCGTTCGATCACACGACCTCCAGCGAAAGTGCCTGCTGAATCGGCGCCGCCTCGCGATCCCAGAACGTCGTCGACTGTTGCATTTCAATCCGCTCGCGCATGACCATTGCGCGGGCCTCCTTCGTCGGTGGCGTATATGGACCACGCCACTTCGAGTCAATTCCAATGTTCTGGCCAATGTTCGTGCTGTCGGCACTGGCGAACGGAAAGCGTGTGAACACGTCCGGATTAAGCATCCGCAGCCCGTGTATCTTGCAGATTGGCCGGCCGTCGCGGTCGCACAGCACGTCCATCGCTTCGGCCATGCGCGTGTACCAACTCCACGTGCCGACCGTCGCGAATTCTCTGGAACTACCGAGACACACTCGCGGCCACGCGAAAGCCAACCGCTCAAGCCGTTCGAGGTTTTCGTGCAGATGCCACACCGGTGCACCGACCCACGGCGCGCGCTCGCGCCATGGCCATTCCTTGAGCAGCGCATCGTTGGCGGCTTCGTCACCGTCGATCACATCCGGAATCACCGCGAAATCGAACGAGGGGTAGCGATGCACTTCTGCCACCCACGCGTAATACTGCGACCAATCGCTGACCGGTCGGCCTACTCGCCACGCCGTGTAAGCACCATTGTCGAGCGCGAACGACTGCGCCACTGAGATGACCAGAGCGAGTTGTTCGGGGTGCTCAAACGACACGAACGCGTGGCCGCCGTTGACTGCTCGCACCGCTGCGGTCGAGGGGGTAATTGGGGTGCCGTGATAAGGGATCACAAGACCTCCAGCGCAAGGGCCGGCAGCCTCCACCGCATTCGCTGCAACGCTTTGCCGACCAATTCATTCATGCTCGCTATCTCCGCCCGCACTCACCCATGTTCATCCGGGCGCAGTGGCAGTTCGAGCCGATGACATTGCCCCGCGCGAGGTAGTCCATGTATTCGGTTGTGGCCACGACGAGCCCAAGTGCCTTGAACAGCGCCGGGATCCTGTCGATCGGAATGCCAGCGCAGTTGTTCTTCACCTTGTCGAGCATGTCGACGCCCCAGCCGACAGCGTCGGCGATGTCAGCTTTCGCTCGCTTGTCCGAGCACGCCTTGCTCAGCCGCTCGTAAATGATCGAGCTCTGAAAGCCCGATTCCGGCTCATTCATCGTTGTTCTCCAGCATTCCGAACACAGGTAATGCGCCGGAATGGCTTGTTGCCTAAAGTTGCGGTCATACCGCGGCGTTGAGGGCGGCGACTGGCACCGCGCCTTTTCAAGAAGGAGGAGTCTCCAGCCATGGAAGAATCACCGTCGGCTACCAGGCCATCGACATGAACCCTGACCATGAAAGGAGGCTCCTGTGAACGAGATCGAAAACCTGAAGCGGCTGGTTGCAGAACTCGAAGGACACGTCACCTCCCTCGTCGCTTTCCCCAGCGCATTGCTGCGAGAGATGCCGAAAGCAAAGCAGCAGGCCATCGTCGCCACTTTCGAGTCGCGCTGCGAACAGACGTCGGCGTTCCTGCTTGGCCAACCGGACCCTCTCGCGGAGCACCAGATCGAGGCGCTCCAGGTGACCCGGCAAACGATCCAAGGCCTCGCCGACCCTCAAGCCAGAATTGCATAGCGGCATCTGGCTGATTCAACTGTCCATATGGAACGGGGCGAGGGTTCCGGCTCTCGCCAGTTAAATCGCAGTCGTCACAACCCGTTTGCCTTCCGCGCAAGGAGGAACCCTCATGAAGATTGATCGAAGCATCCAACTCGAAATTCTTAAAGCTGCTGCTGACACACACCCCGCGCCGCTCGACATTGCCGTCATGCGACAACTGCTCGCCACTCATGGCGAAGACGTGATGGCCGCCAACCTGCGTTATCTCGCCGGGCACGGCTTGATCGATCGTGGCGTTACCGTCGGCGCTGACGGGCACTTTTCTTTCAAATGCCCGGAAATCACTGCGGACGGCATCGACTTCCTCCTGGATGACGGAGGCCTGTCGGCGATCCTTGGCGTGGTCACGATCAGATTTCACGATGAAACGCTTCGGGAGTTGATCGGTTTCCGGATATCTCAGTCCGATCTAAGCCAGCCCGATAAGTCGCGATTACTTGGTCAGCTTCGCGAGCTGCGCGGCGAGACCATAAAACACCTGACACTGAAACTTGTGGATGCGGGGCTGGCAAACTGGCCGGTCGCACTTCAAGCAATTGAAACGTTCGTGCGCCGTTCCGGGTTTTGAAACGAGGTACCACAGCAAAACGCGCGAATCCAATGACCTGTGACAGACGGATCCAGAACTCGTCGAGGTCCGTGTGCGCCTCGACGAATGTTCCGTTGGCGTGAAACATCAGCGAATCGATATCGATCGGGTTCATCACGCCGCCTCCTCTGCAGGCGTCACTTCGGGCGCGGCAAAAGCGCCTGGAACTGGCGGCGATCCGGGCGCGCCAATCAAGTCGCCCCAGTACTGGTGCCAATCGTCCGGCCGAAGTCGTGTTCGGCTAACGCCGAACTTTTCCTCGATGGCCTTGCAGTGCCGCGCTGCCACGGAGCGATTTCGATCCGGAAGATCGCACGTCCATTGAGAAACCATCTGCGGAGAAACGCCGAGCGCTCTCGCTAAGTTGGATGGTCCTTTGGCGATCGTGACGGCCTCACGAATCGCGGCCAAAGCGTTCAGGTTGATCGTATTCATGCGTCGAATCGTAAAGCATTGCTTCCCATACATCAAGCATTGCTGCAGAACTTAAAGCAATGATTTAATCCAGACTATGAAATCGACAAATGACACCGCCGAGCTGGCGCGCCGAATTACGGTTGCGTTGGACGAGGCGCACCTTTCGTCGGCTGAAGTCGCCGCAGCTTGCGGTGTCAGCCCGCAGGCAGTAAACGGGTGGAAGAAAACAGGAAGGATCGGGAAGGAGCAGTTGCCGAAACTGGTGGAACTTACTGGCCGCCCGCTTAAATATTGGCTCGGTAGCGAAGAAGATGCGAGTGGTGATTCTCTGGCGGAAGCTGTCGCCGTCGAACGGTTTTCGCGGATGCTAAAAGGCAGAAGCGCCGCAGATGTACAACGTATTGCCGAGGCGCTCGATACTCTCCTGAATGTGCCCCGCCCACTTGGGGCAATCGGTGCGGAAAAATTAGTGGCGGAAGACGAAGGCGTCCTGCCGCCGCCGGATCGGCGTCGCCGGCGCGACAAGGCCGCTTAATACCAAACAGCCGCGAAAGCGGCTATTTTTTGATGACATCGATAGCTTTACTCAATCAATCCGAACTTTTCGAGATGAGCTGGTTATCGCAATTCATCACCTAGGAGTTAGATGTGAAAGACACCCTTTATTCCAGCGAGCCGCGCTTGAGGCGCGGCGTTGTGCATCTCCACTCCTTGCTGGTCGAGGGGGAAACCGTGCAGGCATGCACAGTTCAACGGAGACTGTTTGCCCTCCTCCACCGGCGCGTCTTAGTAGCGGCAACTTCCGGCCGTCTTATCGGCATGAAGCGACGTCTGATTGCTGGATTCACCCCGGTCGATCTGCGGTGGCAGGACATAAAGAGTGCGCAAGTCGAAGCTGGCATATTCGGAAGCACCCTGACAATAAGCGCCCTAACCCAGCCGGATCTGGCAATAAATGGCGACATACGCATGGTCGAGTTCAAGGGCCTTCGAAAAGCTGAGGCGCAAGCCGTCTATCGAATTTGTCAAGCCCAGGAGCAGGCCTGGCGTGAAAAGCGACGACTTCGCGAACTCGAAGAACTACGCGCCCGTTCGGGTGGGTTTCAGGGTTCCGAAATGGGACGACGCAGCGAAGGACAGGAATCGGATGGCTCGAGCTCTACTGCTCGACTGCAGCGCGCGAAAGAAATGCTCGATAATGGTCTCATAAGCGATTCCGAATACGAGACGATCAAAGCACGCGTTATTGGCCAAATTTGAGCGGCAGATTCATCTGCGAGGACGAAACCGCAATGAACCGTTTCCCAACACGCCTTTCGGCAAGGGTCAAGAAAAACAATACCCGATACCATTTAATCCGCTCTGCACAAAGACAATGGGTTTCCCCGAAAAATCCAACAAAACTTCACTAACCCGTTGCATCGCGGTGGCTTTATGCGCCCGCAGCTCTTTGCCTTGCCACCGCACTCGCGACGACTGCAATTCTCCCAGCGAAAGGCATAAGGCAAAGCAACTCTTATGAAATTCTCAAAAAAATGTATTACTAATTCTGAAAAAAGCGAGATTCCGAAATTATCGATTTACCGCGTTATGCCATACGCATATATCTGGCGATTCTTGGCAAAAGAGCTTTCAAGAAGTAAAGTTCTATTCAATGCGCATCATTCGTTCGGGCAGAGTTGGTGCGTTTCACGAGCGGCTTAGTCCTCCGAGGCGCTTTATGCATAATGCGACCGAATGGTTCAAACGCCCGCAGGCAGAGGATCTGTTGCTGCTCGCAGTTGACATGCTCGATTCCCCATGCGGAGACGGTCGCCCGCATTCAGCTGTCGCTTAAAATCGGTCCAGTGCAATGGCCGACGTTACCGACTTGAGCGCGTACAGGGAAGAGCGCGCCAAACAGACGGTCTCCTCAGTTCGTCCACCTCGGGGTCGCGCTGCCTCGCAATCTCCTCCTCCTTTGGAAGCGGTCCGACCTCCGCCCACCTCCCCCAGCGAAAAAAACATCTCCGGGTCTCTCACTGTTGAGATCGACGACGAGGGCGGATTGCACTTCAAACGCACCGGCATCTGTACAGCCTGCGACGCCGTGACGCGCTATGCCTTAGCACAGATGCTGTCGCACTTTTGCGACCGCGATCCAAGTCTGCCGTGGTAAAGCATTTGTTGAGAAACATAAAGCATTACTTGCTTTGCGTGAAGCAATGCTTTAGTCTCCTATCCATCGCCACCAACTGATGGATGAACATGCCCTCCACCCCAAAAATAGCACCTCCGGTCGCTGCCACTTATAGGAAAAGCATCCCAAGCGCTCACCCTACGGTCATCCTGGTCTGGAATCAGTTTCGGGATGAGTCCGTCACGCTGGTGTCGACACCACAGGCACGCCAGTTCAACTTCTACTGGGGACACTTCGACGGCATTTGCATCGAGGGTGATTGCGAACGAAACGCCTGGCATCGCCTGGCGCTGCTCATGGGAGCGACCGGCTCGTTCAGCGAGGACGAATGCACCGACGAGGTTCTGCGCGATTGGTGGCAATACATCTGCTTGCTGCCTCGCGACGTTGAGTCACCGCTTGACCTTGCGGGCGACCCCGAACTTGTCGGCGCCCGCGTCGTCAGCGTGTTCCTTTGCCGAGCTATCGACCGTCCGCAAACTCGGATAGCAAAGCGTTTAGAACAGTTTTTCTGTGCTGAATCCAGAAACTTGACGCTTTCCGGGTCCGAACAGGATCGCGCTGGGCCCGACTGTGCACAGGATCCACCTCGCGAAGCTGCTCCGCCGCCCACTGGCAAAGAGCCTCACGGGCATCCGGATATCGGTCCAGCAGGAACTCAAACGCTTCCTGTCTAGCAGTTGCTAACTCTGTGGCGTAGTCGAAGCTATAGCCTGTCATCGGGTGGTTCCTCAGCAAGGTCGGTTAATGAAAGCTGTTTCCTAGTCCAGCATTTTTATTATCCGCGAGTGAACCACCCACCCATCAAACAAAAGAGGCATGACATGAAACAGATCAGTACTACACATCGATCAAGAGGCTGGACCACCGAGGACGAGATTGCATTCATCGAAGGACTAGCCCGCGGAGCAGCCAACGCAGACATGCTGCGCGGCTATCTGCGCAGCCTTCGCAACCGCGCCAACTTCGGCACCATCAACGCAGAAACCGTCATTCAGCACGCGCAGAAGTTGCTCAGAGACGCCGAGCGCGCCGCAGCCTGACGCCTGACCGGGAGCCCAAAATGTTCTCCTTCCACCCGCTCGTACTCTCGCGCGCCGACCATATTCTCGGGAGCCTGCTCGATCAGGAACTCGCTGTTAAGGCCGGCGCAACCGAACACATGCCCGCGGCCGCGTCGACGCCGATCGCCGGGATTTCCATCGACGACGTAGCCACGGCACTGCGCGGCTTGCCCTTACCAACGCAGCAACGTTGCCTGCACGCGCTGATCGACGGCGAGCCGCATGCCGCAGGTCTGGTTTTGCTTCACGCGTTTAACCTGGCAGTCGAAGCGCACAAAACGTTGCCGCCGCAAGAACCGGACTGCACCGACTACGCTCCGACCCACCGCACGTTTCGAATCACAGGGGGGCTGTGATGCTGGCCACCCAGGAGCGCGCGCTCGATTCGACAAAGATCGACTGGCGCAACAAGTCGCACACAAGTGCCTCGACGATCAAAGAAGGCGTCTACCCCGCGACGGCAACGCGCGAGGATGTCGAGAAAGCCGTGCGCGGCACGTTTGGCGGTCGTTTCGAGCATTTCGGCGATGGCCGGTTCAAGTACATCGCCTATACGGACTGATCGGTGCAAATCCTCCTCTTTCTCGCCGCCTGGACGCTTCTAGCTGTCGTCATCTGTGTCTGGCACCACCGAGCCGTAAAACAACACTGCCCTGTGCGCCGCGTTCGGTTCACGCGCGCTCGCTGGGATATTGGCCGAATTGCCGATCGACACCCGTGGATTGTTTGGCTCACCGCGATCGCGATCGCCACCGCATGGCTCGCTCACAACGGCGTATGTGCCGACGCCGAGACCCAGCTCTCTGTTCGAATCTCGAGGTCCGCATGAAACTGCACGCGTTCCGCATCACGATCAATCGGCGCCCACCGTTCGTCGGCATGTTCCCGTCAACCGTCGCCGTGATCGAGGCTTTCGAGCGACTCGCATTCGAAGAGGCCGAGTCACTCGGTGGCTTCAAGCTTTCCGTCGTCGCGTTGCACCCGGCGCAAAATCACTGACGACCCTTTCATTCCGGAAATAGCACCATGACCAATCAAATCACGCATCAGATCACGATGGACGCTGTGGAGTCCTCACAGATTCATAGCATCGGCTATGACTTGACCACCGGCACGCTTGCGGTCCGTTTCAAGAACAAGGCCGGCGAGCCCACTTCGCTCTACCACTACAGCTGCGTGACGCCGGGAAACTTCGACGCGATCAAGAACGCCGAGTCGGTCGGCTCGCACTTCTACAAGCACATCAGGCCGTTCCCGGACCGCTTCCCGTTCACGTGCATTGAAAAGATGCCGACCGCCGGTCAGGTGTCGGAATGAATGCGTTCACTGTCCGCGCATCCGCATGGGGCGCCCTGTTCGACTGCGCGATGAAGTTTGAGGGTGAACACCTGCTCGGCATGCGTAAGGCGTCCGGCCTGCGCGCCGCGTTGGGCACCGCCGTTCACGCCAGCACCGCAGCGAATGATCAGGCGCGCCTCGACGGCAACCCGCTGACGCCCGACGACACCGCCGGCGTGCTGATCGATGCGCTGCACAACCCGACTCAGGACGTTGACTACCGCGACGACGATCTGACCGTGCGGGACGCCGAGCGCATCGGCCTCGCGCTACACACACGGTACTGCCTCGATATCGCGCCGCAGTTCGAATACACCGCGGTTGAAATGAAGCTGGCGCCGTTCGAGATTGACTGCGGCGGCGGCACCGTCGTGCGTCTGACCGGCTCAATGGACCGCGCACGCGTTGCGCAACGCGAGGACGGCATTGCAATCCCCGACCTGAAAACCGGCCGCGCAATCATCCAGAACGGCAAGGTCAACACGAAGGGCAAAGCCGCGCAGCTTGGCACATACCAGCTGCTGTACGAAAACACGACCGGCGAGCAGACGGTGGGCGGCCAGATCATCGGGCTGCCGACCACCGGCAAAGCCAATCCGATGGTCAGCCCGCTCTTCGACGCGCGCCGCGTGATGCTCGGCACCGACGGTCAACGCGGGCTGATCGAGTACGCCGCCGAGATGTTCCGCTCGGGCCTGTTCCCACCCAACCCGCAGTCCGTCCTGTGCTCGCCGAAGTTCTGCGCGCGTTGGAAGACCTGCATGTTTCACGAATAACGAGGATCCCGTGAATCAGCCAACCACTATCGACAACCTGAGAAACCCTGCCCCCCGCGAAGCCGCCCTGCCAACGGTAGAAATGGGGTTCGGCACACTGCAGTCATTCGAGTTGATGCAACGCGCAGCGAAAATGCTGACGCACTCCACTCTCGTACCGGTCGCTTATCGCGCGCGCACCGAAGTGAAGGAGTACGGCAAGGTCACGGGCTACGAAGACAACCCGAACGGGTTGCCGAACTGTGTTGTAGCTCTAAACATGGCTCAACGCATGGGCGCAGACCCGCTTATGGTCATGCAGAACCTGTACATCGTGGAGGGGCGCCCCTCCTGGTCATCGCAGTTCATTATCGCCGCGATCAATTCGTGCGGTCGCTACTCCCCCCTTCGATTTGACCTGTCCAAAGCGTCGGAGCCGCAGGAGGTCACTTATTCGGCCACTGAATGGCAAGAGCAGGCCGGCGGCGGGAAAGCCAAAAAGGTTTCTGTACAAAAAAAGATCGTCGTTCAGCATCAATCGTGCGTCGCGTGGGCGATCGAGAAAGCGTCCGGAGAGCGCCTGGAATCCCCTCGCATTTCCGTTCAGATGGCTATAGACGAAGGCTGGCTAACCAAGAATGGAAGCAAGTGGCAAACGATGCCCGAAGTAATGCTGCGCTACCGGGCAGCAGCATTCTTCGGCAAGTTGTACGCGCCGGAGCTGTTAATGGGATTGCAGACTGCTGAAGAAGTGGCCGACATCGTCGACGTGAATCCTGATGGCTCCTACACGGTTTCGACGCCTCTGGAAGAAGCGCGCGCCGCACGTTCACCTGGTGCCCGAGCAGCGGCTACTCGCGCCCCGGTCGCCGAGGAAGTTGCCTCGTCCGTCGAAAAGGAAGCGACGGCGGCAGCGTCTGAAGCGGAACCAAAGCCTGCTGCCACCGAGGCTCCAGCGCAAGCGTCGCAGGCTCATGACCAACAGGACGGTTTCAGCTTCGATGAGGCCGGAATGATCACTGGTATCCGCGAGGAAATCGACGCGGCGAACACCGCGGAGGAGTTGGACCTCGCGCGCAGCGTGATCCGCGACGTGACGGATGAGAGCGTCAAGGCCGAACTCAACGCGCTTGCCGCGCAGCGCATGCGCGCAATCAACGCCGGCCAGTCGCAGGCGTCGGCATCCACGCCCACACCAAGCCCGGCGCCGCAGCGCAGGCCGCGCGCGCCGATTAGCGCTGAGTAACCCACTCCACCGACAAAGGATAGGCAATGAGCCACTCAGAAGAAGCCAAGCACGTGCTGGGGATGACCGCCGCGACGGTCGGCAAGGATCTCCTGTCAGCTCTCGTTCTCGAACTGAAAATGCTGCCCGATGTCTGGGTCAAGCTCCCAGAGACGAAGCAGAACGACATCATCGACCGGCTGCGCAAGCGCGTTGAGAACGGCGTCAAGATGGCGGTCCATCTGATCGCGAGCGACGGCCGCATGGTGGTGGTTGGCGACCTCGACAAGATCACCATCAAGGACGGTGCGCAGGCCGTCATCAAGATCGGCAAGTCGGCGCCCTCGCTCCACGAGCTCTATGACGCCCAAGGCAAAGCAGTGCTGATCGTCGTGTCCGACGCTGGCGAGCATACCGGCGGCATGGACGAGGTGCGCGGCGAATCAGACCAGCGTGGCTTTGATCTCGGCAAGGAATACACCGACGGGGACGGGGACGGCGACGGCATGGGCGGCGGTGGCGAGGGCGGCGAAGTGGTTGACGTTGAGTCGCGCCCGGTGGCCGCCCTCGGCGATGGACCGCTGCAGTCAGAACTGGATGATCAGTACGCGGCCGGTCGCGAAGCTGCCGCCGCAGGTCTGCCCGAAAGCGAATGCCCGGTGATGCGCGGCGAACTCTGTATCGCGTGGGTGAAGGGCTGGAAATCGTGGCACGAAGAAAACTCGGAACTGGGAGGCGATGCGGCATGAAGCTGACGCACATCCTCGTGCGCGACGTCCTCGGTATCGCCGAAGCCGACGTGCACCTCACCAAACCTGTCGCCCTATTCACCGGGGTCAACGGCGCGGGCAAAAGCAGCCTGCAGGAAGCCGTCCGCATGGCACTCACCGGCGACACCGTGCGCGTGTCGTTGAAGAAAGAATACGGCGCGCTCGTGCATGGCGATGCGAAAGACGGTCAGATTGTCGTCACGTCGGACGACGCCGCGAACAGCATTACGCTGCCCGGCGGCAAGCTCGCGCGCGGCTTGCCCGACGATCCGCGCCTGCCGATGGTCCTGGACGCCCAGCGCTTCGCTCAACTCGACGGCAAGGCGCGCCGCGCCTTTGTCTACGAACTGATGGGCGTGAAGGTCGGATCCGAAGAAATCCGCCGGCGGCTCGTCGCACGACTGTTTCCTACGGCTGCACCGGCCGACGCCGACACGGTTCGGCTCGAGTCGGTCATCCCGATGGTGCGCGCGGGCATCGACGCGGCACACAAAGAAGCTGGCGACAAGGCGCGCAACGCGAAAACCGCGTGGCGCGTGGTCACCGGCGAGACCTACGGCAGTTCTAAGGCCGAAGGCTGGAAACCTGCGGCAGTTCTGTTTGACGAGGCGGCGCTGCTCAAGCTCGAGTCCGACCTTGAATCTCTGGACGGCCGGATCGGCGATATGCAGCAGGAGATCGGCGCAGTCGAAGGCGCGCAGCACGCCGCGCGCACCCGGGCTGAGCAGATCGCGGCACTGCACGAATCTGCATCGCAATTCGCCCGGCTGAGTGACCTGGTGCAGCGGGCCGATGACGCTGTCGCAGAGTTCCAGCCGAAAGTCGAAGCGCTGCGGGCACGGGCGACCGGCGCGCCGGCAGGAGCGGCATGCACCTGTCCGGAGTGCGGTGCGCTGCTGCGTTATTTTCAGGGTGCGCTTGCGGCCGCCGGCGCGACCGAGCGCGACGACGAAGCCATCGCCAAGCTGCCTGAATACATGGCGAGCCTCACGATGCTGCAAAACGCCGCACAGAACCGCCGCAAGGAACTGGATGCTGCGGATACCGCGGCAAAGCAGTTGCGGGCGATTGAAGATCAGGTCGATCCCGACGACGTCCCGATCGATATCGATGCGCGTCGGCGCGAACTGGCAGAGATGCAACAGCATCGGCGAGCCGTGGCCGCGGAAACTGTTGGGCTGCGTGAACAGCAACGCGCCGCGGCGGCCGCTGCCGAAACAGAAAAGAAAGCCGCTGGGCACCATGCCGATGTACGCGCGTGGGAAGCGATCGCCGACGCTCTCGCACCGGACGGCATTCCAGCAGACCTGATGCGTGAGGCGCTGCTGCCACTGAACGAGCAACTCGCCACGCTTGCGCAGATGTCGGAGTGGGCCGACGTCACGATCACGCCGGAGATGGAGGTTCTGGCCGACACCCGCCCCTACGCCCTGCTCTCCGAATCCGAGCGCTGGCGAGCGGATGCGCATCTCGCGTGTGCGATCGGAGCGATTTCCGGGCTGCGACTACTCGTTCTCGACCGCGGCGATGTGCTGGTCGGCGCCGAGCGCGACCGCCTGCTGTACTGGCTCGATGACCTCGCATACGCCAATCAAATCGATACGGCCCTGGTGTTCATGAGCTTGAAAGAGCCGCCAAAGGCATTGCCCGACGGCATCGAATCGTTCTGGATCGAAGGCAGCGCCGTGCGTTCCGTTCAGCTGGGCGGCCGCTGCATGACCACGACTTCATAAAAATCCAAACCGCCGCGTCGGCTGCCCCTCGTGTTGATGCCATGCGCGGTCGCGATACCGACAACCGAAGGAAGCGAAATGCCTAAAACCGAACGAACTCCAACGCCCGACACAGTGTTGGCAGCAATGGAACCGGACCGTCATTACAGCGCGCAAACAATCGCGTCGATGCTCAGCCTTCGCACCGATCTCGCTCGTAGCCTGCTTAACATGATGGTCAACGCCGGCACTCTTGTCCGCATCCAGTCAACGAGGAAACATCCGGTCCGCTTCGCCGTTGCGGTGAATGAAGACGGGGAGCCCCAAGAGGAAGTGCAGCCAACGATTGCAACGCCGCGCACGCACGCGGTCATCACTGGCACGCTCATTGGTTATGACGCTGAGATCGCACGGCGAGCGGAACTCTGCATGATAGTGCGAGGTGTGCGATGAAGTCAGCCCACGCGTCACTTACTCTCGGGAAACTTGCTCGATCTCGGAACAGGATTGGCTTTGAGCCAACGCTTCCACTTGCCCCACCAGATCAGGTGCCATACGAATCTGACCAGCCCCGGAAAACGCGAGATCGTCTCGTATCTGTTCGCGCGATCCATTTCGAAAAGGACCCGTTCGCGGTCTCGATTCAGCCAGACGATCTCATTGTTGATCGAGCCAATTTCCATCTGAAGGGGTGGCTTGCCGCGAACGCTTGCCACCTTGATAAGCTTCATGGACTTGAGGACAACCGATCGACATTTGCCCTCAATAGTGCTTCGCAGAAAATCTCTCTCTCGCTCTTCCAATTGCAAAATACGAGCAAGCAAATCAGTTGCTCCGATCTCATCGACAGATATCTCGCTCGCCGGTCTATCCGCCTGAAGCAACGCACTATGCGCATACGATTCGGCGTCGAGCATAACGTGGAAGAGTGCGCCGACCATCACCGCATCCAACGCCGCCGCTTCGACTCTTCGATCTCGTCGCTCTGCCATGCGTTGCCATGCCGGGATCATGATCGCGATTACCAGAGCGAGAACCGCGCCAATGGCTTGCGCCCACCCGGACAGCTTGTCGTGGTCTTCCATCCAGCGAAGAAGGTCCGGCATGAGAGTCTCCCGACGCCGACGTATAGGGCGATAGTACGGGCAGATCGTGGCGCCGTCGACTCGGCGTGTTCACGACACAAGAGCTTAGTCTGGCTGCAAAGAGCTAGAGTAAAAACGTCAGCCGTTATTCACAAAGCCGCCGCCGTCCAATTTTGTTTCATCGCGTTGCATGCGGTCGAGCGCCCACTTGCCGGCTTCGGACATAGCCTCGTCTCGTGTCTCAAATTCGGCCAGTATCCGGTGCTTGACAGAAGGGGTGATTTCTTTCGCGTGATCGGCCTTTCTCTCGAAAAAGACAAAAGCCTCCCATTTGCCGTTTTCCAACGGCGACGCGAAAGCCCAAGCGAAGTAGCCATTTTCTTCGAAGAAAACATTATCGGCCACGATGGTCTCCGATTTGGTCGTGTTCGAACAATCCTAGCATGACCCACAAGCCCACCCGAACAAATTGCGTCAACACCGGCTTATTCGTTCGAGTCAATGACCAGCTTGATCGTCCGGTTTTTAATCGACGCGATCTGCTCGTCGATAGCATGAATGTAGGAACCGTACCCGTTGATGACCCCGCTCACCCTAGCGCGTTCTACAACAACTCTGCGGATGTTCGTACACGCGAGATCAATGCCGAGAAGAGCCATAGCGGCGTGCGTCGGCAGACCGTACAAAGGTATCTGACGAATCTGCGCGATGTGTTCATCGATTCTTTGCTCAAGCGTGTGGCTACTGACAGCACTGAAATGCTGTTTGCCGACAGCTTCGCGTGCTTCGTCGAGCGTCAAGACGAGAGTTTCGACTACAAGCCGAGCCACTCGAATTACGTCTTGCATTTCCCTCTTTGTTTGAATATCCGAACGCCTATCGGCTTCGGCCTGCTTCATCGCTTCAAAGTGTCGCTGGACAAAGACGACTCCGAACGCACCAAAAACTGCAAGCATGGCGGCTATCGCTTGTGCCAACGAAAGGTAGTCGCCGTGGTGCCAAGACATGGGTGAACTCTCCATTTTATTTTCTGGCGCGATGGTACGTGCACCGCTTGACGGCAGCAAGGCAAAGGCACTTCCGAAAAAAGTTGGGCTAATGAAACTCTCCGTTCACCAGCATCCATATCCGACGGCTCGGCACGTTGGCGCGAATTCGCACAAATACGCCGCGGTATCGCGAGCAAATGTAGTGCTTCTCTACACACTAGCCGTTCACGTTGCCCTCGTCGTTGAGCGTCATGGCTTACTGCGGATCGGAGCTGGCCGGCGGTCCATAGAGGTGCGCGCACGGTGCGCAAGGTTGAATCCAGACGCCCGTGCTCGACTAACTTGGCCCTTTTGGGCCATTAAATACGCGTCACTTGCCGCAATGGATATGCTCGATGATCTCGCGCATGCCGCGATGAGTACACGGCCGCCCTGGCGCAACCGCCTCGATAAGAGCATTGATCTCGGTGACGCTGAACGCCGGGTTGAGAATCGCCGGGTGCAGACTCTCCAAGTGTCCCGTGTGAAGGCTCTTTCCGCTTTTTTCATTGAAGCAAATCTGTTGCACCCCGTTTCGATTCGCTTCAACGCGCAACCCACGCTCACGCGCGGCGCGCAAAACTGCGTCGACGAAACCACTCTTGTTCATGGAGCTCTGCCTCCTAGCTTTTCGAGGATCGTAGCATGAAGGAAAGTCTCTTTCTTTTTAGCGGCGCAACGTTGCGAGCACTACCGGATCTGGCCCTCCCACTCAAGGCCGAATATTTCGACGATATTGTCGCCGGCCGCAAGCCCGAGGAGTTCCGTCTAGCTACCGATTATTGGCGCAAGCGTCTCGTCGGTCGCGAATACGGCCGCATCGTGCTGATGCGCGGCTACCCGAAACGCGATGACCACGAGCGCCGGCTGATTCGACCGTGGCGTGGCCTTGTGATGCGGACGATCACGCACCCGCATTTCGGGCCCGAGCCGGTTGAAGTGTTCGCGATTGCCGTAGGCGATACGAAAAAAACCCCGCACGAGGGGGGGCGCCAAGGCCGCGCGGGGAAGCGCGTAGCCGAGAGAGATTTCGATAATCGGAGGTCGGCAGCAATGCGCCTATCGGACGACTCCGAGAAAGAGGTGTCAAATGGCTGACACGAGAAAGACCGCCTTGGTCAAACCACTCTATCTCGATCTTGAAACGGTGTGCGCGATCGTCTCACTGGCTCCTGCAACTGTTCAACTGCTCGTCCGTCAAGATCATTTCCCTAAGCCGCGGCTGCTATCCGGGCGTCGAGTGGGTTGGCTGCTTCGTGAAATAGAGGAATGGGCAGAACAGCGGCCGGTTTCCGACCTGCTTCCCCCAGCGAACACCGGTACCCGTAGAAAAAAGTCGGTTGCTGCAACGATTAGCGACCTCCCGCCAGTTGCTCAAGCCTCTCCGACACCCTCGTAAGCCAGACCCGACGTTCCGCATCGTAGGCGTGCCGGTTGTACACGCCCTTAATGCCCTCCTGCATGTGGCCGATCACGGCTTCGCCCACTTCGTCAGGGCAGCCCATCGATGCCAGCATCGTTCGTATCGTGCGGCGAAGATCGTGTGGCGCCCAGACCGTTACCGGCAGCCGCGGGCGCACCATCTCCGGCCTGGTCCTAGAATAGGGCTGATGGTAGTGCACCGCTGTCTGCACCACCTTTTGCTCAATGTGAGCCGCCGATCCGTTCGCAGGTGGGAATAAATAACCTTTGCCGTAAACACTCAGCCGACGTCGCACGACCACTTCGGCGCGGCCGATCAGCGGCACGCGCAAATCGGTGGCATCTTCGTGCCGCTCGTTCTTTGTCTTCTCCTTCGGGATCGTCCACCACCACCCGTCGCTTTCCTCGGTGACCTCGCGGCCTTCCATGCTCACGATCTCCGCGCCACGCGTCGCGGTCCAGAGGTATAGCGTCAATACGTCACAGACGCTTCGGCTAAAGTTCGGCAGCCATGGAATCAGGACTGTCAGCTCAGCATCTGTCAGCGTTCGCTTCTTCCCGACCCGCTTGCCCCCGATTGACTTGCCCTTGCTTTTCAGTTTGCCGCGCATGATCAGGCGCCACCAATTTGGCACGTCTTGCGACAGACGTCCGGCGTCATGAGCATATTCCCAAGCCGCCCCCAGTTCGGCACGCAGCTTCGCAGCCTGAACCGGAATATGGGCGTGCGACTCAAGAAGGTCGAACGCTTGGGCGCGAGTCAGCCCGTCGGCAGCCGCGTCGGCTAGCGGGCCGAGCATCGTGCGGAACATTCGTGCGATCTCCTTCGCACCCTTCGTTTTGCGGTTGCGCTCGACGTGCCCCTCAAGGTAGTCACGGCACAGGATTCCCACCGTGTATTTCGACGTCTGCGGTACCATATCGCCGTTCGGGGCTTTACTCGATTGCCGTGACTTGGCAACGGGCTCTTGCCCCTCGTTACGCGCCTCACGAAGCTTTTCCCAAGCGACGGTTGCAGTTGCTGGCGACATCGCCGGCCACTCCCCGATTTTGGTTTGCTTCATGCGACCGTCGACGGGTGACTTATAGCGATAGGTCCAGCTCTTCGTTGTCTTCGTGGCCACCAAGCGTAAGCCGGGGCAATCAGCGACGGTGAGGTGTTGATCGGGCTGAAGTTGCTTAGCCGCACGGGCATCAAAATGCATGAGAGTCGGCGTAGGTTTTGCCGGAAAAACGCGAAGATGCACCGGCGTAGGTCGGATGGGCTTTAATGTCCAGAAACCTACGCTAACCGCTCAAGTTTTGCAATGTGCTGTCATGCACAGCCATGCCTAGACAGAAACGTGCAAAAAGGCCCTTCGCCCAGCTGGATAAAGGATAGATGGAAGAAACACGCGCAAAACCAGACGTACAAGGCATCGACATCAGTAGTCACACCCCGATGATGCAGCATTAGAGGCGTTAGCGGTCCTAACCTTTGTCCAGCTTGGTTCGCGAACCCCAAAAACGTCACTGAGCTACAGCTGGACTACACCACCTCGGCGTTACCTGGCGTGCAAAAGCGCTCTCTTTACCCGTTTCGACCGCCCAAGGCCACGCAGAGCGCCTTTGTCTCGGAAATTTGTAGCCCAGTTCCGACCGGACTACGCCCCTTTGATTCGCTTGTAGTTCGGCACATACTGGGCTACACGGCATTGCGCCCCCAGAAATACCTACGCATCAAGGACTGATGGGTAGTAGGTATCTGCACATCAAGGCGTTCTGTTGCCCGGGCAGCTTTTCCACGGCCGCGCGGATGACCGCGCGGCCTTGTGGCGGGAGCGTGGGGAGTCGATTAAGATCCATCGATTGAGCGCGCGGCATTTAGACCTCGGCTCACCCGATAATCAACTCGGCCCGCGGACTCTCTGACGCCGAAAATGCGCGTGAAAATATGAATGACGATTCAATGTTGCCCAAACTATCCGACGGCTCCAATTCGGGAGACCTGGCGCGTCCGAGACGGCCGGATAGCCACATAACCGGCGAAGAAGCCCAACGAGTGTTTGAAGATCGGCGGTCGCGCAATTGGATTGTGCGCCCCGTTGGGCCGCCGGATTATGGGATCGATTTGGATATCGAGTGGACCGAACACGGCAATGTGATGGGGGCGCATGCCGGAATCCAATTGAAAGGGACCGACTCAATTCCCTGGAATAGCGGACAATCTTTCGCTTACTCGAAAATCGAGCCGTCGACGAACAACTATTTTCTTGATTATGACTTGCCGGTGTTTTTAATTCTGTCGGATGTTTCCGATTTCCGCGCTTATTTTTGTCCCGCCAAAGAATACATCCGCGCAAATTACGAACGCGCTCTTTCAAATCAGTCGATTTCGTATCGATTTTTCAAAGAGCAAGAAGTCGGAGAAAGCAACGGCATCTCCTTTGCATTGGCGTTTTTAAAAGAACGGCGCCTGATGGCTCGCGATGTCACATTGCGCGAGCTTCCGCGATTCCAGTCGGCTTTCCACAGTCTGCATTATGATTTTTACCGCCGAGATGGGCACATGGCGGTGGACGATTTGAAGCGCGAGCGGGAGCTGTTGAATTTGGTGCTCGATTGCGATCGATATTCTTCGCTGTTCGAGTTGCAGTTTGTTTTTGGGACGGACAAAGAGCAATTTGAGACGTGGAGAGCAAAAGGCGTTTTCCCCGGAGAAATGCTCGAACGCGATTTTACGGAATGGCTGGATCGAATTGATAATGCGTTTGCGGCTGTCGTCGCGGCGGCTCAAACTCTCGTGGGCACGACGGAAAAGGTCTTTTGGCAGGTCCGACGCCTGGACGTCGCGGACGCCATCTTGGGCCTGAATCCATCGTTGGCTCAAGTCCTCACGCCGGAAGCTCGCCGCTCGCAACGCCGCCCGTCCGCGTTCTGAGCCTCCGCAACTTCGGGCAACCACGGGTGAGCGACCGCACGGCGGCATTGCTCGCGCGACCGCGCCCGAGGCTATCAGGATCGAAAGAGCTCGACGCGATGGTGCACCCGAAGGGCTCTTTGCTGAGCGTCTAGCTCGGCCCGCAGGCGAGCATGGTCGCCGATCAGCGCGCTCGCCTCCCCGGGCGAACTTTTTGGACGCCAAAAGCTCGCCGTCGTCGCTGAAGGTGATGAACCCGCGATCAAACAGGACGTCGACGTGGGCGGCAAGCGGCAACCGCGAAGGGCTCGATCGAATAGGCGGTCGATTGCGGCTGCTAACACATGAAAAGATGTTTGCAACCATTCCCGCGGTATCCAACGCCCTCTCTTCTAAAACAGGTGATTTTGTAGCCTGCGTTTGCGGTCGACAATTAACATGTTCGCAAGTAATATTGCAACACTTTGTAACAAAATTTATGCAAGGCACGCAGCGACTCTTCGCGGCGTCGGCTTTCTGCGGCGGGGGACATATGGACACTGGGGTCGAGGGCGCGACGGTCGATGCATGCCAGCCACTGATCGACATTGCGGTCGAGAGTTGGCGATTCGCAAAAATCTTCGCCAAGGTTCTGACAAAACTGGATGCCGGTGAGGCCGGTAGATATACCAATCAGCTTCGCTACTTCCAAAAGAGGCTCGACGACAGCCTTCAGGCGGCTGGTCTGCGCCTTGTGAATCTTGAGGGCCAAGACTACGACCTTGGAATGGCCGCTTCCGCGCTCAACATCGGCGACTACGGGACGGATGAACAGCTTTACGTCGAACAGATGGTCGAGCCGATCCTCATGGGCGCCAACGGCGTCGTCAAAGCAGGAACAATGCTGCTCGCGAGCAGGAGCCGCACATGAAGCATTACGTTGGAATCGATCTCGGCACCACCAACAGCGCGATCACCACATACGACGCCGAGAACGTACGGCTTTACAAAAGCCCCGAGCAGAACGACGTGACGCCTTCGGCGATCTTTGTGGACAAGCGTGGCAATAGATATTTCGGCCAACGAGCTTACGAAAATGCGGCGCGCAGCCCCGACAACGCGGCAAAGCTTTTTAAACGCCTGATGGGGACAAGCACGCCGATCAACCTGTCGGCGGTTGGACTGGTCATGACGCCCGAAGAATGCTCTGCGGAGATTCTGCGCGTGCTATTCGGCTATCTGCCGGAAGAGATTCGAAACGACCCGGACACGGGAACCGTTATCACGGTGCCGGCGGCGTTCAACCAAATGCAGAAAGATGCGACGATGGCGGCAGCGGAGTCCGCAGGCCTTGGCAAAGTCGCACTAATGCAGGAGCCGGTAGCAGCCGTGATGAGCGTGATGCGCCAACGCAAGTCTGACGGCATCTTCCTCGTTTTTGATTTGGGCGGCGGCACGCTGGATATCGCCATTGCGGAGAGTATCAACGGCCGCGTGAGTCTGCTAGCGCATGGCGGCGTCGCGATGTGCGGCGGACGCGATTTCGACCGCGCGCTCATGGACAACATCGTGAAGCCGTGGTTGATGGAGAACTTCGACCTTCCGGATAATTTTTCTGTAGACAAGCAATACAGCGCGTTACGCCACATGGCGGAGTGGGCAACCGAGCGAGCGAAGATCGAGCTTTCGGCCAGGGACGAGTCGATCATCAGTCTCGACGACAGTGAACTGCGCGTCAGGGACAGATCGGGGGCCGATATCTATTTGGACATTCCCGTCACCCGAGCCGAATACGACGCCCTGATCGCCGACAAACTCGAAGAGGCCATCCAGGCCGCACGGGATACTCTCGACAAGGCAGGACTCACCGCACACGACGTGGGACGTGTAGTGTTCGTTGGCGGACCAACCCAATACAAGCCGCTGCGCGACAAGGTTGCCTTTGAGTTGGGTATCGCCGCATCGACGGATGTCAATCCAATGACTGCCGTGTCGGAGGGTGCTGCTGTTTTCGCGGAATCCATTGATTGGACAAGCCACAGTCGAGGACGCAAGAGCGGACGTGGAGAACTTTCGTCCGGCGGCGGGTTGAACCTCACATTCAACTACGTTGCGCGCACGCCCGACACGAAGGCGCGCATCGTCGCCAAGGCTGCGGGCCAAGTCGTCGCCGGCGCCGCATTCCAGATCGACAGCCTTGACACCGGATGGTCATCTGGAAGAGTCGAGCTCAGGGACGGCGCCAATGTCGAGGTGCCTCTAACCAAGCCCGGCGAGAACGTTTTCAAGGTCTTCATCTTCGATGGAGCTGGAGGGCACATCACACTGCCGCAAGATAAGCTCATCATCTCGCGCACGGCCGCCCAGATCGACGCCATTCCGGCCTCACACTCTATCGGGGTCGAGGCACGCGAGAAGCTTGGCGGGCGCATGATCATGGCGTATATCGTGCGCGAGGGCGATCCTCTTCCGAAGAAGGGAAAAATTACGTTCCGCGCGGACGAGTCGCTACGGGCGGGGGCTCCGGGTTCTATCAAGTTCAAGCTGTTCGAGGGCTCGATCGACGAGCCTCCCACGGACAATCGCTTCATAGGCCTTTTCGAAATACGGGGCTCCGATTTCTCCGAAGGTGTCATCGTCAAAGGAGCAGAGTTGCTCGTCGACTACGAGGCACATGACTCCGGAGCGATTGTGCTCGACGTCACCGTTCCGTCCATCGGCGCCAACTTCAATAGTGGCCGCAATTTCTATTCGCGCCAAGACGGACAGATCGATTACTCCAACGCGGCGAAACTGATCGAGGACGACGCGGAGAATCTGGAATCTCGCATCGACGCCATTGCGAAAAAAGTCAACGATCCTCAACTCGATCGCGCCCGCGCGAAGCTTAGGAGCGCGAAGACCGACGCGGCAAAGGGTGATCCTGAATCCGCAAAGCAGGCCATGGACGACGTGCAGGAGGCGAAAAAACTGTTGGCTCTTACACGCAGAGCAAACTTGCGAGACATTCGAACGGTGGACCTTGAGAGTTGCGTGTCGATGTTCGATGAAATTGTCAGACGGCACGCCCGACCCGCAGAAGAGACGGCGTTCGACAACCTCGCGGCCACCGCACGGCGTGCCATCGCCAGCCCAAGTGGCGACTTCGAATCGCACTTGCGCGAGATGCGTGGGAAAAACTGGGACATTCTCGCCCGCCAGGACTGGTTCGTCATCGACCGGTTCAAGTGGCTAGCGGGCGCTCCTCACCTATTCCACAATGCCAAAGAGCATGAACAGCTCGCCTTGACGGGCCTCGCTGCTCTTGAGAAGAACGACATCGATCAGTTGCGAAACGTCGTTGACCATTTGGACTCGATTCGCATCAGCCTCGGCGGGGACGATCAAATGCTGGCCGGTTCAAACATTCTTGTTGGATAGGCCATGTCGATAGAAGCTTGGCTGCCAATCGGTCACGAATTACATGACGGAACACGTTGTGGAAAGCCCCTCTACGGAGGACACGGCTGGCAGATCGTCACGACCGCTGGTGGCGGCCGAGCGCTTTTGGCCAACGAGGCGCTCCATTCGAAATGGGTTACCTCGCGGATTATTGACGACTCCGCATTGAAACCTCTGTTGTTCGGCTCCGCAACATTCCACGCTCTATCGAGTGCTCCGAGCAAGATGTTGGCCCCGATCAACGAATGCCGATCTCCAAACAACAAAGCTGAGGCTCTGAGCTTCGCTTTGGCGCTAAAAGCCACGCGCGAAACGGATGCCGAATCGCCATTGCAAGATGCGATCTATGTCGAGCCTATCAGCAGGCTGCTGCCCACATACACGATCACGTCACGCGTCGACGACGATGTGCTGCTCGGATTCTGGCTCACGGGGGGAGCGAGGGTATCCGCCAAAGCTGGCAGGCGTTTGTCGCAGATGCTCAGTTGGATGGGTTCGTCGAACCTGACCGAAGTGGTATCGGCGTCCGGGGTGATGACGCTCGCCAAGATGGCGCAGGACGATGCCGAGCAAGCCGATTTGCTCCAAACCGAGATTGCCGACCCAATCCCAAGGTCCAGTGGCGATAGAGGCATCGACTCCGATGCACGGTTCTCTTTGCCTGGACGGCCAATGCTTGAGGAGTTCTTCAACGAGCACATCATCGACATTGTTAGAAACGAGGAGCGATACGCGGCGTTGGGGGTAGGCTTTCCATCGGCGGTGGCTCTGCATGGGCCACCTGGCTGCGGAAAGACTTTCGCGGTCGAGCAGCTCGTGGAGTTCCTAGGGTGGCCGTCTTTCCAGATCGATGCGTCGAGCGTCGCGAGTCCATACATCCACGAGACCAGCAAAAAGATCGCAGAGATCTTCGACAAGGCGATGAGGAGTGCTCCGTCCGTGCTAATCATCGACGAGATGGAGTCTTTCCTTGCCGACCGAGAAGCGGGGTCTGGCGGAAGCCATCATCGCGTTGAGGAGGTCGCAGAGTTTCTGCGGCGAATCCCCGAGGCCGGCAAGAATCATGTCCTTGTCGTAGGCATGACGAACCGGATCGAGATGATCGATTCTGCCATCATGCGGCGTGGTCGCTTCGACCACGTGATCGAAGTCCCCCCCGCCACCGAGGAAGAAGTTTCCGCGCTGCTCGACAAGCTTTTGTCCGATCTTCCGAAGGACTCCGGCGTGGATCAGGCCACTCTCGCGAAACGTCTGGCGGGCAGGCCACTTTCTGACGTCGCTTTCGTCGTTCGCGAAGGCGCCCGACTTTCGGCTCGTGCGGGCAAATTGAAGATTAATCAGGCGTTCCTGCTGTCGGCCTTGGATAGCGCACCGTCGCGCGCAGACCAAGGTCAAAGTCGGCGCATCGGCTTTGTATAAGGTATGGAAATGAGCACAGACGGATCAAAGGACAAAGTGCGCGGGTTCGCAGGCTTGGCGGATTTGGCACCTCCGCCCCCGCCCTCTCCGCCGCCCCCCGCCCCACCGCTCGTCTCGAATGATCAAGGGCGGGAACCGTCGGCACTCAACCCAAAGCCCGGGACGCAGAGCGTTCCTAAGAAAACAAAGAATGCTGGCAAAGAGCTATGGATCATCGGTGTGGTCGCGCTCGCGGCCATTCTTATCTACGGGGCAAACTCGGCGAACAACGTAGGGTCGGCGCCGGCCTCACCCGCGCCCGCTTACCAGCCTCCGGCTTCGCCTCCGCCAGCAGACGCTCCCCCCGCTCCGCCAGCGGAAACCACACCCGTTCCCACCCCGGCTTACTCTCCCGCGCCCGTCGTTGAATCGCTTCCTCCGCAAGGCGCCGGCTTGTTGCTCAACGACTCGCAAATAAGTTACTGCGTCGCGCAAAAAATGCGTTTGGAAACCTGGAGGAGCGTGACACAGGACACAAACAGCGCTGACGTTGACCGGTTCAACGCACAAATCAACGACTATAACTCGCGCTGCTCAAGTTACAGATATCAACAAGGTGCACAAGAACGCGTAGCTGGCGAAATGGAAAACGAGCGTCCTCGCATCGAAAGCATGGCACGCGCAGGCTGGCTCGCAACTACGCCGCCCGCACCGGCGCCAGCCCCGACCTATATTCCCGACTTGTCCAACCACTACGACACTACGGCTCCCGCGTATCCGCCCATCGTTCCAACTCCTTCGCCATCCAGCGACGACAGCGGCAATGGCAATGGCAATGTCGATAACGATGGCAACGGTAACAGCGGCAGCGACGGCGGCGGAAACGGAAACGAATAATCAAGAAAGTCACAACACAGACCATCATGAGCACATCGCCCGACACCAACTGGCAAGACGCAAGCCCCGGATCCTTAAGCGTAACAAGCATGCACGCTAATGCGTTTTGGGTGATCGGAGCAACGACCCGAGACGACCGGCGGAAGATTGTCGAGCTCGCGGAGGCGAGGTCTTTGGAATCAGGGGGCGACGGGGCACAAAAGGCACGTGCGGCACTGACCAATCCCAAAGGCCGTCTCGCGCAAGAAGTATCGTGGCTCCCTGGCGTCGCGCCAAAAAAAGCGTCGCAAGCGGTGGCGTCGGTTGAAGAGCGTGGCTTAGCGGTTGCGTATGACGAAGGCCTTCCACCGCTTGCGCGGGCGAACCTGACGGCAGCAGCATTCGAACTCGCTCAAGACTTGACCCCGCACCAAATGGCCGCGCTTGCAATCAAGCTGGCCGAACTCGTCGAGGCGATCGACCCAGCAACAACACTGCTCGACATCAACGAGGATCGCGCGATCGCCGGATTTCCGGAGGTGCTAGACGAGGCCGCCGTGGAAACCGAACTAGGCGACCGCCGCACCGCTTACAAGTCAGCAATCAAAGGCGCACTTGACCGCATGGAGTCATCACGCTTGGTCGAATCAATGGTGCTGATGGTCCGCCAAGCGACAGACGAAGGCAGGACCCCGGCCCTGCCATTGATCGATCACTTGGTCGACGCCTACGCGCTGGAAGTGGAGCCAATTCTTTCCGCACGCGCCGAGAGAATCGCTTTGGAAATCCAGGGCGCGGTCGACTTCGCTCCGCAAGGAAAAGCCAAAGTCGGCGTCGCGATTAGCTCTATTGAGGAGATGAGCCGTGCCTGGTGCGCGATCGCGAAGCCTGTCCAGTTAAACGCCAAAGCACGCGGCACGACTGATCAATCCAGCTTCGGGTTGGGCGCAAAAATCCGGTCATTGGGAATCACGCTCAACAACGAACACAACATGATTGAATTGGCAGAGCGCACGACCGCTTTGGTGCGGGAGCTGTTTGCCGATCTGCCCGAGCTCGCTGAAATCGCTGGAATCGACGCGGAGAAGCTCCTGGAGATCAAACAAAGTGCGATCGATGCCAAGCGGCAGGACGACGAATGGGCGAACTCCATTACTTTCCGCTCCGAAGTCGGGCTCCTCTTCAAGGACGCACTTTCCATAGGCCCCGAGGGAATCCAGTGGAAGGGGCGGACATACCCGCTTTCTTCGATTACCGCGTTGCGTTGGGGCGGAGTCCGCAAATCAGTCAACGGGATACCGACAGGAACTGACTACAAGATCGGCATTGCCACAGAGAACGGATCGACGCTCATCGAGTTGAAGAAAGAAGCGACCTATACGAAGTTCCTCGACTGCCTATGGCGTGCGGTCTGCGTTCGCCTTATTGTTGAGATGACGCAGGCCCTCAAAGGAGGCAAGGCGCTATCTTTCGGCAGCATCGAGGTAAGTGACACGCATGCACATCTTGTGCGCTCGAAGCTTTTCGGCTTCGGTGACACGGTGAAGCTCGATTGGGGCCATGTCCATATTTGGTCAGCCAACGGGAAAGTCGTCATGGCCTCGCGCGACGACAAGAAAGTGTCCGGCGCCGCTTCATACATCGACCATTGGAATGCGCATATCTTGGAGCACGTTGTGCGCGGTGCCTTCAAAAAGGGCGTCGGCAAACTGAGCGACTACCTGACCTGAAATAATAATCAGCCGCGCGCATGAAAACACCATGGCATGAAATCGTCATGGCGCAAGCTAACGCTTGGCGACCATATTCCCGGCCACGGGTGACAGCGCTGCACGGAGCCGATACCATCGCAGAAGTTTTTCTTTGGCTTTGCCGCGACGAACCACTGCGTGTGTCGTTTCGTTTCTTTGATAAACCGAGAGCCAACATGCCGACTGGAATTAAGCCCCGCGTCAACGAAGCGCGCGAATTTCTCGAGATCGCGAAAGACTTCAAAGACCCCAAGGAGATACTTCGCGAGGCGTTGAGCAATTGTTGGGATGCGGGAGCGTCCAAGGCGACGATCAAATTTTCCTTGCTGCCCTGCCCTGGCTCTAAGCGCAAGAAAATCCGGGTGGAGATCATCGACAACGGCGACGGAATGAGCGCAGACCCGCGCGGAGACGGCAAACCCAGCGAAGTCGAAAGCTTCTTCAATCTTGGAGACTCATACAAACACTATGGCTCGATCGGATCCAAGGGCCATGGCACGAAAATCTACTATAAGAGCCTCGGCATCACCTTGGATTCATGGAAGGATGGCCATCGGGTTCACGCGGAGACAGAAGTTCCTCCATGGGAGGAGCTCCTGAGAGGCAAGGTGCCAACGTATAGATACGAGAAAACGCTGGAGGCGGGACAGGGAACACACATCGTCGTCGACGGTTTTCAAGCAAAGCACAACGAGTTTTCGTCGCTCGACGAATTGATTCCTTACCTGCGGTGGTTCACCGTGCTGGGCTCTTTCGGGCAATATTTCAATAGCCCCCGACGCATGGACGTGGCGCTGAAACCCCTCGAATCGTCCTCGCCGGTCACTTTGCCTTACGGGTTCGAGTTTCCGCCCGAGCAAACAGACCTCGCGCAAGGCGCGGACTCGATCTGCAAATTGTTTGGCCCAAAGCGGATCTTGTGCGGCGTCACGGAAGAGGGAAACGAAGTTTATGTGGACATCATCGGCGCGCTGCTCGGCGAAAACCACCGCGGGATCGTGCCGCACACCTACACGCACATGGGCCTTTGGCTCTGCAAAGACTATATTCGCGTCGAAAGGAGCAATGAGATCCTGGAGGCGGTGTTGAAGGGGCAGTATTACTACCGCTCGCTGCTGATTTTCGCCAATTGCCAGCAATTCGACTTGACGGCGAACCGCAACAACGTTCGCACCGAGCAAGAGTATGACCTCGCGATCGAGGGGATAAAGACGTTTTGCGCCGAGCTCTGGAAAGACGAATTCGTTGAGGCGTTTTTCGCATCGAAGAAAAACGACGAAGAGACCAAGCGGGACGAGGAAAAGGCGCGCGAACACGCCGAACGGCAGGCGAAATGGCAACAAACGAGAAAGGAGCGGCTCAACCTCTACAAGGGCCGCGCCAACCTTCCCACTGCCAGCGTGAAACGCGCCCCTGTCAAGGAACCGAGGAACGAAGCGGAGACCGGGCTGTTGTTGCAGGCGATGATTTCGTCTGGCCATCCAGGCGTCGACTTTGTGATTGGCGAATACAACGCGACGAACGGCGTCGACCTGATCATTGAGCAGACCGACAAGGACATGGACATGCTTAAGTGGGCGGAGCTTGTCTATTCGCTTGATCGGCTGTATCAGTGGCCGCATCCGCCGGAAGGCTATCACTGCATCATTTGTTACCAGCTGGGCGCAGTCAAAGAAGTGCAGGACTTTCTCGATGGGCAAACGGGGAAACTGGTCCCGAAGTCCGTCAAAGGCAAATACACCCTCCTCGTCGGCAGCGACAGCATCGACATTTATGTCTTGAGAGAGTTGTTGATCGCCGCGGCGTCCAAGCCTATGTGATGCAAAAAGCCTGCCCTGCCCGCCGGCAGGCCAGCGCCGTGACGCTTTCGTCGCAGCGCCTCACGACAAGCGTTCCGCCGATGGCGCGCGCCAGCGATCAATGAACGATTGTCGGCTGCAATGTTTCGCTTCTCCGCCGGACCTCGTGGGCATGTTGCTGTCTCACGGCCGGTCGATTGGCGCCGTGCCCGTGTAGGCATCGCGGCTTCCGCTGGCGAGAAGTGCGTCGTGGATTGCGTCGCGATAGAGTGCACCCATCACGTCCCCCATTTCGCGCTTCCGGTCGCGACTGACATTCGCGGACGCCTTCCGGGACAGCCACCGCAGATAGGCCTTCCTGGCTCACCGGACTCCACTCTACGTTCCTTGCACTCTGATCGCCTCATCCCGTTCTCCCCACCCCGCCGTCCGACGCTCGCCGGCAGCCTGACAATGACGCGTTTCGAAGGGGTGACAAGCGGCCAGCGCGCCTCTACCATCGACACGTTGCCCGCCCGGGAAATCACCCAAGAAACGGGGCGAAAATTGGCGGCGAAAATCGCCGCCTGAACCAAACCACGCGCAAAACCATGAGTGAAAAAGAGTTCGAGGGCGAGATGGAAATCAGCAAATCCGGCACGAAGTCGGATTTGCCGCTGCCCAAGCGGCCGGAAAATCATATTGTTGAAAGCGACTCTGAGACGATTTTCCGGAGCGTTCTGGCTCGGGAATGGCTGGTCAAAGATGCGCGCCAACCCGACTACGGCATCGACCTGCAAATCGAGTGGGCCGGTGGAAACGTCATGTCGGCGATGACCGGACTGATCCAATTGAAAGGCACTCATTCAATCCCTTGGAACAACAAAGGTGAGTATTTTCGCTCCGATATTGCAACGAGCACGTCGAATTATTGGCTTCAACAAGACTTGCCCGTTTTTATTGTGCTCGTTGATATATCGGAAAAACGCGCCTTTTACTCCGTCGCCAAAACGCAGATCCGCGAGCAATATGCAAAACTTCGCAACAACAAATCCATCAGCTATAAATTCACGAAGGACCACGCCGAATTTATCGAAGGGCATCAACCCTTCTATGCCGATTTTTTCCACGAGCGGCAGTTGAAAGAACACGAAGCGGCGATTCGTGAGCTTTCGCGATTCCAAACCGATTTCTTCGATTTTCATTTGGCCAATTATCAACACGAAGGCTACATGCAAGTCGACAGCGAAGAAAAAATCCGTTGTTTGTTCGGCTTTCTGGCGGACGCCGAGAAAATGGCCTCGCCACTTCGCACCCGCTTGATGCTCTACACGGACAATCAAAACATTTATTCAATGTGGAAAAACGAGCGTCGTTACCCCGGGACGATGACGCAGTGGGATATGACGCTGTGGCTCGACCAAATCGACGCGACGCTCACCCAGTTGATTCGGCGGGCGAAGGGCATCGTGCTCCAATGGGAAAAGGACTACTGGGCGGTGATCGACACGACGCTCGTCGAACGCGTCGCCAACCTCAAATCGCATTCCGCCCAAGCGAACACGCGGGAAGCCCGTAAGCTCCCCAACCCCTGGCGTCGCTGAGAGCAGCTCTCAAAGGCGGTGAGGCGCGGCGGCCGCCGAGCCGGCGCTCATTTTTTTCGGGTTTTCAGCTTGAAGTCGGGTTCGTAGATCTGCACAAGATCATGGATGAAGGCTTCGGCGTGCTCGATCACCGCTTGCGCCTCTTCAACCGAGCAAAACTCGCCCTGATGCGCGACGGCGTTGCGCGTGTCGTTGATTTCTTCGGCGCGTTTGCTTAGCGCTTTGATCGTCTCATGCTTTCTGGGCTCCGCCGCCGTCAAAGGCAAAAGGAGGTTGCGGAGCTTCCCGGACAACCCATTTGCCCAACGCAGCATCTTGTCGACAAAGGCGACCTCAAACGTGCTGCGCGCTGCGAATTCGGCCCGAATTGCGAAGTTGGCGGCCAGCTCGGTCGCGGTCGCAGCGCGAATCACCGCCGCCGACCACTCCTCGCGCGAGTGCAAGCCGTGGATTTTGTTCCACTGTGATTGCACCTTCTCCAAGTCAGTCCGTTCTTCGTATGGTTTCTTGTTTGCCATGGTGTTCTTGTTGGTGTGCGCGGGGCTGAGATGGAAAAACCGTCGCGAACAACGTAGATGTATCGGGCGGAAGGCGCGAGCAAAAGTGCATATCGCGCTACCGAGGATTCTCGCACTACCGGGCGTTCGACACGCGCGCTGCTCCGTTTCGAGTCGGCTCGCCGATTTAGGGCGCCACCATAGGCAGCGCCGCCACGCTCCGCGTAGAATCGACGCAGTTTCCCCAGACCAATGCCCCTCGGCTCATGCGAACACCCAGAACCGCCTGCGCACCATGCGACGCGACCGACCCAACGAAAGGGGTCGAGCCCGACGCCTTGGCCTCTTTGGGTGCAGCCCAGCTTGCAGTGTCAGAGGCCGACCGTCGCCGCGCCCATGAGGTGGCAGGCAATCGGATGTCGAAGGATTTGCGGTCGTGAGCGCTCAGAGGCCGCCGCGTCCGCGTTCTCCTCTGGTGGGCGATCCCGCTCGGCAAGCGATCGCCTCCCTGCGTGGCTACGATTACCAGATCTGGCGCTCGGTTGAAGCCTGGATGCGGCTCGCCAAGGGGCAAACTTTGTATCTGGAATGCGCCGAGGACTTCGACCTTGTCGACGACCGCGGCGCCGAGTCCACGCAGGTCAAAAACTCGGCGAAGGACATCTCGTTAGGCTCTTCGGATGTCCGCGAGGCCATCGAGAATTTCTGGCTTCTGCGCGAACGCAATCCGGACCGGTCGGCGCTCTCGATGAGGTTCTTGACGCGGGGCGGCATTCGCTTCGAAAAGTCAAAACCGTTTGGAAGAGAAAAAGGCATAGAGGTTTGGAGGCTCGCCGCCGCTGGCGATGACGCCGCGGCGCCGGCCGTGGGCCGCTTTTTCAAAGCGCCCTTCAAGACGCCTGCACTCAACGAATTTCTCGCGACGGCGAGCGCCGCCGAACTTCGCGACCAGTTGTTGGCTCACATTCATTGGATCACCGACGAGCCCGACACGGAAGCCGTTCGGCTGAGCGTCGAGCGGCTCGCGGTCCAGTTGGGGAGTGTTCGAAACATCACCGCCACGGCGTCCGTGGCGGCGGTTGATGGCCTCTTGGCTCGCTGTCGCGAAACGGCCGCGCAATCGAGTCCGCACCTGCGCAGTCTGACGATTGAAGATAAGCTTGTGGCCTTCGAGGCAAAGACGAGCCTGAGCGTCCCGATGACCCACGTCGCGCTGGCGCGGTTGGGCAATTCGCTGTATTCGACTGGCGGTGGAGCGGTCACGAGCGGCGCCATCACGTTCGATCCCGCGAACCTTGGAATCGGGCCGCCACCTCTGCCGGCGTCAACCCTGCCAAGGTTGCCTCTCGTCGAAGCCATCGCGCAGTCGCTGCGTGCTGGGCATACTGTATTGATCGTGGGATCCGAAGGCCGCGGCAAAACCACCCTCGCGAACCTCGTGTCCCGAGCCCTAGACGGCGCTGATTTTTGGTTGGATCTGTCATCGCTCGAACTCTCCTCCTTGTCGGCGACGCTGGAGCGGCTGTTGGTTCAGATTCGCGGCGTGGCCACGCGCCAAGTCATCGTTCTGGACGACGTCCCGGTCGCGAACGGCATGGAACAAGGCTTTTGGACGCGACTGAGCGCGGTCATCGGCGAATGTTCGGCCCGCAGCCACGTGCTGCTGCTCACGGCGCAAGGCGTCCATCCCGAGGCCGTTGATCCAAGGGTGCGCACGGCAGCAATCGCCTTGCATGACGTGCCCGATTTGTCCCGGGAGGAAATCGCTGAATTTGTGGCATCCCTCGGATGCCCCGAACCGTTGCGCAGCAGTTGGGCAGCGACCATCTTGGCTCAAACCGGGGGTGGCCACCCCAAACTGGTTCACCTGCGCGGACTCGAACTTCGCGACGAAGGGTGGCCGGCACCCAGCGCGGCAACGTTGGCCACGCCACCACGAAGCGTTGAAGAGGCGAAGCGATACGCCCGGCAAGAGGCGGCAAGAACGTTGCCCGACCAAGACCGGGAATTGCTCTACGCTCTGAGCCTCGCCCTCGTCCCTCTTGATCGCGAGGCGGTGCTCGCCATCGGCTATGAGCTGGCAAATCTCGCAGCGCCCGGCGACGCCTTGGATCGGCTCGCTGGCCGTTGGATCGAACTTCAAGGCTCGGCCGGCTATCGCGTAACGGCACTTTTGACGGCGCAAGCGGTTTCCGCCTGGCCCAAAGCAAAGATCGAACAAGCTCACGCCTGCCTTTTCGACACGATTATCCGCAGACGCGCGATCAGCGTGGACCAGGCTCTCCCGATGTTCATGCACGCTTTTCAGAGCGCCGACGATGGACGCTTCGCTCACTGCCTGACCGGGCTGGCCAGCGAGGACGGCAAATCGCGCGACATCGTCTACGAACGAATCGCGCCCATCCTGTTCATTGCGCGGGGAAAAGCCGCATCGGCGCTATCGCGTTTCAGCGCGCGAAGCCTTGTCCTTTTGAAATTGCTGCAATTCCGGGTCGCCCAACAGCAGGATCTCAACCAACTGACTGAGATCGCCCATGAGTGGAGCGAAGAAATCGCCCGATTGCCGGACGGGCAAATGCGCGATGGGAGTCGGCTGCTGAAGGCGTTCTTGGTCGGGTCAGCGACCGAGGGCTTTTTCCCGGCGTCGATGCTGATTGAGGCGCTCGAAGAGCTGGTTCGCCTCGAACACATGATTCCGGCATCGGCCCGAAGCCAAGGGCTGCCGGTCGACCTGTCCGTGGGTGGGCGAGAAGGCGCCGGCGACATGATCGCGGCCCTCTTTATGTTTATGCAGGCGCGCTGCGACAGCATCGACTTCCAGGATGAACTTCTGAGCGCGTTGGAAAACGCTGATCCCGCGGCGCGAAGTCGCATGTTGAAAGCGTTCGATATTCCGTTCGTCCGCCAGAACCATCTTTTCGTGGATCGGCCATGGCTCGCCGAGGCAAAACGGGAAACACCGCGTTGGGATTTCGCGGTGGCGACGTTGCGGAGAATGATCGAGCTCGCCACCGCATGGAACTGCGCCGCCCTTGGCGCCCCCGCCGCCCGTGTGCTCGCGCTCATTTACGATGAGCACCTTGACAACCACGACGAAGCCATCGCATGCCTTCGCGACGCCACCGCTCGATTCGGCGAAGCGCCGCTGCTGATCGCACAAGAGGGGAACGCGCTCTTTCAGCGCAAGCGTTATAAAGACGCGCTGGAACTCTGGAAGAAGTCGCTATGGCGATCCGGCTCCCCGATCGACGATCGCGTTCGCGATCCTTATTCACTGCGCAAGGCGGGCATCGCGGCCGGCCTGATCGGCGATTACGAGAGCGCTTCCGATTGGTTTGAAGAGACGGGCGACCTGGCGCGCGAAAAGGAAATGCGCGCGACGGCCGGCGGCGCTTGGTTCGATGCGGCTTACTGCGCGTTCAAAAACGGCGCTTGGCCCAGGACCGTCGCGCTCGCGTATGCCGGGCTCGACGCCTTCCGGAACGACTTTGACCCAAGCGACGAGTTCGCGCTGTTCGCCACCAAGAAATTGGGCGGCCACATTCTGTTCTGGATGCTCGCGCAGCTTCGAACCAGCTTCGTCGAAGACCCGGCGCAGCCCGTGCTCGGGCAGTGCAGCAATCCGGATCGAGACAAGGGCATCGCGGAGCTGCCCAGCAACTCGTTTGACCTGTCCGGCGCGATGTTGGCCGAAATCGCCTCCTTGCTTGGCGTTTCCAGCGCTGAAACGATCGCCCTGCGCGCTCACATCCAAGAGACTAAGATCCCGGCCGCGAGTTATCAATACTGGTCATTCAGGTGCAACGAAGCTGTCGAGAGCGGCCAGTTCGAAGAGCTCGCTGAGATGCTGATGGGTTTGCATCGCGCGCATTGGGCATCGCTCGCCCAGCGGCAAAGCGGCGCCAGCCCTCTTGCGGCCTACACCGCGCCCATTGAGGAACTTGACCGGACCGCCACGCTGAGCGCCGAGGCTGCCTTTGTCGCTGCTTTGTGGCTGCGTGATCTGGATGGAGGCTCGCCTCAATCGCTCGCCGCGCGCTGGGCCGAGAAGTTCTCCCAGAGCCCGGACGGGAAGCATTTGGAAGCGGAGGCGGAGCGTGCTCTTCTCGCTTTTTCGGTTGACTGGCAAAGCGCAAGAGCCGTTTTCTTTGACCGGAACGCGGAATTCCTGGCGAGGCTGGGCGCAGTATGCCGACTGCTGGTGGGTTCGAGCCGGGACCCCGCTTTGACGGCGCGTTGCCAGAGCGTCGCATTGCTGTGGCTGCTGCAATCCGCGGGTCGATTGACGTTCGACGGGATGCTTGCGCCAATCGCACGGCACTTCGCAAAGATGTGGCGCCAGCATCTATCGACGCCCGCGCTCCTGATCTCGCCTCGCATCGCCCTGCCTCTTCTGCGAGACGTGACAGAAAGCAAACCGAACGCACCGGAACAGATCATGAAATTGTTCGACGCCGCGGAGATCGCCACGGGCGTGGCCGCCAATGGTGAGCTTCGCAATGAGCTGCGCAAGGCGATGAGGGCTCATGCAGCGCGGATTCCTTGGTAACAGTGGCGGCGCAAGAGTGCGCGAGCGTCGTCGGCGCGTTCATCGGAATCTTCAAAGCGGTTCGTAGAGCGTGTCGTCGTTTGCGAGCCTTCGGCTTATCGCTTGCAACACACCTTGAACCAAGGATTCATATATTGGGCTTGAATAACCATCCGCCCACCGCTCCGAACGCAATAGCGTGTGCACATAGTGACGCAGCTCAAAAAATAACCACGAACCCACCGCGTCTTCAACACGCACGTCGCGCTCGACGGTTGGGCCGCCGGGCGCGAAGTCTGTGCACACAAACCCGCACGCGTAAGAACCCTCCACGAACAGTCGGTATTCGAGCAACGCTGTGAATTCCTCGTGTCGTTCCACGGGCAGACGTTCGTGGCCCTGCACGCCAAAATGTCCCAACGCCGCTGTGTCGAGCGCGTCGATTAAAAGCACAAGCATCCGCGCCTGAAACTCGTTGACCGCAGCCCGTTTGCTCGCCGGCTTCCTGCGGATCTTCTGCGCTGAGAGAGATTTTGCGTTTGCGGGCGCCTCTTCAATCGACTCGAACGATGCTTCGCGATCGTTTCTCATGTGGTGCCTTGTGTGTTTTCAAGCATCAAGTTCATGCCGCGTCGCGCGCAGCGCCTGCGGTCGTGGGGACTACCGCCGATGGGTCCGTCATTTGATCGCAATCGTGGGCATCCTGTCGACCTATACCGCCGACGATCGCGCGTTTTCGGTTTCGGGGCCTGCGGTGGATTAGGGACGCTTGCTCCCGAAAGTCGCCGGAGTATGCGTTCGCACGGTAGGAGCTATTTTTCCTTAGCCTACGACCGGCGCCGGCAATGCCAGCAGGGCTTGAGAGGCGGTCTGCATCACCCTCGCCGACAAATCTGCCCCCGAGACATCTTCGTAACGGGCGGGGATGCGCTCTTTGAGCCGAAACAGCCGCTGGTGCGCCGATCGGGTGAGCTGGCCGTAGGTGACGGCCTGCACACGACCGCGTAAAACGCCCTCCTCTTTGAGCTCCTTCTCGCGCGTCGTCTTCGCCGCGATCTCGTGCCCCACCACAAACGCCCTGAACATTGGCGTTCCATCGAGCGCGCCGCTGCCAAGGAAGTCCTGCACATAGCCGTCGGCCTGATTCATCTCCTCGCGGCCGATCGCGGATTTGCCCTTCTTGAGTTCGATGATCAGCACGTTCTGGATACGCGTGAGCGTCGGATCAGCCGGGTCGAATCCTTCGGTGCCGACGATCGAGCACGTCGCGTTAGCCAGAACCACGATGTCTGGTCGCTGTTTGTGGTTGATGAAGGCCTCGGTGGACAACCTCTTCCTGAAGATCTTCTCGGCGGCCGTTCGCAGGCTGACGTTGGATGAATATTCGCTGCTGTCAAACTCCGGCCCGAACAGCCAGCGAGCCTGGGTGACCAGGGGATGCAGCGTGTGAAGTTCATCGGCCCCCTCGTCTCCGCAGAGCTTCTCAACGGCTGCGAGAACCGCCAGACGATGATCGATCTCATCGAGCACCGACAAGGCGTCGCGGACGGTCCACTGACTCAGCAGCCGGTCGAGTCCATCGATGTCGGACTCGTCAAGCTTGGTGAGTTTTTCAAGAAGAGCTGCGCCACCGCGTGCCTTTTCCAAGTTGATCAGAGCCTGAACCGCAGCAGAGAGCACATCCGGGGAGACCGTGGGCGTCGCCTTCACCAGGTCCCGCGCGAAGCTTGCGACCTCGGCGCGACCGAGCTGCGATAGCTCTTTAAACTCCTCGCGATTTCGGATCAGGGCCTCCTCGGAGCTCTCCTCAACAAGAGTGGCGGACAACGAGGCAAAACTTTTCTGCGCGTATTGCCGAACCGCCTCGAAGAGCGCGTCCACCTTGGGTCCATTCTTGAACCGAGACCAGTCAGGCTCGACCTCCGCCATCCAGCCGTCACTGGTTTTGACAACAATCGAATAGCGCTTTGCGAATCGGGCACGACCGTCAATAACGGCCTCGGACCCGACGACCCATCCGGGTGTGCCGACCAGCCGACCATTGACCCAGAAGGCAATTCCTTGATAGATGGTCGATTGAGCAGTCCGAGTCGAGTCCACGACGTAGGCTTCCGCCGGCGGACACCCTTCGATTGAAAGGTCCATTCGCTCGATGAGCCCCGTTTGGTCTGCCAGTTCAACGGACTGTCCGTTGACCCGCACAACGAACTGTGGATCATGCAGGAAGCGAGCTGACAGAATTTCACGGATCCGGTCCGGGTCGGGCAGATGCCGTTCGACAATCACCGAGAGCTTTGTCCCGTGGCCCGATCGCAGGAAGGCGCCCTCCTTCTCGATCTTAAAGGGCGTCTCCTGACTCTGCGTGCCGATCTCAAAGCTCGCGCCCTTGTCTTCGCGCCAGGTTTCTACCGAATATTGGCCCGCGAAGCACAGCAAGCCATGGCGACCAATCCCATTGCGCCCATAGGCCCGACGACGCCATCCCTTCCGCTCCGGAGGGAACTCCACGTTTGAGCTTTGGTGCTTGGTCCGGTCATAACCGAGTTTCATCCACCGGGCCTTGAACTGTGCAGCCGTCATGCCGTGGCCATCGTCTTGCACCGTCAAGACGAGGTTATGCGTGGGCGGAATAATGAGATCGACTAGCGATGCTCCCGCATCCCAAGCGTTAGCCACCAGCTCGGTGAGAGCAATCTCCGGGTCATGGGCGATGCGGCCCAGTGTGCGGACAAGATAGTTTTCTTCGAAGAGCGACCCCATTGAGTCGTCCACTTTCCGTTTTGGCCTTGCCATCACGCACCCCGTATTTGTATGTTGCTCTTGTGCCTGATTTGCAGGGTGGCCGCGCCATCGAGCACCGGCCGCCCTATTGCACAGGGCTCACTCTACGCCCAGCGCCTTGAAGACGGCGTCGACGGGGTCTGAGTAAAAACTGGTCTGAAACTTGGCGAACAGCTCCCCCGGAACCGTCGGAATGTCCGTCACGCTCGACATGGGCAGCAGGATTCGCTTGGCGCCCGCGTCAAACGCCACTTGCAAGCTCTCGGCGAGGTTTCGCGCCTGGGCGATTGTGCCGCCGAGCGTCATGTCGCCCATCACCGCGAGCTGGGTTTGGACCGGCTTGCTCAGCGCCGCCGAGCAGAAAGCGATGAAGCTCGCGAGCGTCACGGCGTCCGGGGCCCCGGAGTTTTGCAGCTCGACCAGGTGCAGATGGAAATCGCGTTCGGTGGGGTGGATGGAGGCGCTCACCCGCGTGGCGTTTGCCCGAAAGTAGTCGAAGGCCACCCGAACGTGCTCGCGCGACAGCGATCCCGAAACGGACAGCTTGCCGCCGCCCGCCATGGCCTGCACTTCCATGCGGTAGACCCCGGGCATTTCGGCCGCCGCCATGGCGATCGTGTGCAGCACGCCCGGTTGCAGGCGACCCTCCGGAATCAACCCGCCGCCCGTCTGCTCCGGGACCGACACGAAGCGCTCTTGCATGTCTTCGAGGTCGATGTAGGAGAAATGGACGTCATAGAACTCCATGCCGCCGATCTTTTTGAGCTGCTCCTTGACCCGCCGGCGGACCTCCAACGCGTATTCGAGGCACCGGCGGACGGTGTCCTTGGTGTATTCGCCGTCCGGGCAAATCAGTTTCAGGAGCCCCGAGACCGTTCGGCGCACGGCGATGGTGTCGCGCTGGTTCAGGTTGTTGCCCAGCTTGAACCACTTGTCGATCGCATCCGCAAAGCTGCGCTTGCGCATCTCGCGCACCCACTCCGCGAGGTAATCGACGATCAGGCCATACTGGTTCGTGAAGAATTCCGGCCGCATCTTGGGGATCTCCCAACCCGGCACGTAGGCGTGGAAGCGGTCGAAAAACGCGGAGTCGATCATGGCGTCCGGAAAGGGTGCCAACAGATGGCTCGTTTTCACGAGCGACTCGACGCTTTGATTGAGGTTGCCCACGAAGACCATCGAGGCGCTGGCGTTGATCGATTCGCGGCCCCGGCTGAACGAGCCGGAGGCCATGTAATCCTTCATGATCTGCACGCCGTCTTGGTCCTTGAAGCTGATGCCGGCCACCTCGTCGAACGCCACGACGTCCCACAAGCCGACCAGGCCGACTTTGCGCGCGCTCATGTTGTAAAAGAGATTGGCGACGGTCGACTGCCCCCCGGAGACCAGGATCGAATTGGGGCTGATTTCCTTGTAGATGTGGCTCTTGCCGGTGCCGCGGGGGCCCAGCTCGCACAGGTTGTAGTTGTTCTCGACGAGCGGGATCATGCGCGCGAGCAAGTGCCACTTGGCCCGCTCTTTGAAGCACGTCGGCTCCATGCCGGTCGAGCGCAGCAACGCGTCGATCCACTGCGATTCGGTGAAGCCTTTGCGCGCCGAAAAGAGCTCCTCCATGTCCATGCTGGGCATCTGAATGGGCTTCAAGTCGGCGACCGCGAAGGGCGACGTCTTTTGGTTCTCTTCGAAGAAATAGCGCAGCGTCACGATGCACCAAATGCCGCCCACCAGCAGCTTCTCAAACTCGCGCACGTAGTGGTCCGGCACCTCGGCGTTTTTGATGCCGAGGTTGGAGAGCAGCGCCTCATAGGCGTCGCGGTTCTCGTTGAGCTTGACGGTGACTTTGTCGATCACCTTGAAGGAGCCCAGCTCGCGGATCTTGCTCTTGACCTTCTCCGCTTCGTCGGGGCGCACGTAATTTTCCGCCAGGATGCGCTTGACGGTGGCCAGCCCCGCGCGAATCGTCTCCGGGTCGTCCGAGGCGCAATACATGCCCAAAAGATACTCGAGCACGTAGACCGGAACGTTGGCCCCTTCCTTGATGAGTTTCGTCAGATCTTTGCGCACCACCCGGCCGGCAAACCGCTCGTTGAGCAGGCTGTCGAGCGTCCGCTCGGCGCTCGCGTCTGCCGCAGCAGCCGGCCCCGCAGCCGGCGCCGCAGTCGGGGCCGCAGCCGGAGCCGCCGGTGCCTCCGCGTTCGGAGCTCGGTCCGCGTTCGAAGCCGAGGCCGGGGTTGGGGCCGCCGGGTCGGAAAAGGGCGCGGAAACGGGTTCTGCCATGTCGGCCTCTAAAAATCGTTGCTGAATGCCAAGTCGATGCGCAGCGGCGAGCGCCACGCCTCGGCCCTTGTCTTCGCGTCCCGCGCGACCAGAAAATAGTCTTTCGTCCGATCGTGGGAGCCGGCCTGAATGGTCAGCATCACGGAGCGCTTGCGCTCGTCGAGCAACGGCGAGGCGCTGTCGAACGTGATCGCCTGCTCGTCGCTCACGGGCGTGTCGCCGTCCCGAATGGAGAATATTAACGTCACGGGCAGAACGCGCTCCGAGATCGCTTCATTTTGAATGAATTCGAAGCGTTGTTTGTTCGTCACCACTCGGTTCGTCGAGCCCAAGGGGCTCACCTCCACGGGCTTGGTCCGCACCTTCTCGGACTCGCTTTCCTTCACCAAAATCACCGGCACGGCTATTTCCTGCGGCATCGCGCTGCCATGGACGAACCGGGCGCCGCCGGCAAAATGGAAGCGACCCGCGCCTTTAGGCGCCCAAAAATCAATGCTGCCCTCGCCCGGGTCGGTGCCGGCCGTCCCTTCGGTCGAGCCGCACCAGGCCTTGGGCGAGCGCCCCATGCCGCGGCCCAAGATGTAGCGCTTTTTGGACTTGATGGCGCCGTCGGGGTCTTTGTCCAGCACCGAGCGGTCGGCCTCTTCGAGCGCGGACTCCTGATACAGGAAGCCGTGGTCGGCGGTGACGAGCACGGTCGAGCCATTGAGGCTGTTGACGATGAAGCTGACCGTCTCGGCCAATTCCTTGATGGTCTGCGCCGTCGCCTCGAAGGCCTTGGTCTCCGTCACGCGCTTGTCGGCGATCGCGTCGATTCGGTCGTGGTAGATGTAGACCAGGCGGTGGGGCTTGACGAACTCGCGCCCGCGCTCCTTGCCCTTCTCCATCAAATCGTCGCGCCCGATCGCCACGCCGTCATGCGCGGCGAGGATGGCCGACCGTTGTTCCAACGTGGCCGAGGGCTTGCCGTCGACCAAGACGTCCAAGCCCGCGTTGGTCTTGTAGGCCAGGCGCTCGTGCGGCAAAAGGCTCGCCATCCCGAGCGTGGTGTAGCTCGGCAGAACGCCCAGCATGGCGCCCAAACGCGCCTTCACGCGATTGCGCGAGTTGAGCTCGCGCGCGAGCTCCTCGGCCGCCTCGTAGCGGAACGCGTCGGAGATGATCACGAAGACGCGTTTGGCGCCGCTGTCAAATTCCGGCCGAACCATTTGGTCGAAAAACGCCTGCTGATTGGCGACGTCCGGCAACGCCCACGCGCTCAACAGCCCATTCTCGCCTTCGATCACGGAGCCCCAGGCCGACGCCAATTGGCCCACAAACCATCCCGAATAGGCGTCCTCCATCCGATCGCGCAGCTCGTGCAGCAGCGCCCAGCCCATCGGCTCCACGAACTCGGCCGCGCGCATGAACCAACGATACAGTTGATCAAAGCGGAAGAGGCTCGAGCGATACGCGGCGAACGCGGTTCCCGCGTCCGGAAAACTAAAGCCGCTCGAATGGGCCGCTTGCAGCTCAAAGAAGCTCGCGGCGGCCTCCAAGGCGTCGTAACTGGCGGCCAGGGCGCGTGTGGAATCGCTCGCGCCCGCCAGCAACGGATTGGCCCAATGGCCGTCCCTTCGGCGCGCGGTGAGCGCGCGAACGGAATCCATGTTGGCGCCGCCGCCGGCAATGATGCGCCCTTTGAGATCGGCGATCACGCGCTTTTCGATGCTCTCGAAGGTCATTGATTCGACGAGGTCTTCGGCGCTCATCGGGCGAATCAAATCTTGCACGCGCAAGTCGTCCGCCACGAGCGTCGAGAGCATGTCGTAGCTGGCGTAGTTGGCCATGTCCGAGCGCCACCGACTTGCAAACACCGATGCGTGGCCGGCTCGGGCGCGCTCGCGGATGAGCAAGTGCGCCATCGGCGCGGGCGCCGCGCGCACGCTGTTGCAAAAGTCGGTCGCGAAAATCGCGTAAAGGAGGCCGCGAAGGGACCGCGCCTCGGGCCCCGCCTCCCGATAGCCCATCTCGCGTTCGACCAAGGCCCAGAAGGCGTCGTCGAGATCGTTGGCGGCGATGTCCGCCAACGCCTTGGGCGTGTCGCCCAAATCGTCCGCTTCGGCCGCGAGCCCCGCGAAGACTTTGAGCAAAATGGCCGAGGCGTCCGGCGTCTCCGCGCGCGCGACGACGGCCAGCATCTTCCGATCGAGATCCTCGACCGTGTCTTGCGGGTCCGTCCAGCGCTTCAAGCGCTCGAGTCGCTCCCGCGCCCGCAAGAATTTCGCTCGTCGTTTGAGGTGCGCGCGCAGCGACTGCTGCGTGGAGAGCCCTAGCTCGTCGAGCTGAATGGAGGCTGTGTCCGCGCTGAATGCCTTGCCGCGCAGTCGAGCGTCGAGAAGCCAGTCGGCCGTGGGCTCGGGCTCAGGAAATGGTGCGTAAAGCAGCCACCGGGCGTCCTTCTCCCGCTCGATCCAGATTTTCACTTGCAACGCCGGAGTTTGATCGAGCCGCACGACGCGAACGCCATCGAGCTCGATCCCATCGAGCTGCGAGGCGAATTCGCCCTCGGCGTCGTTCCAAAACACCAGCGAATGGCCTTCGGCCATCAGACGCGAGAGAGCTGGCAAAAAAGTGTGTTGCCCGCTACTCATCGCTTCCGCCGGTGATCGTTCTCGAATCGGCGACCAGGTCGCCAAATTTCGCGTAGTTCGCCCTCACCCCATCGTCCAGATCGACTTCGACGCGCATGTCCGCGTAGTGCCGGAGCTTCTCGTCGTAAGTAAGGATTTCGGCCTGCTTCGCTCTTAGCGTATCAATCTGCCTTTGGATTTTCACCCGCGCTGCTGTCGATGTGGCAACGGCGGCGTCCCTGTCGAGCAACTCCATCCGGGCCGCTATTTTCGCGATCAATGGCGCCACGTATTGAGCACGCATGCGAGCGAGTGTGCCCTCGTTGTAGCGATGCATGTAAACCAAAGCCTGAAATGCGCGCTGCTTGCCGCTCGAAAAGAGCCAGTAGATTGGGCGCTTCTTATAGGCTTGGACATGCACCGCGTAGAATTTATCAGCGAGGAACCGTCGGACAGTCTCATCCGGGGTCTCGCCGGGTTTTTTCTTAAGGCTTTCGGCGAGCCATTCCATGTTCGCGTCTAAAGTATCCGGCCCCCATATAACGCCGACAAGCTCAGTCACCCGGCGCGCTGCGTCATCTTCGAACCAACAAGTATCCGTCACAGCAACTATGCCATCGTCATCCGCTGAAAACGTTTCATAATGCGCGCTGTCGAAACCGCAATTTCCTGCATGAGCATAAACTAACCCGGCTCGGTCCACGCTATATCTGCCCATCATGCATCCGATCGCGTAAGACATTAGGCGCTGGCAATCACTCTCGCGATTCGCACGTGCAAGGGTAATCTCGTTATCCGAAACAGAAGGCGAAAACTGGTCCTGAAGGTCGAAAATCTCCAAAAAAAGCCGATTGTTTGTCTCCTCGATTTCTCGAAGCCGGTTCAGACGGCGATCGCATGCGCGAGCCCACGCCTCCCACGATTCTTGAAGAGATTGACCGTCTGATACTTTCCAGGCTGCGGGAATACCCGAAAAATCCCAAGACTCCTCAAAGCTGTTCCAATCGTCCCTAGCGATTGCAACGGCTTCCTGCACGCTCGTGATGACCTGATCCCCCAAGCAAGGCTCACGGTATGGCAATAACCCGAACGGGCCTTCGTGGTAGTCCATAGTTTGAGACAGCGCTTCGAAGAAGACCTGAGCCACTTTCGAGTTCCCGAACGCTAAAAGAAGCTCGAGCGGAAGCTCAGCTTTCGGGAAGCACACCGCACCCTTCGATTCGAAAATGAAACCGGGGGGACACTCCCGCATTGCGAAGTTGCTTGAGGTCAATGTTGACCAAGTGGCCCCTTGCTTCCCATAGAATCGCTCGTTTCGGATGGACGAACCTCGATGAGCACGTAGCTCGGCCCCCCCATCCCGCCAATCCACCACAAATTCGTGGTTTCCGAACCATCGCCGGTAAGAGCCGCCCTTTTGGACGGGAACCCAGTAGGTATCACCGCTTGCACGTTCCGCATCGAGCATGGTGAAGTTCGCGACGGATATCTCAAACCATCTCCGAAGGAATCTGTCGTTCTCTCCGGTATCTAGTCCCTTCTTCGGTTCAGCAACCGCGCTTATCAGCTTGCTTTTCTGCCACGCGTCCCGAACTCGATCGCTTGCCCAGTAGGCAAACGGACTCCCCGGGACCGCCGCGAAGCTGGTCTGGTGACGCGGATGAATATGATTCGGGTCTCGCGCCAAGAAAACCTTGCTCTTGTCGGCGTTCTTCGGCGCGCTGTTTAAGTCAATATATGCCCCAACGTAGTCCTCAATGGCATCATTGAGAAAAACAAACGCGCAGGCTTGTGCAATCTTGGAGTTCATCTCGGGGAAACTGTTGAACCCTATCTGCACCAACGACTGCACAGTTTTACTGGAAATCAGGTATTGCCGCAGATCGAAGAAGGACGATATGAACATCCAACTCTGCATGGTAACCAATGCAGAAATGCCGGTCCCGGACCTAGCAAATTGAAAGGCCCGAAGTATGAACATTGCGTATAAGTCGGCCCTTCCTGACGGGTAACAGCCTTCCGCCCATGATTTGATAAATTCGGGGAGATTTCTTCCTCCCATATAGGGAGGGTTCGCCACAACCAAGTCAAACTTCATTGACAAAACGCGTGCCTGCCGCACAAACGGCCATAGGTCGGCCGCCGCAGCTCGCGCATACAAATCGCCCGAATGTGTGGCCTTATCTAAAGCTTCGTATATTTCCGCCAGATTCTCGGAAATCACCGCCGGAATCTGAATGAGGGAACCGAACGACTTCGCCAGCGCGAAGATATCGAGCACGTTCGCCACCACTGATTGGCTAACGCCGAAAGGTCCAAGATGCGAGGAAAGCTCGTCAACATCCAGCCCCTTGCTCTCGCTCATGGAAAAAACGTTGAGAGTCGGAGAATTGCTAAGCAAGCGTCTGTCATCTGCGCGCGCTTTCATCAGTAGCGCGAACCCTGCCAACTGCGCTGCGCGGTCATCAATGTCGATGCCATACAGGTTCTTTTCCAAAATTAGACGCGGAATGTCTCTCAGACGGTATCCACACTCCAAGTAGATAGCCTTGAGCGTTTCATAAGCCTCAACCAAGATGTGTCCTGAACCACAAGCCGGATCAAGAAGTCTGATGGATTCAGGATTAAGGCGTGCGCCATCCTGCTCAATACGCTCTCGGATTTTCGCCTCAATCTGCGCTGTTACTTTATCCGACTGCGCAGGCGGATCCACGTAATAGTCAAACTGCGACTTTAGTGACGACGACGGATTCGCCATCAACCAAAGACGACCAACACTGTTCTGGACCAGATACCGAACGATCCAATTGGGTGTGAAAAGCTGAGTCGCCGCGGGAATATCCTCGCTCTGGACCACCTTTCCTATCACCTCGTCTTTCTTCTCACTGATGTAGAACTGATAGAGCCAGCCGACAACTTCGATTTGCGCCCAATCTTCTTCAGGGACGCTTGAAATCAGTCTTACTAAGATTGAATCGGTGCGTAGCAGGTGGTCGGGCAGCAAGAGCTCAGTCTCGTCGTCGATGCGCTCGAACAAAAATGGCATCGAGCGCGACAAATCATTGCACTGCGCCACCAACAACAATTTGTATAGTTCGTTATCCTGCGTGCCAGTCAGCTGCATTTCCCGCGCGACCTCGGCGTTCAGATCAGGAAGCGACACCTCGCTGGCATGGCGCAAAATTTCCGGAAGCCCACCGTCCCGGCTCGACAGCACTCGCCATCCATGATCGAGGTATCCATGCAGCTCCATGAAGCGCAAGGCAGCGAATCGGTTGAACCACGTGTAGGCCACCTCTTCCATTGCCTGCTCGAAACCGCGACGCTCGATGCGCCGGACGAGCTTCTCGCGTTGCGCGTTGACCTTGGCGGGCCACTCACGCCCCTCAATGATCACCAAGTCGCCGCGGACGCTGGCCGGCGCGGCCCCTGCCGCCGAGATGCCCAGCAGGTTCGCCCGCGCGGCGACCGCGGCGATGAAATCGCGGCGCGCTTGCGGCGCGTAGGCTTTCAGGTTTGTTTTGTTCATGTCTTGATTGAGCCTTTCGTCTAGGCGTTACTGCAAACGCGCGCGGTGGCCCGCCGCGATGGCCGCGAGGAGCTCCCGGCGAAGGCTTCCGATGAATTCTTCAACGTCTTCGGCGCTTTCAAGGTAGGTCTTGGCGCTCAGCTCGCTCGTGCGCACCACCTTGATGGAGCGCGTCGAGACCGCCGCGCCTGCGACGCCGGTCCCCGCGCCCGCGCCCACTCCGCCCCCCGCGGCGCCGTCAGCCCGCGCCTCGACCCGAGCCTTGGGCGCCTCATTGGTCCTCGCCGCGCGCGCAATCTTGTCCATCGCCTCGTCGAGCAGATCGCCCGCCCGCCCCTGCGCGAAGAGAATGCGCGGGATGCTGACCATCCCGGCCAGTTGCGCCTTCAAGGTTTGAAGGGGATTGAGCGCCGCATTGCGCAGAGCCGGATCCGCCTCGGCGGCGTCCAGCGCCTGCTGCGCCTCGGCAATCTTCTCGTCGACCGAACGGAGCGCGCGTTCGCGACGCTCGCCGCCGATCGCGTCGTTCACTTTCTCCACGGTCGCGACCAGCCCCTCGATCCGATTGATCATCCCGTAGGGCGCCGGGTTGTGGTGGATCATCTCCAATTCGGACAGGGCCGCCGCAGCCTCCGGCGCGTTGAGCAGCGCCTCGCGATTGTCCGAAAAGCTGGCGAGGGCGTCGAGCAGGCGCGACCAGACCGGAACCTGGTTCTTGTAGAACCCGAGCACGTCGTGGACGTCTTCGGCCAAATCCAACCAATCGTTGCGAGCCTGCGCGAGCGCGTCCAAAAACTCATAGGGATCGCGCAGCGCCAGTTGGCGATCGATCGTGATCAACGCCCGCACAATCTCCGTGCCGCCCGGGTAATCCTTGTGTTCGGCTTTGCCGCGCGCGCGTTCGAGGTCCGCTTTGAGCTGGGCGAGGTGGCTGCGGAACTCGGCGACGAGCGCGTCTTCGTCCTCCGGCGGCATGATCGAAAACATGTCGCGATGCAACTCTCTCGCGGTGGTGCGCGTCAGCGCATCGGAGGTCTTGCGCTTCAAGATCGAGACGTTTTTGAAGCGGGCCGCTTTCGTCAGTGGCTCAATCGCCCCTAGGGGGTCCAGGTCCGCGCCCTCCATCACCAGCTTGATTTCGCCGGCCATGAAAAGCCGCGCCACCAGCAGGACCGTCTCCCATTCCGGCCGCCACCCCCAGGGCACCCCCGAGAAGCGGTCGATGACGTCGGAGAGGAGCACGCGGCTGCTCTTGGCGACCACGTCGAGATATTGGCGCATTTCCCCCAACGCGAGGGCATTGCCGTCCTCCCCGCCCAACGCCATGCGTTGCTGGCCCACCGTGTCGGCAGTGAGCACGGCTCGGATTTCCGCGATCGGATCGGCCTGGCGAACCTTGATGTAGCCGAGTTTTGAATAGGTGTTGGAGACCAGATAGTTGAGCATTTCGTCGAGCACGCTGGGCGGCGATTGCGGCTTGATCGTCAGCCGCTGGCCCAACGCGTAGAAGTCCCCGGCGCTCATCATTTCCGCCAGTTGCGACAGAAGGCGCGCCCGGCGTTCGCGGTTTTCGTCCTTCCGGTCGTAAAGAATCCGTTTGAGCGACGGGGTCGCCGTGTCCGCTTTCGGCGCGATGTATTTCTCGATCTGCAAATACGTTTTCAGCTCGACATAGACGCGCGGATCGTTGGCCATTCGCAGCAACGCCCGTCCCGAGCCCTCGGCGCTGCGGCCGATGCATCGCGCCTCGTGCATCATTTCGTAGTCGGCGCCGACGGGCGAGATCACCTCGAAGGTCAACGCGGCGTTCGCCAGCTTGTAGGGGACGCTGTCGAGCAGGCGATTGAATTCGTAATCGCTCTTGGTGTCGCGATGCCTCACTTTCGTTTGCCCGGCAAGAATCTCATCGAACACGAGCTCGGCGACCAGGCGCGAGATATCAGCCTCCGAGACGTTGACGGACTTCACCTCTTGTGAAACGTCGCGCTCCTCGTTGGTCAGGAAAAACCAAAGGTCGCCGTTTCGGCTCACCAGATTCTGCCGCTCCAAGCGCAACAGCGCGGCTTCAATCTGGCGTTTGAGCGCGAGCTTGTCCGCGTCGACGCGATCGAGGCACAGGGTGGCGAGGTTGTCGACCGTCCCCTTCACCGCGTCCGCGTAGCGAATGAGGAACAACGTTCGCAGGAGCTCCCCGTCCCAGTCCTCCAACGCCGGGTTGTCGGCCGCTTGATCGATGGCGCGCTTGACCGAGGAGTCCAGGAAACTTTCGATCGCCGGATAGAAATCGTAGAGGGGCACGAGCGCGTCGATGTCCCGCGGGCCATTGTGGACCGCCGCCGTTTGAAAGGCGTCGAGCATCGAGCGCTCGCCGCGCGCCAAGTGCCGGCCGGTCGCCCCCACTTTGCGAATCGACTCGAAGACCTTTTGCAACAGCTGAAACTGGTAAGGGGCGAACGGATAGTGCGCGGAGAAATCCGCGGCGTCGCGAAAGCGCCGAAAAGCCACCGCGTGATCCGCAAACGAAACCTGGTTGTTAATGATGTCGCCCTTGGCCTTCCAGAGGGCTTCGAGCTCGGCGCGCGCCGAGGGCGTTTTTTCGAGCAGGCGATGCGAAATGACCTCGTCGGTGTTCGAGCTCGACAGGGACAAGCGCGTGTGAAAGCGGCCCGTGATCTTCGAAAAATCGTTCGTGCGCGCCTGGTTGGCTTCGCCCAGGGTGGCGTCGATGTCTTCCTGGCTGGTCACGATCACCCAGGCGCGCCCTTTGCATTGCGTGCCGAGCTCTTCGGTGATGGTCTGCAAGTTGAGCATCAGCGCCGTGTTCTTGCCGATGAACTGGCCGACCTCGTCGACCAAAAAGACGATCCGGTGCTGCGGGCCCTTGGTGTCGAGGTATTTGCGCACGAGCGCGGCGAAACCCTCGATGTTGATCTTGTAGTCGTCGCGCGCGTTGTCGAACCATTTCGCTGCGGAATCCGGCGACATGTCCAGCGCGTGGCTGAGCCCTGCGATCACATCGTCGCGCAGGAAATCGACCGCGTCGCGCTCGGCGTCCCACGCGTTGCCATTGGCCGCTTTGAACGCCTGCTTGAACGCGTCGTAGGCGCCCTTGGAGATCAGATAGCGCTCCATCTCGGCGACGTGCGGCGCGTCGCCCGACAACCCTTGCATCTCGTTGAAGACGCGCAGGAACACTTGCAGGATCGCGTCCCGATCGCCTTTGGAGTCGGCCTTCGAGTCGATGTTGAACAAGATCACGTCAGTGTTGCCCGTGACCGCGCGGCGAATGTCGCCCAAGAGCATGGCGTCTTTGATTTTCGAATCAAAGAATTCAATCGCGCGCCGCGATGTCTCGTCGCCCGGATGGGAGGCTTCGAGGTTGGACAACAGATACGACAAAATCTTAATGAAGTGCGACTTGCCCGACCCAAAGAAACCCGACACCCAGACGCCCATTCGCGCGGCGATACTCGGGTCGTTGGGGTGGGCTGCGGTGGCGAGGTAAGCTTCAAAAAAGCTGCGCAGGTATTCCGTGACCTCTTTGGTCGCGACGTATTCGTCCAGCTCCTGCCAGATGCTCGCCTCGTCGCGTTGATCCGCTTTGATGACGCCGTTGATCGGCCGGTCAATGCGCTTGACGAATAGCTCTTTAATTTTCATTGGTCCCTCGGTCTCTCAAAGCGTTAGGGCACCAGGCTGAACGCCCGGTAATAGTTGTCGTCGACCAGCGCGTTGAACAGGCGCAGTGACTGCCCGTCGTATCGCCCCGGGTAAAGCATGAGAAGCGGTGTGTCCTGCATGTGCGGGTGCAGCGCGGAGAGCAGTGTGTGGGTGCGCAGCAGCGGATAAACGGCGCCCACGCCCTTCACGATCAGCAGGTCGAGCTCGTCGGCGCGCGTCTTCTCGACGATCCGCGCGGCCAACCGATCCTCTTTGAGGACTGAGCGCAAGGAGGCGAGCAGCGCGTCGTCCCCTTTGGCGCGCTGCATCTCCAACGCCTTGGCCAACAGGCCGCGATCTTCGAGCAAGCCAATCACGCACTCAAAGAGGTCGACCGTCGCAAAGCGAAGCTGCGGCTTCTGCTTGCGCACGCCCGGCTCGATCACCTCCGCAAGCCAACCGCGCACCTTCATTTCGTGCTCGGGTGGATAGTCGAAAACCCAGAAGCCGATCTCGCCGCCCGCGCCCTTGTTGTCGAGGACGTCCGGCGACAGCAGCCGCGGCAACACTTGATTGAGGCGTTCGTCGAACGAGGCGCTCATGCTTGGGTCTCCAATCGCGCGAGGGTCTCGGCGTCGCCGAGGCTTCTGAGGTAAGCCTGCGCCTTCGGATGAACCAAGGGCGGCGTCAGTTCCATCCGCCGGGTCGAGTCGAGGTATTTGGCTTCAAAGAGAATGCGGACGATCACCTGAAAGAGCTTTTCGCGGGTCGACGCGGCCCATGCGGCGACCGCCTCGTCGCGATGCGCGCACTCTTCGAGGAAACCGTCCCATTGGCGGTGGCTCAGGTTCTTCTCGAGCCGGAGCAAGTCCGCCCGATAGACGTCCCGCATGAAGTCGCTCAGCAGTTGGCTGTGGCGCGCGGCGGCCGACAAGAGAATTTGCCGGCACAGCTCGGCGTCGCCTTCGACGACCAGCTGCAAGCCCGTGTCGTCCAGGGTGTCGAGCCGCCTTCGGATCAGCCGCGCCTGGCGCCGCGCCGTGGCGGGCTTCTTCTGCAAGAGGTTTTCGTCGCTCAGGGCGGCGTCCCATTGCGCGTCGGTGGGGTGGGAGAGCAAGAGGGCCGCGATGCGGCGGCTCTCCGGGATCATGAGCGAGCCCGCTGAAATTTCCGCGTTGTATAAGCCCACGCCCCGCCCTCCGACATTCGTTCCAGCGCCCCCCGAAGCTCGGCGCGCCGGCTCGTTGGCGCCGAAAACCCCCGCTTGGATCACACCCGTCATCCTTGTCCCGCTGGTAGTTAACGCACGACTGGCCCGCTCTGCACCGCCGCCTGCGTCGGCGGTCCGGCAGAGCGGCCCAAAAGCCGTGATTATCGCGCACTTTGTCGCCAGGAAAGCGCCTGAGCGGCCCCGCCCACGCGAGCGGGCGCGCCGCGCCGGGCAAAATCGGCGCGCAAAGCATTCGCCGCCGCTCAGGCGGCGTTCAAAAGGGGGGTCCAAGACTGCTTCGGTCAATGGCAAGTGGGCTCCCGTCGGGCGTTTTTTCATGGTTGGCGCCATGGGCCGTCAAGAGCACCCTCCCTTTCCCATCCGGTCGCTTCAACGCCGGTTCTGCAGGCGTCACTGCGGCCGCAAAAAAACGGCCGGCAGGTTGCCCCGCCGACCGCCGAACACACGCCGAAGATCGAGGTCTTCAGCCGCACAGGCGCGTCAGCGCCCGATTCTTTGCGCCGCCCTCGCCGCCCCGTCGCCGGCCCGCGATGAATGGCGGCACGATCCCGATCGGGCGCGAAGGGCGAGGACTCAGTTCTGGACGCAGTAGTTGCCGTCGGAGTGATAGCCCGACGGGCAGGACCCGCTCTTGGGCACGACGTTTTTCGGGGTCACGCTGTTGGCCAGGCAATAGTTGCCGTCGCTGTGCCAACCGGACGGGCACGAGCCATTTTTCGGGATCGCGGGTTTGGCGTTGGCGTTCGGGACGCACATGTTGCCGTCCGAGCGGTAGCCGGAGGGGCAAGAGCCGTTCTTCGGAATCGGCATGGCCTGCATTGTCATTGAGTGGTCCCTTCGTTGTTCAGCGTTAAAGGCGACGCCGTGGCGCCGTCCTGCATGGATGGTTTACGGCTTCTCACCCTCTGTTCCTGAGGATGTTTTGCCTGAGCCGTTTCTCGGGTGGTCTCCGCGCGACGTCCAACGTGCGAGGTGCTCGAAGCTTACCGTCCGAGAGCCGGCTGGCGCCATCCCGTTTGGCGTCGGCGCGACACGCTATGTCGCGCAAACGACCCCTGTGGCCGTGGCGAGAGACCCTCTTCATGGCGCTGATCGCGCCAGCGCGCGACATCGTCTGTCGCGCCTCCATGGCACACTGCCCGCATCCGTTGGGAAAGGGCCATCGATCGGGGCGGCCCTTGACCCAAAACGCATGCGAGCACCGAAGCGCAATTCAAGAAAAAGACCCAATGAACAACGACAAAGCCGAAGCGGCGCCCCCGAGGGACGGCGACCGCTTGGACGAAGACCGAGCGGCCTTCGCCGAGATGGCCCAAGCCGCCCTGGCGGCTGAGGGCGGCCCAAAGAGACCCTCCGCGTGGTCGCCTGCGTTCTGCGCCGCGCGCTGCCCCGACCAGTGGGTCGGGACCGTCCGGTTTGCCGACTCGCGCCTGCGCTACGCGCCGAACGGCGCTGAGCCTTCGAACGACTTCTCGTGTCGCCGGCCGACGAGCGATCTGAGCGCGAAGGGCCCTCGCCGGCTCTTGATGATCTTGGAAAGCCCGCACGTTCGCGAATTCGGCGCGCCCGCCCGCGCCGCGAAGCTGGGCGAACTCAGCGCCATCGCCTCGGGCAACCTCCGCCCCATCGGGCCCGCAGCGGGGGCGACTGGAGACAACATTCGAGCTCTCCTGGGCGACATCGCTTTGATCGGAGCCGAACAGCTGACCGTGTCCCCGGAGGGCGAAGACCTTGACCTTGTCCTGATCAACGCGATTCAGCATCAAACGTCCTTGGGTCACGCCACGAGCCACTATCGCGACGAGGTGTTCAGGACCGCCTGGGCGTCGGAGCGGATTGGCCGCGAACGGTTCCTGGCCCGATTGGAAAGACTCTGGCGCACCGAGCCGCAAGACCTTGTGGTCAATTGCTGCACGGGCGCGGAGCGCGCGAAGGCGTCCTTGAAGAATCTCGTCTACGACGCGCTGCGAGAGATCGCGGACAAGAATCCACTGCGGCCGCCGCTCGTCGTCGGATGCACCCATCCGAGTTCGTGGCGACGAAACAAAAACAACCGCGTGGCGCGAGTCGTCGCGCTCACGCCGGGCGCGAATGGGCCGAAGGGAGGCGCGCATGTCTGACGCGCTGCTGAGGCAATGGAACGTGTTGCGCATGATCCCAAGGGGCGGCAAGATCACGGCGACTGAAATCCACGCCAAGCTGCGCGCCGCGGGATACGACGTGTCGAAGCGAACGGTGGAGCGCGATCTTTCGGCGCTCTCCGTGGCGTTCGCCATCGAGTCCGACGAGCGCAACACGCCCTACGGCTGGAGATGGAAAGGCGACATGCCGCCCTTGGACTTTCGCGGATTGACGACGCCCGAGGCGCTCGCCTTCCGTTTGCTCGACGAGCATTCGCGGCATTTGTTGCCGTCGGGGTATCGCCAAGAGCTCGAACCGTATTTCAAGGCGGCCAGGCAGCGCCTCGAATCCGAGGCGGGCGAAAAAGGCGCCGCCGCCTGGACGCGAGCCGTGCGCGTCGTCGAGCCCAATCAACCGCTGTTGGCCCCGCCCATCGACGAATCAGTTCGCGCCGCGATCAGCGACGCGTTGATGCTCAGCCGTCAGCTCGAAGTCGTCTACCAGGCTCTCGACCGGCCGGCCTCGACGGCGAAGGCGCTCAGTCCTCTGGGTCTGGTCGGCGTCGGCGGGATCATGTATCTGGTCGTTGTGTTCGACGGCTTCGACGACGTTCGAACGCTCGCCCTGCACCGGATTCGCCAGGCCAAGCTGTTGCCCGAACCGGCGTCAAAGCCCGAGGGCTTCGACCTGGATGCGGCGATCGCCGATGGCCTCTTTGGGTTCGGCGAGCTCGGGCGGCGCAGCCCGATCCGCCTCCTCTTTCGCGAGCACGCCGGCGCCCATCTGCTCGAAAGCCCACTGTCCGACGATCAAGTCGCAACGCCCCACGGCCCCGGAGAGGTGGTGATTGAAGCCTCCGTGCCGCTGACTCGCCGGCTGAGGTGGTGGCTGTCCAATTTTGGACCCGACGTGGAAGTGCTCGGCCCGCCCGAGCTGCGCCAGGAAATGGCCGAGCGGCTGCGCAAAGCGGCCCAGCGATACGACGGGCCAACGCAATGAGCGCCCCAACCCTCGCAATGGCGGCGAACACGGATGCCCTGGCCACGCCGACCGCCGGCGCGGCCCCGCGGGACACATCCTCGGCGACCGACGGCGGTCGCCCGTTCTTCGTTCAGATCGTCGACGCGCTCGGCCTTTGGGGGTCGGGGAACGAGCTGCCCGACTTCGGTAGCCGGGTCGCCTGGCGGGTGAGCGCCGACGCGGACGCGACACCGGACTCGACGCCGGACGCAACGCCCGATTTCGTGATCCGGGTGGCGACCGACCTCGAGCCTCTCGCGGGCCGTCGAGGCCGGCCCGCCGGGGTCTCGGTGCTTGTCGATTCGGTCGTTCCGATTGGCGCGCGGGGCTGCGGACCGATCCTCGCGTGCCCACACGACGAGGTTCGAAGCGCGGTCGAGACCCTCGCGCAAGCGGTCTTTCGCGTCGCGCTCGCCGACCAAGTCGTCCTTTACGAGTGGAGCGAGATCGAAGAGTTGTTGCGCGGGGATTGCCTCGTGCTCGTGCGCTCGCTGCCCGCCGCCTCGCCTGACGCGTTCGCGGCGGCCGCGATTGGCGCCGTTGCCTACTTCCAGGGCCGAACCCGGATCGAGCCCGAAGGTTTGTTGTTGGGCCTCGCGGCGCCCGGGACTCTGCCCTTGGTCCAGCGGCGCGATTTCACGCGGCCCCTGCTCGCCTTGGCCGGCCACCACTGCGCCTTTCTCGCTGGGGTTCACACGCATCGCGGGCAGCCGCCCGAAGCGGCGCTCCTGCTGACCTTCCCGATGCCGCGATTGCCAGGCGAGGACGTGCGCGCCCAACGCGCGAGGCGTCCGTGAGCCTTCACGCGAACACGGCGCGCAGCGCGAAGCGGGCCGAGGCCGTCACGCGTCGCCCGCGTTGGCGCCGCGCACGTCCAGGTAGCGGTCCAGCAGCGCCCGGAGGTTCGCGGCGCCCACGGGATTGGCGCTGTGCACCCAAAACCGGAACGCGGGCGGAATGAAGGCGCCGTTCGCGTCCAAGTCCAAATCGATCAGTCGCTTGGCCACGGCCATCGCGGTGTCGTCGCCGCCCAGATCGTGGTCGAACGAAATCTCGTCGGGGCAGCCGCGTCCGAGCAACAGGGTAATGGCCTCCGCCGAGCTGCGCGCAATCGTCCACGCGGGATCGACGGGGTCGCGCAAGTCGTCAATGAACAGGCGATAGCCCATGGGAGACTCCTCCGTTGAAGGGTTGCGAAAGAAGCGCGCAAAAAGCAAAGGCCAAGGTCCGCATCCGAATCCGAGCCGATCGCGCCGCTACGCTACACTAGCCTGGCTCTGCGGCAGCCGGCGTCGCATGCGGCGCAAACAATCCGCGGGCGTTGAGAATCGAGGCGCCCGCCCAAAAACTTTTCCAACTCCATCGCCATGCGCAACACGCAACTGAGAACAAAAGTCGGCGCCGAATTGCAGGCCGCCGCATCCGTGGACACGGCGGTCATCGAGGCGTTGCCGGAAGAGAGTCGGGAGCAGGCGCGGGCAACGCTCGCCAAGATCCGCGAGAAGCAACAGGCGACGCGCAACGACGAGCCCCCGCCGACCATCTTTGCGGCCGCGTCGCTGGCGGACCCGCTGTTGCTCAGCGAGCTGGTTCGCCATTTCGATCCGCGCCTCGCGGACAGCGACGGCTGGACGCCGTTGATGGCGGCGGCCCGTGCCACCCTGTTGGCGCGCGAGGACGCCCCTGCGGAGGCGTCGCCGAGCGTGCAGTGCTTGAAAATCTTGTTGCCGTTGTCTGACCCGATGGCCGAATCGTCTTCGGGGAGAACCGCGCTGATGTTCGCAGGATCCGCTCACGCCGCGAACCTCTTGTTGCCCGTCAGCGATCCGAAGGCGCGCGACGAGCGCCGCCGAACCGCCTTGATGCACGCGGTCCTCGACAATCGGCCGGCCGTCGCGGCTGCCCTCCTCGCGGTCAGCAACGTCGACGCCGAGAGCGACGAGGGCGCCACCGCGTTGGACTACGCCTTGGGCTTCGGCCACCGCCGCGCCGGAGTGAAGCTCGCCGAGCTCTTGGCGCCGTTGGCGACGAGCGGAATCGACCAATCGCTTGAGCTCGCGGTGGCGGCCACAACGTCGAAAGCCGCGGAGGACGCTGCGGCCCGCAACTCCTGGCGGCCCGTTGTCGACGAACTGGCCTCGCGCGCGAGCGCCGGCGCCGCGAAAGCGGCTCTCGCCAAGTTCCGCGCGCTCGACTTCCCGAAAACTTCGTCAGTTTTGGCGAAACGGTCGAACAACTGAAGCTCGGGGGCGATTAGCACTCCCATGGGGGCGACCGGCTACAACCCGAGCGGTTCTCGCGAACCGCACTTCACCCCGCCGCACCCGATTCGTTCAATGCCGACGAACGAGTGCCCTAGCCTCCGGGATCGCCGCACGCCCCTTTCAAGCAAATCCCCTCATCCGAATCCTGCGCGCCGGCGCCCCCCATGAGCACGCTAAACGGTGGGCTAAAATCGCACGGCGGCCGGCGCCCCAACGACGGCCGAGGACGTCCAACAACAACGTTGTGAAAACACAGAGGCGCCGATGAAGCTCGCGCAATACACCATCAACAAATTGGCCGATCTCGTTTGCGGCGGAGGCAACGGATGGCCTTATCGACGCGGCGTCGACCTGGTTGAGTTTTTCAATGGTTACGGGTTTCGAGACGTCTACGAGTCTGGTTTTCCCAGCCGCGTCGTATTTGCGAAGGAGCGTCTCACCGAACTCGCGTCCAAGCCCGAGATGGCGCAATTGATCTGCGATCTAATCGACCCAAGGCTCTGGTATGACTTGCAGCAAGCTGTCGTCGTTAGCAACGAGGACAGCGCCGCGAAGCTCAACGAACTGCTTGCCTTTGACAACTACGAGGTCGTCAAAGAAGGCTCTCGCTACAAGCTGCGCGATCTGACGGGAGCTTTGATCGCTCCGGAGGCGATCCCCGAGACGCTGCCCGAAGCGTCGGCCGCATCGATCGAAACGCAGATCAAAAAGTGCCGCACAAAAATCGAGGTCGGCGATTACGACGGCGCCATCACGAACGCACGGGCGCTCATCGAACATCTGTTGCTCGCAATTGAGACGGAGCTTTCCGTCGATCTGCCACCGGCGTTCGATGGCGATTTGGGCCGACTCTTCAACCGCGTTCGCGTCCTACTGAATCTGGACACCAGCCGCAAAGACATATCCGACACCCTGCGCCAGGTTCTCACGGGACTTACGTCGATCGTGCAGGGATTAAGCGCGATGCGCAACAAAATGTCTGACAGCCACGGAACGACTTACAAGCCCGCTCGGCACCACGCGAAGCTCGCGGTCAATTGCGCAATGACGCTCGCCGACTTTCTCTTCGAGACGAAGGCCTATCAAGAAGAGAAAGGGTTGCTTGGTAAGCAGAGAACGGCTGCAGAAAAGCACTGAGCCCCCCGTCCCCGCCCTCTCGCGGCGTCACTTTGGAAACGGGGGGTGACCGCTAGAATAACTTGGACACGAAGGCCGCAGTCTGGCGGTTTTGCTCGAAAACGCCTGGCAGCTGGCGCGTGCAACTCACCAATCTGGGCGCGATTTATCGAGACCGAAGGAAGACCCTAACAATGATCACGATCAACGGTGAAAAAGAACTTGTCCGCGTCGAAGACTGGGCCGACATTGAAAGCCGCCCAGATTATGACCGCAATCTCGACCCGTCGGCTCACGAGCTTCAGGCAATCATCGGCAACTATGTCTTTGCCGACAAGATCCGCTGCGGTCTTTCCAACTGCCACACGCCGCACGGGCGGGGCTACCTGGTCGCGACCAAAGACGGCCGGCTCACGAACATCGGCAAAGACTGCGGGCGCATTTATTTCGGCGTCGACTTCGAGACGATGTCTCGCCAGTTCGATCGAGACATTACCGCGAAGGAAAACCGCGAGCGGCTTTGGAGCTTCTCGTTTCGCATTGACAACGTGCTGGCCGAGATCCAGCAGATCCGTCGGGGCGAGAACGGCGCGAGGGGGGCCGACTGGGTTCACAAGCGCTCGCGCGCACTCGTCCAATTGAATCAGGGTGTCCCGGAGCTTATCGTGCGTCGAGTGTCGGAGATGCTCAGAACCGGATCGGACGCCGTGGCGACGCAACGGGAAGCGACAAAAGAGGAAGCCGAGCGCGCCGACGCCTTGGCGGGCCGCCGGCTGCCTCGCCCACACTATGTGGAAGAGATCGTCGGCCGCGTGTCGAGCCTCGAAGCGTTGCAACCGCAGAACGATCTGCGCGAAATCTTGATTGTCGACTTGGAGACGCGCATCAAGGAGTTTTCGGCCCTAAACGTTGATGCTTTGACGCACGTCGAACTGAGCCGATGGACCAAGTGGACAGGTGCCGTCGATCTGCAACTCGAAAGAGCCGCCGCTGCGGTCGACTTGGGTTGCCATCTGCTGACCGCAACCAACCTGATGCCCTTCGAGTCGATCCTAGCCAACGCCCAAGACATATCGATTTTTCGCGCCTATTTGCGCTGCCTGTCTGAGGCGTAGCGCGGTCAACCTCAAGATCGAACCACCGCTCGCCTCGGCGCCGCCCATGCGTTGTTCAACCTTAGCGCTTTCTTGATCGAAAGCGCCCGTGCCTATGGCCATGAACGAATTTGAAGCGAACCTTGCGCGCTTTCGTGCGCAATTCGACGCTCCGGAAAGCGCCGATGCCCGAACTCTCCTGAACCGATACAGCTATCTGCCAGAACTTACCGCCAAGTTGGATAATCGCGCGAAGGGGACTGGCGTTGGCCGTTTGGAGCTCTACGAGATGGTCTTGTGGAAACTGTCCCGATTCCCCCATATCGACGACGAACTGCTCGCGCGAATTGGCGAGGTCGATTCGATCGAGCCAGGGAAGCATCGCGACGCAAAATGCCTCCTCGCCGAGCTGCTGCGCTGCAAAGGCGTTCGCCTCCCCGTTGCATCGACTTTGCTTCGCTTCGCGAACCCGGAGACGTTCCAGGTCATTGATGAGCGCGCTTTGCGCGTGTTGCTGCCCAACGACCGGGTGCCGGCGCCTGTTCCTGGGTCGCGGTCTAAGGCTTACCTGGTGCGATGCTGCGAGCTGTATTTTCGCTATCTCGACGAGCTGCGGACAATTTGCAGCGAGGCTCTCCCCTTCCGCTTGGCCGACCGCGCGCTCTATCAGCTCGACAAAGAGCTCGGCAATAAAATCGGGAAACGAGCGAGCGACGAAGGCGAGTGAATCGGGACCGAGGGATCCCGAGCGCCAGATTTGGCCATTTGCAACATAACACCAATAGGATTCGCCAATGTCTTTGCTGTCTCATCTTTTGACGGGCTCGGGGAAGGAAGAGCTCTACGCCACCACCGCTCTGAACTACTTGCTCGGCCACAACCCGCAGTTTCGCGAGGCGCTCGTCGCGAATTGGGCTCAGCAGGCACAAATCGACTTGCCCCCCGCGCTGACCTTTCGATCGGAAGTTCAAGCTGGCGAAGGGTGGTGCGACATCGCGGGCATCGACGCCGTGGGACAGGTCCACGTTCTCATCGAAGGAAAGTTTTGGGCCGCACTCACGGACAATCAGCCCGGATCGTATCTTGAGGTATTGGCCAATGGCGGGGGCGGCCTGCTCATGTTCGTTGCGCCCGCGATCCGGACAGACACGATTTGGCCAGAAATTTTGCGGCGCGCCCAAGGTTCAGGACATGAAGCACAGTGAGCCCCACGGTGTTGCCGCATTTGCGTTTCGCAACGCTAAAAAGCGGCCACACTCTAGCGCTGACATCTTGGGGCGCGGTGCTTAATTTCCTTGAAGGCGAAGGCATCAAGGCGACCGACGCGGCCTTTGTATCCGACGTCAGGCAACTCGAGGCGCTTTGCGCGCGAATGGACGTTTCCGGCTTCTTGCCGTTGACGGCGACCGAAATGACCTGCGCGGTCGGGCGTCGCTACGCGCAATTGCGTCTCTTGCTCGACGACTTGCAGCAACGCCTCTTTGCCGCCGGCGTGGCGACAAAGAACCCGGGGACAATCAAGTCCACGGAATGGTGGCCCCTGCTCTTGTCAGACGCGCGCGCGTATTTGAGATTTTGGATTCAAGGATGGTCAACCCATCGCGAGACGCCATGTTGGCTTGCAATCCCACGATCGGGCGAACGTCTGCTCAATGCCGATCAGTTCGCAAGGATCGAGCGGCTGGATCATGAGCATCCATCCCGCCTAATCAAAGAGTCCGATTACTGGCTCGTGCCGCTCTACCCCAAGTTGGGGGTCGAGCGGCACGACGTGCTGTTGGACATGCTCGAACAAGTTCGCGGCGTCGCCGACCTCATTGCACAAGACGCCACGCCGTTGGGTAGTCCCTCGCCACCGTCGCAAACGGCAAGTTGACGCGGACGGGTCAGCCCAAAAGCACCAGAGAATCCCAGATCTCCCTGCGAACCTCGAAAGTGCCGCTCGTCAATCCGCGGCGCCTCGTCGTTGGCGTGTTGGTTGCGCCGCTTGCCTTGCTCCTCCCGCTCCAGCCGCGGCGCTTTCTGCCTGACCAACGGCATTGCTATTCGCGCTCACTTTTGCCTCTCATATGCGAGTTACCACCCCACGGCTTCACCCAACGCTGCTGAGCCAATGCTGCCATGCGTCGGAGCCCACCGTGAAACTGGGGAACCAGATGGGAACCTCCGGTCCTGGCCATCGCGTGATGGTCGCGGTCGGCGTCATTCGCGTTCCGGTGTTCGGTTGTCCGCCGCGATGGCATCTAAGGTTGTCACGAGGCTCGCCAACAAGTCCTCGTGATGACGCCGGAGATGCCCGCGGATGTTCTCGTTCCTCAGAAGCCGATTCATGAATCCCTTGGCGACCACGAGCGAGAGCATCGTGTCGCCGATTCCGTCCTCGACCGCCTGGCAATCTTGGTGCAGGCGCTCCATTTCAGCCTCCATGCGCGCGATGTCTTCTGGCGAAATGTCGGTCTTCTTCTTGGGCTGCGCCTTGGCAGTCAACGCTTCCGGTCGCGTCGTGATCAAGAGCATTTCCGCGTAAGACGCGGTGAATCTGTTGGCCGCAACCATCATCTCCGCCGCCTCGATTTGCCGCATGGGCTTCATCTTCTTTAAGGCTGCAAACACTTTGGGAATAGCCTGCTTGTCTTTGAGAAGGGATACCGCTTCGGGCGCCACTCCGTCCAACAGATGAATTCTTTCGCGAATCCTTCGCACGTCCATTTTGAGGACCGTCGCGATGCGCTCTTCGGACGCCCCCTGCGCCAGGCTAGCTCGAATCATTCGATGCTCTTGGACAACGGTGATCCGGTTAATGTGGCGGTTGAAAGAGAACCCCTCGTCGTCCAGAGAGACCATGCACGGGGCCGTTTCTCGCCCCAACTCTTTGAGCGCTTCAAGCCGCAAGCGTCCGTCCAACAGGTCATATTCTCCCGGTCGCCCTTCCACTGGGTAAACCGCCAACGGCTCTATGACACCAAGCTCTCGGATCGAGCTGACGATGGTGCGAAATTTCGGGGTCGCCAAGACTTGCGGCAGTAGTGGCGCGCTAGGGCGTATCCGTTCCAATGGAACCTCGATGATCCGCAGATCGAACGCATGCTTGACGGTCATGGCAAAAGCTCCTGTGGGATGCGGCTGGCCACCGCCTCGGGAATGTCTTTGATTCCCTCGGCGCGAAGCAACGTCCGAAAATGCTCATCAGACAAGAACCGCCGAAACGCGGACGTGATCAGCAGAAGACGTTGCTCCTGAAGCGTGGCATTCTGAATGACGAATTTTTGCCTGCGCACCTCGGTCTGGTAGGTGCGAAGCAGCTTTTGCGGGGTCGGCTTCTCTCGCGGCGCTGGCTTCTTTGAATGAAACGCTTTCCCGACCGCCTCGCGCTTGCTGAGGAGCTTGCGCACTCTCATCAACTCCTCGCCTTTGAGCGTGCCATTCTCGTATGCCGCGACCATTGCATCCTGCATCTCCCCCGTCGAGGATCGAGCGATGTCCAACGCAAGCCACATCGGCACCATTCGCTTCTCAACGGCTCTCACAAGACGCTGCTCGCCGTTTTCCAGCAGGTTCAATATGCCGTTGATGTAGCCCGAATCGAGGTTCGTCTTCGTCGAAATTTGCTCGGCCGTGTATCCACGAGCCTTCAGTATTTGGATGCCGCTGAGCAACTCTTCGGTTGTGTGCCGTCGCCGAGCGATATTTTCAGTCAGCGTGATGAGGTAGCGCTCGACTTGATCCGCCTCGACGACGCAGCATGGAATGACGGTTTCGCCCAACGCCTTTAAAGCTTCCAGGCGCCCTTGGCCGCAAAGCACCTCATGCCACTCCTCGCCCGACTCGGCGCGCCCGCCATACGCGACCGTGATGGGCCGTTTGAGCCCGATCGTCGCGATGTTCTCGACAAGCTGCGCGAAAAACAGGCTGTTGCGGGTCCGAGGGTTCAGGACTCGGAGTTGCGTGGCCGGAATCAGCGTGATCTTTTCCGCTCTGGGCAGCGTCGCCAAGAATCCTTTGAACTTGTCATCCATAAGACACTCCTCGGAGAGGAACCCTGCGACTAAGGTGGACCAGCATGGACAAATCGTCGAAGCGATACACGTCGAATCCGTGTTCGTTGTGGTCACCCAGACGCAACTGGTCCGCATAGACATCAACCGCCGGAAGCAAGTAGTAGTCGCGAATGGCCTGCGCGTCCGGCTCCATGCGCACGGCCACGGTGATGTCCGGTTTCATGGCGTTGTCAAAGCGAACGATCCAGCGGTTGGCGCCTGCCTCGGTCGCTCGGCACCGGCACAGCGCGAGGGACACCCGGAATTCGCTGTTCACAGAAATCAACTCCGTGCCCGGATCGGTTTCGACCGATGCCCCAGCCGCCACCATCGCGCTTTTTGCCTGCGCGACTATTTCCGGGTGCAGCGCCCGCAGGCGACGGTTGATTTCTATGTAGCGGTAGTCCCGATCAGGGGTGTATCCGATCAGACCATAGCTTCGCAACAAGCTGCCGAACCGGCTGCGGTAAGCGCTGCTGGACGGACCGCCGCCCGCCTCATCGATCAAAATTCCTGAGAGGTATCCATTGCGGAGCAACACTTTGCGCAGCACATCGAGCATGTCGCCGTCGCTCAAGCGATACGAGCGGCCGAGGATGATCTGGCGCGCCGCCTCGAACATCAGCTTGTCGACCACTGGCTCGAACGCGTCGTCCGCGCGAGCCCACGACGCTGGGGGGTTATTCACGCGCTCCTGTTTCAGCTTGAACGAGGTTCGGTTCCAGACGTTGTGGCCGATGTATTTTTCGTTGATCAGAATCTGATGAACGGTTCCTCGTGACCATCGCGAGCCCAAATCTGTCCTCTGCCCTGCGGCGTTGAGCGAAGCGGCGATCTCAGCTTCGGTCCGGCCTTCCTCGACAAACGCGCGGTAAATATCCCTCACCACCACGGTTTCCTCGACCGGCCCCGGAGCCAGAATCACTCGGTCCGTTTGAATGGACTTGTGCTCGCCGCGATCAAGCTCGCCTTTGACTCCGCCAGCTTGGTCGATCAACACTCGGCGCAGCCCGTAACCCGCAGGACCGCCCTGACGGTATCCGCTCTTGATCAATCGAAGCTGGCCGGCATGGACTTTGACACTGAGCTCCCGGCTGTATTCGCCAGCCATGGTCCTTTTCACGCTCTTGATGATGCTTGAAACCGGACTGCCGTCATTTTCGAACTGTTCGGCGCAGTAAAGGACGCGAACGCCAGCCTGTTTGCAGCGAATTTCGTAGCTTGCGCTTTCGTCGGGGTCTTGGAAACGCCCCCAGCGGCTGACGTCGTAGACGAGAATCACTGAAAAATCGACGCCGGCCTCAACGTCGCGAATAAGCGCTTGCAAGGAATCACGCCCCTCGAGCCGGAGCCCGCTCTTTCCTTCGTCCGCATAGGTCCGAACGATTTCAAGGTTTCGCGACTCGGCGAACGCCTGAATCACGTCCTTCTGATTTTCGGTCGAATATTGTTGATGCTCCGTCGACATTCGCACGTAGGCTGCGGCGCGGCCCCGCGATCCATTTGTCCCGGCGGACGAATCTTCGTGCGCTGATCGGCTCACCATGCCTCCCATGGTCGGGCGATCGACCAACGCCGCAGGAGTGCGGCGCTCCACGCCCCGCCTCGGCGCTCGCCTTCACGAAATATACTTTTGGAGCCGCGAAAAATGTTACCGAAAACAGGCAACAAATTGCCGGCGAATCACGCGCTGCCTGTCGGGAGCGAATACCCCCTCGCCATCGCCTTTGCGCTCAAAAAGGATGTGGGCGACACTCGCCAAGCAATCAAAACGCTAACTCGCTGGACAGGGGCGAGCGAGCGGACGGTCCAAAACTGGCTCTCTGCTGTTCGAGGCCCCAGCGGTGCGCACCTGGTTGCCTTGGCGAAACACTCCGCAGCCGTTCATTTCGCTTACCTCGCTCTTAGCGGGCGCTCGGACGCGCAGTCGCGTGATGTCGGCGCGTCAGTGGCACTGCTTCACGAAGCAATCGCACTGTTGGTGGGTCCGCGCTAGCCCGCACGAACACGGAAGACCTAAGGGTCGCGTCCATTACGGGAAACGAAAGGACGCGAGCGGTCGCGAAACGGTCAACAAGCGCCGAGGCTTCAGCCCTTCTTCTGGCTTCGGCAATGAGCATCATTGCCTGCCCAAGGACTTCAATTCCGCTACCGCTTCGCCTTTTTTGGCTTGGGTTCTTCCTCTTGTGTGAACAAACCATCACCACTGTTGAGCACGCGAAAACCTGATGGGTTCAGCAATGTTGCGCTGCGCGGCTTGATGAGCACATCGCCCGAGCATCGAACTTCCGTATCCGATCCGTGGGCGGAGATTGCACGCTTATAGTCTCTCGGACCCAAGTCGATCTCAACCATCTTCTCGCTGTTCTCCACGACAGCCGCGACGAGAATCGTCCCATGCTTTTCGCCGTGCGCCCGATCGAGACGCTTAATGTAGCCTTGAACGGTCTTGTTTTTCGCGGTGTAGGTGCGCCTGTAATACGCGGAAGCTTTCTCCAAGCGCTCCACTTTTTCCTTTGCGAACGAAAACTTGACTGGCTTTGGTCTATCTTTGCCCGGGCGCAGCGGAGTGATCGAAATCTCGACCGCCCTGCTCTTGTCGCGGCCACTTATGCCCACCAACGCGTCGCACATGTTCGCGCTGGCCCCCGCCGCCACAGCTTCATCAAGCGCTTTGTGTTCGTCCTTCTTTTTGCTTTTCAGACTGACCGCGTGGCTGAGCGCCTTTAATCCTGACGACAGGTTTGAGATGACATTGTTCGTCATCGGCACGTCCTGCAGTGTCGGTTGATCGATCGGCGGCTCAGGCATCAGGGCAAACAGATTTACGACGTAACTCCCCTTGGTGGTTTGGCCCAACCTAAGGGTATCGAGAAACGCGTTGGTCACGGCCGTTGGCCGCTGGTGGTATTGCCTCTTTGTCAGATAGGACATGGCTGCTGCGATCAGCAACTCAAGGGCCTTCTCGTTTAGCGCCACTCCATCGATGGCCGGGATAGTGCCGCCCTCGACATCTTCGTGGACCACTCGGATGCTAATCACATCGCCGAAGCGGTCGCTTGCGGCAATTACGATATCTTCTGTCGTTCGACCTTCGAACTCGGCTATCGCCATCACCGCGTCCGCTAACCGAGGCAAAAAATCCTCGGCTTCTTCTGATGTCGGCAGCAACACCTGTGCATCGCTCTGATCCGCGTGGTGCCATATCGATGCGAACGGCCCGAGCGCGCCATAGTCGGCCCACCCCGACGCAATGAGATAAGACTGCAACTGAGTCCATCTCAGGTTGCCGATCTGTTTGATCACGTCATCGCGAGTCATGCGTGCTTCCCCTGGCTGGCCAACGTGATGAGGTGCAACAACGCGTCCGTGTCCAAACGCTGCGTCAGTGGAATATCGACCGTCACCTTCGATTTGTTTTTGATCGTCGGGTCATTCTTGATCGACATCCAATAGCACGTGTTGTGGAGACTCATGTATTGGGGGTGATGCCGGATCCAATCGCCGGTGTCGTCAGGCACGAGAAGCACGACCAAGTAGCGAGGAACGATGAGCCGATCGTTTTTCAGGTCGTCGTAGTTCTTCCGGGGAAGCGGAAACTTGATGAAGCCGTCCTTCACCATTCTTTGCGAAGTGGCTTTCAACTGTAGGCTGATCTTAGGAAACCGATTCTTGGTTGCCGTCGGGAATTTGCCGTCAACATCAAGGTCGATGCTTTGGTCGTCGACCTTCATATTCCCGGTGTTCAAGCCTGCCTGGCTCGCCATCGCATGGACGTATGCCACATTGAACTGCTCTTTTTGATTGGAATTGAACATGCAGCACTCGCTCCCGCGTCGGCCGGTCGCTCTCAACCCGGACCCATTTTGGTTTTTCGAATTGTAACGAAGAACCCAAGGTGCGGCTTCGACAAGTTTCCCTCACGGCGCCGGTCATGCAAGGAAGCACGACATGGTCGTTCATCTCGACGCGTTACGCACCGACACGGTTGCCGGCTTGGCCTGGCAGCGATTGCCAAATCCAACGTTGTGCGATTGACCGTGCTGCTTTCGGGTGCGGTCGGAACTGATCCGCAATGACGCATCGGGTCGCGACGCAGTTTCAGTTCACGCGTGTTAAGGCAAAGCAAATTTTCAACGCCTCCGACACTAGGAACATTGCGTGAGAGCACCGCGCTCAGATGTGCAACTTCACTGCCAACTGGTCTTCTAATGGAACTGGCTCGACCGGATGCATTTTTCTGTAGCCCAGCGCGGGATTTTTTCGTGAACGAGCGGGTGCTGGGCTACGGGTGGGCTACAAAATTGTCCTCTTTACACCCCAGATTTGGCTCTTAAGCGGCGCAACAATCCAACCTAAGTAATTGAAAAATAACGGTATGAGATTCCATTCGTCCTCGTCGTCGTGACACGCCAACTATTCTGCGATAATAGCGCGTCAGCCTAATCGGCATTGGAATTTTTTATTTAGAATCAAATGGTTACAAGAGACGAGAGCGTGCCGGCGGTAGAGCCGAAAATTACTCCAGGTATGCAGCAGTACCTACGCATCAAGGCGGAACATCCCGGCACGCTGGTGTTCTACCGGATGGGCGACTTCTACGAACTTTTTTTCGAAGACGCGGAAAAAGCCGCGCGCCTGCTCGATCTGACGCTAACACAGCGTGGCGCGTCGGCGGGCAATCCGATCAAAATGGCCGGCGTGCCGCATCACGCAGTCGAACAATATCTGGCCAAGCTGGTCAAGCTCGGCGAATCCGTTGCGATTTGCGAGCAGATCGGCGACCCGGCAACGTCGAAGGGTCCGGTCGAGCGCAAAGTGGTCCGCGTGGTCACGCCGGGCACGCTCACGGACGCCGCGCTGCTGTCCGACAAGAGCGACGTCTACCTGTTGGCCATGTGCGTCGCGCACAATCGGCGCGGTGTCGCGACCAGCGTCGGTCTCGCATGGCTGAATCTGGCAAGCGGCGCGCTGCGCCTCGCTGAACTCGCGCCGGACCAGGTGGCGGCCGCGCTCGAACGCATTCGTCCCGCGGAAATTCTGGTGGCCGACACGCCCGGCGACTCCGCAAGCTGGACGCCGCCGGTCAACGCCGGCGCCCTCACCCGCGTCCCGGTCTGGCACTTCGACATCACCTCGGGCACGCAGCGCTTGTGCGATCAGCTGGAAGTGGCCGGACTCGACGGTTTCGGCGCGCATTCGCTGACCTGCGCATGCGGCGCGGCCGGCGCGCTGCTGCTGTATGCCGCCGCCACGCAAGGCCAGCAATTGCGTCACGTGCGCAGCCTGAAGGTCGAGTACGAATCCGAATATATCGGCCTCGACCCCGCCACGCGCCGCAATCTCGAATTGACGGAAACACTGCGCGGCACGGAGTCGCCCACGCTGTGTTCGCTGCTCGACACCTGCTGTACGACGATGGGCAGCCGTCTGCTGCGTCACTGGTTGCATCATCCGCCGCGCGAATCGGCGGTGGCGCAGGCGCGTCAGCAGGCGATCGGCGCTTTGCTCGACGCGCCGCCGGGCGCGGGCGTCGACGCGTTGCGCGGCGCGTTGCGGCAGATCTCGGACATCGAACGGATCACCGGGCGTCTCGCGCTGCTGTCGGCGCGGCCTCGCGACCTGTCTAGCCTGCGCGACACCTTCATCGCGTTGCCCGAGTTGCGCACGCAGCTCGCGGCCGTTTCGCCGAATGCGGATTCGCTGGCCCGCATCGACGCCTCGCTCGAACCGCCGCAAGCCTGCGTCGAACTGCTCAGGCGCGCGGTCGCCGAGGAGCCATCGGCGATGGTGCGCGACGGCGGCGTGATCGCGCGCGGCTACGATGCGGAACTGGACGAATTGCGAGATATTTCGGAGAACTGCGGGCAGTTCCTGATCGACCTCGAAACTCGCGAGCGCGCACGCACGGGCATCGGCAATCTGCGCGTCGAGTACAACAAGGTGCATGGCTTCTATATCGAAGTCACGCGCGGCCAGACCGACAAGGTGCCGGACGACTATCGCCGCCGCCAGACGCTGAAGAACGCCGAACGCTACATCACGCCGGAACTGAAAACGTTCGAGGACAAAGCGCTGTCCGCGCAGGAACGCGCGCTCGCCCGCGAACGCTCGCTTTACGACGCATTGCTGCAGGCGCTGCTGCCTTTTATCCCGGATTGCCAGCGGGTCGCCTCGGCGCTTGCCGAACTCGATCTGCTGGCGGCCTTCGGCGAGCGTGCCCGCGCGCTGGATTGGGTCGCGCCCACGTTCTCTCCGAACGCCGGCATCGAGATCGAACAGGGACGGCATCCGGTTGTGGAAGCGCAGGTCGAGCAGTTCATCGCCAACGACTGCGCGCTTACGCCCGAGCGCAAACTGCTGCTGATCACCGGCCCGAACATGGGCGGTAAATCCACCTTCATGCGGCAGACCGCGCTGATCGCGCTGCTCGCCTATGTGGGCAGCTATGTGCCCGCGCGGCGCGCCGCCTTCGGGCCGATCGACCGTATCTTCACCCGTATCGGCGCAGCGGACGACCTCGCCGGCGGCCGCTCCACCTTCATGGTCGAGATGACAGAAGCCGCCGCGATCCTGAACGACGCCACGCCGCAAAGTCTCGTGCTGATGGATGAGATCGGCCGCGGCACGTCCACCTTCGACGGGCTCGCGCTGGCGTGGGCGATCGCGCGGCATCTGCTTGCGCACAACGGCTGCCATACGCTCTTTGCCACTCACTACTTCGAACTGACGCAACTGCCGGCGGAGTTTCCGCAGGCGGCCAACGTGCACCTGTCGGCGGTCGAGCATGGGCACGGCATCGTGTTCCTGCACGCGGTCAGCGAAGGTCCCGCCAATCAGAGCTACGGCCTGCAGGTCGCGCAACTCGCCGGCGTGCCGAACGCGGTGATTCGCGCGGCGCGCAAACATCTTGCGCATCTCGAACAGCAGTCGGCCGCGCAGCCCGCGCCGCAACTGGATCTGTTCGCCGCGCCCATGCCGATGCTGCTCGAAGACGCGGACGACGAGCGTGAGTCGAAAGCCGAAGCGGCTGTGCCGCCCGCCATGCAGGCGCTTGTCGAGCGTCTGCGCGGCATCGATCCGAACGATCTGCGGCCGCGCGAAGCACTCGATCTGCTGTACGAATTGCACGAACTGGCCGCCGTGCCGGATGCGGATCATTGACGCACCCAGGCGCCCGCAGCGTCCGCGCAAGCTCCGCGCGGCGCTGACTCTCGCCCTCACGCTCTCGGGCGGCGGCGTGCCGCTCGCGGGGTTGGCGGCGGGGTTGTCGACTTTCGCGCCGGCGGCCCACGCCGACACGCCGCGCTACACGTTCGCGGTCATCGCCAACACAATGCAAAGCGCCGCCGACGAAGCCCCCACGCAGCGGCTGATCGAAGCGATCAGCCGCGAGCACGACATGTCGTTCATCGTGTACGACGGCAATCTGAAGGGCGCCAAAGAGGCCTGCCGCGACGCGCTCTACGAACGTCGCCACGCGCTGCTCGAAACGTCGCGGCCCGCCCTCTTCTTCATTCCCGGCCAGCATGACTGGGCCGATTGCGGCACGGCCGAGGCCGGCGGTTTTGATCCCGTCGAACGGCTCGATCAGTTGCGTCAGACGCTCTTCGCCGACGCCACGTCGATGGGCCAAAACCCGATCGCCTTGACGCGTGAAAGCGAAGTCTCGCGCTTTCACCCCTATCGCGAGAACGTGCGCTGGCAAGTGGGCGATACCGTATTCGTCGGCCTGAATGCGCCGAGTCCGAACAATCATTATCTGACCGCGGGCGGCCGCAATGGCGAATTCGAAGATCGCGTGATCGCCAATGCATTCTGGCTCGAACATGCCGGCGAATATGCGAAACGCCGCGACGCGCGCGCAATTGTCGTGTTCATTCAAGGCGATCCGGACCCCGAGCGTTATGAACGTCCCGACCGTTTCGCGTGGCTGCGTTTTGCACGCAATACCCGCCGCGACGGCTTCCTGGAATTCAAACGCAGCCTCGTCAAGCTCGCGCAGATTTTCCGCGGACCGGTGCTGGTGATTCATTGCGACGACGAGCGTGCGAGCGCCGGCTTTGTGATCGATCAGCCACTACGCAATGACAAGGGAATGCTGGTGACGAATCTCACGCGTGTCGCGCTCGCGCCGCATGATCGTCTCAATCAGTGGATTCAGGTTGAAGCGGATCTCGGCAGGAAACCGCCGTTCCGCGTGAGTGTGCGCGATGTGCCGAGGCAAATGCCGATGCCCACGGCGCAACCCGTCATGCCGCGCGACGCGCCGGCGGCCTCGATGCCGGCTGTACCGGCGCTCGGACCCGCCTCGGAATTGCCGCCGCTGTTGCAGACGCCCGGGGATTCGCAACTGGATCAGCAACCGCGCATACCAGCCGATCAGGGCGGCGGCGGATACGGACCGGCCACCTCCACGCCGCCCGCCTCCGCTGCGCAGCCGCGCACGCCGGGCGCTTCTTCAAGCGTGCCCGGCATGCCCGCCAGCTCAATGCAGCGTGGGCCCTGACTTGTCTTCTTCATCGTCCTCGTCTTCGTCGAGAACTTCGAGGCCGTCGGCGCCGTGCGCATGTTCGTGCTGGATTTCGTCTTCGGTAGCCGGACGCACGTCTTTCACGGTCAACGCGAAACGCAGCGCCATGCCGGCGAGCGGATGGTTGCCGTCGAGCACGACTTTGTCTTCCGCAACGTCGGTCACCACGTAGACGAGCGAATCGAGATCCTCGTCGCCTTCTTCCGGCGTGCCTTCGAATTGCATGCCGACTTCGAGCGGTTCCGGGAAGCGATCGCGCGGCTCGATCTTCACGAGATCGGGGTCGTACTCGCCGAACGCGTCTTGCGGCTCCAGCTGGATCTGGGTCTCGAAGCCGGCCTCATGGCCGTCGAGCTCTTCCTCGATCTTGGGGAACGTGCCATCATAGCCGCCGTGCAGATAGACCATCGGCTCGTCGCTTTCCTCGATCAGATTGCCCTGCGCATCCGACAGCTTGTAAGCGACCGACACGACGGTGTTCTTTGCGATTTTCATTCGATTCTCCAGAATACAACTCACATTATACGATGCCCAAGCGGCCCACTGACCACCCGGCCGACGCTGCATCGGCACGGAATTCGTCGCCGGCTTCAAAGCCGGCTCTGCCCACTCTTCCGGTACTGCCGCCCTCTCCAGACACGCCGACAGCGCTGCTCGGCAATTTGACACCGTCGCAATTCATGCGCCGCTACTGGCAAAAAAAACCGCTGCTGATTCGCCAGGCGATACCGAACGTCGAGGCACCGCTCTCACGCGAAGAATTTTTCGAGCTGGCCGATCAGGACGAAGTCGAGGCACGTCTGATCACGCATTTCCGCAATAAATGGCAGCTGGAGCACGGCCCGTTCGCACCTGACGAACTGCCGTCGGCGAAGCAGCGCGCCTGGACGCTTCTCGTGCAAGGCGTGGATCTCCACGACGATCGCGCGCGCGCCTTGCTCGACCGCTTTCGCTTTGTGCCCGACGCTCGTCTGGACGACCTGATGATCTCGTATGCAACCGACGGCGGCGGCGTAGGCCCCCACTTCGATTCCTACGATGTGTTTCTATTGCAAGTAAAAGGCAAGCGCCGCTGGCGCATCGGCGCGCAGAAAGATCTGACACTGCAAGCCGGCTTGCCTTTGAAAGTTTTACAGAATTTCCAGGCCGAAGAGGAATGGCTGCTCGAACCGGGCGACATGTTGTACCTGCCGCCGCACATCGCGCATGATGGGATCGCCGAAGGCGAATGCATGACCTGCTCGATCGGTTTTCGCGCGCCTTCCACGAGCGAGTTGACCGCGCAATTCCTCTATCATCTGGCCGAGCGAGGCGAATCGGCAGGCAACGCCGGCGCGCTTTATCGCGACCCGCAGCAGCCGGCTGTCGAGCGTCCGGCGGAGCTGCCCGCAGCGCTTGTCGAAAGGGTTGGCGCAATCCTTGCTGGCATCAAATGGAAAGAGCAGGATATTGCGTCGTTCCTTGGCACGTATCTCAGTGAACCCAAGCCGAGTGTCGTCTTTGATCCGCCGCAAAGGCCGCTTAATGAAGCACGTTTCATCAGTCAGGCATCGAAGTCAGGTATTCGGCTGGACCGCAAGACTAATTTGTTGTACAACCGCCGTTTTTTCTTCATAAATGGAGAGGAAACATCATTCGATGGCGCAAAAAAGTGGTTGTTTGACCTCGCAGATTGCCGGTGTATGAGTGCGAAACGCTTTGTAACACTCTCGCACGATTCGCCGGTGACAGCACGGCTACACGAGTGGTATTGTGCGGGCTGGATACAAGTGGGCGAGCTTGCGTAACTCTGCCTGCCTGCTATACCGTACAGTGAAATTTTGTATGAGAAAGACAACGTATTGACCCCGGATTTATGGATTGTCAGTACGAAAGTGCATATAATTTCCGCCCAAGCCGTAGGGAAGATTCCAGCTCGTCAAAAGAGCGTCTCCACCAGCGGCCCAGGTCGGTGTTGGAGCACATTACCGGTTTTATTTTGCGCTGTTGCTTACCTTTAAACCATAAAAGGACGTGATCATGAAGAAATCCCTCCTCGTAGCATCCCTGTTGGCAGCTGTGGCACTGGCTGCATGCAACAAGAGCAACGACCAGGCAGCTGCCCCGGCTAGCGACGCAGCTGCTGCTTCGGCACCGGCTGCTGCAGCTTCGGATTCGGCTGCTGCTGCTTCGGGTGCTGCTGCTGCTGCGAGCGACGCTGCTGCTTCGGCTACGTCCGCTGCTTCGGACGCAGGTGCTGCTGCTTCGGACGCCGCTGCTTCGGCTGCTGCTCCGGCTTCGGGCGCAAGCCAGTAAGCTGTCGCATAGGGCTCGCCTCTGGGCGAAACTGCATCGGGAAATCACCTCGATTTCCCGATGCAGTAAAGCAAAACGCCACGGATTCACATCCGTGGCGTTTTGTCATTTAAGCGCCGCTATTTGCAGTAGCGCTTATTGATTCCGATCAGCTATTGCGCCGGTGTTTCATTCTCTTCGAAAAACTCGCGAACCACCTCGATCTCTCGCGTGCGTTTAAATGGCGGCAGGCTCTGCCATATACGGCGCCCATACGGTTTGTCGACGAGTCGCGTATCGCAGATCATCAGCACGCCGCGATCGGTCTCCGCGCGAATCAGACGCCCTGCTCCCTGCTTCAGTGTGATCACGGCCTGCGGCAACTGATGCACGGCGAACGGGCTCAAACCCTTTTTGGTCAGCGCGTCGAGACGCGCCGACAGAACCGGATCGTCGGGCGGCGCAAACGGCAGCTTGTCGATCACTACCAGCGACAATGCGTCGCCGCGCACGTCCACGCCTTCCCAGAAACTCTGGCTGCCCACCAGAATCGCGTTGCCATATGAGCGAAAGCGATCCAGCAGCTCGGTGCGGCTCGCGTCGCCCTGCACGAGCAGCGGATAGCTCCAGCCGCGTGCTTCGATCGTGTCGCGCAGCTTGGCCGAAATGCGGTCCACCGCGCGCAGCGTCGTGCACAACATGAAAACGCCGCCGCCCGACGCCTCGATCGCCGGCAATGCGGCGTCGAACACGGCGTCGGTGAACATCGGCGAAGACGGCTGCGGCAAATTGCGCGGCACGTATAGCAGCCCCTGCGTCGAATAATCGAAGGGACTGGGCAACGTCATCGAGCGTTTCGCGTTCAGGCCCATCTGCGCGGCGTAGTGAGTGAAATCGCCGCGCACCGAGAGCGTGGCCGACGTGAAAATCCACGCGCGCGGCACGCCGGCGCGCTGCTTCGCGAAGATCGGCGCGACCGACAACGGCGTTTCGTGCAACTGCACGGTATGCGAGAAGACTTCGATCCAACGCACCTTTTCGTTCGGGTCGGCGCGCTCGGCTTTGCCGTCGGCTGAGGCAGCGTCAGCGTCCTCGCGCTCGGCCTCCGTGGGCGGCGTGGTCCAACCGGCAAGCACGCCTCGCAGTTCGCGTGCGCGGCGCAGACAAGCGCCGATCGATTCGGCTCGCTCGGCCTGGCCCGCCAGCGCGGACGTGAGGGCATCGAGCTCGGTCTCCAGCGTTTCCAGTGCGGGGAACAATGGATGGTCGTCCGGCAGTTGGCCGATCGACAGGCGCACCGAGTCTTCCTTGAAGGCAAGCCGCACATCGCGCGCCGCGCGCTCGAGCGTCGAGCCGAGCGTGACCCAATCGACCGTCTCGCGCGCATGACCCAGCCCCTCGGCCACCGAATCGCGAGCCAGCTCCAGAAACTGCGTGGTCGAGAGCGTCTCGCCGAAAAACAGCGTTGCGGTTTCGGGCAACTGGTGCGCTTCGTCGAAGACGATGGTGTTGGCGGTGGGCAGCAGTTCAGCCATGCCCGTATCGCGCAACATGATGTCGGCGAAAAACAGATGGTGATTCACCACCACGATATCCGCCTGCTGCGCCTCGCGGCGCGCCTGCATTACGAAGCAGTCCTTGTAATGCGGGCACTCCTGGCCAAGACAGTTTTCGCGTGTCGACGTGACCATCGACCACACCGCCGCCGTTTCGGGCACGCTGGCCAGTTCGGCCTTGTCGCCGGTGCGCGTGATCTTGGCAAAGCGCACGATATCCTGCAGATAGGAGGTTTCCTGGCGCGATGGCAGACGGCCGTTATCCGCTGTGCGCTGCAGATAGTAGTGGCACAGGTAATTCGCGCGCCCCTTGAGCATCGCGACCGAAACCGGCACCGCGAGCGCGTCGCGCACAGTCGGAATATCGCGCTGAAAAAGCTGATCCTGCAGATGCTTCGTGCCGGTGGAGACGATCACCTTGCCGCCCCATAGCATGGCCGGCACGAGATACGCGTAAGTCTTGCCCGTGCCCGTACCGGCTTCGACGATCAGCGTGTTTTCGCTGCCGTCGAGCCCGCCCGATTCGGCGCCCTCAGCGGCCTCGGCGGCGGCATCCGCACCCGGCGCCTGCAGACGGCGTGCCGGCCGCTTCTGCGCCTCGAACATCGCGGGCTCGGGCATCGCGCGGCCCGACGCTTCCATTGCCGCGGCCACCGCGCGCGACATTTCTATCTGCGACGCCCGCGAGCGGTAGCCGTCGATCTGCCGCGCCAGCAAGCCGTTGTCGGCGAAGATCTCGTCCAGCTCGGCGGCGCGGCGCGGGTTCAGCGACGCGCTCAGTGCGGACGCGGCAGGACGCGGCGCCGGTGTAACGACACTGGCTGCGTCGTCGCCCGGCGTGGCACGGGATGAAGTTTCAAGCGGTGAATTCAAGGCAAGCGTTTCCTGCAAAGTCCGGCTCGCGCGGCGCGCGCCCGGCGCCTGCCAGGCCGCGAACTCAGGCGCGTGCGTCCGGTTCGAGCTGCAATTGCAGCAAGATGATGGTGTCTTTGACTTTGAGTTTGCGCTTTTTCAGGCGCTGCAACTCGAAGTCGTCGATGCCGGGCTCATCCGACATTCGGTCGATCAGGCGATCGAGCCCACTATGCTCCGATTCCAGTTGCAGAATACGGTCGCGAAGTGTGTCCGCGTTAATGACGTGATGTTGATCGCGCATACTCGCCTCCTCTCGTCGACGGCGCGGGCGGCGTGTGCTGCCCGATACCTGAGGTTGCTGTCCGGCTTAAAACGCGTTACGGCGACTACGGCCCTGCCACGCAGTCTCAGGGCCTACTCCGGGAATCTTACTGCTGCTCCTGTTGCTGCTTCTGCTGCTCTTCGAGTTGCTGCTGCTTCAATGCGTCCTGACGTTTCTGTTCGGCTTTCTCGGCCGCCTGTTTCTGACGTGCTTCCACGTCGGCCTTGTGCTGTGCCGCGTCCGCCTGCTTCTTCTCGAAAGTCTGCTGCTTCTGCACGCGCTCCTGAGCCTTCTGCGCACCCTGCGCACGCGCCTCGTCGAGCTTGCGCTGGAAGTCGGCCTGCTTCTGATCGTACGCCTGCTGGTTGGCCGCCGCCTGCGACGGGCTGACGCCGCGCTGCGCCTGATCCAGCGCATGTTGACGCTGCTTCTCCTGATAGGCCTGTTCATTCGCGCTGCGCTGCGGCGCCTCGGCGGCGCGCTGCGCCTGATCGAGCTGATGCTGGCGCTGCTTGTCTTCGTAAGCCTGCGCGTTGCGCGCGTCTTCGGCGGCACGCTGCGGCGCGCTCGCTTCGTCCTGTGCGCGTTTGAACGCGGCCTGTTCGTCGCGGGTGCGGGCGCGCTGCGCGCGCTGTTCGCCGTCGAGCGCGAGCTGTTCCTTGCGAATATCGGCCTGCACCGAGCGCATGTTGTCGCGCGCCTTGTTCAGGCAATAGTTGACGAAGAACTTGCTATAGCAGTCGTGTTCCGCAACGCCGTAGCGATAGTTGTTCTCCTCGGTACGCTGATCCAGGACTTTTTGCCGCGCGTCGAAAGCACTCTCCTGCGGGACCGCGTTGCCGGCGTTGTCCGTGCCGTCGCCGGTCGTTCCGCCCTGCGCATTCGTGACGCTCGCGGCCTCCCCGCCCGACGCTGCGGCCGGCGCGAGCGCGCCGGCGGGCCGCGCAACGTTGCTGCTCGCCGGCGTTATGGATTGCGCCGCAGCCGGTGTGGACGCGGCCAACGCGGCGGCGAGGACACATGACGCGCACGACGCGACAAGCATCCCACTGGGAAGAAACGGGAACCTGAACACCGGGCGCGGAGCCGATACGAGCGAGCCGACCGGTGAGCGCGACACGAGCGGCGAAAAACGCGACAGCGAGCGCGCCAGGAAACGCGACGATAAAAACAACGGCAGTTGTGTCAAGCGAGAGACCAAGCGGGAGCCCAGGCGGTTGAGGGACAAGGAGATCGGCAACGTCGTAGAGGGTCAACGGAACATGCCCGAAATTCTATCACCCTGCGGTTGAGCCCTTTTGCATTTATGGCAAAATGCCCCGCTCCAGCAACCTGGTCGCAGCGCGCACGCCCGGCGTGCCCCGACGTGCCACGTGGCCCTCATGTGCCGCCCACGTCCGGTCAGCGCGCGGCCTCCGAACTGAGTCCGCAGGAACACCAAGACCTTATGACGGAAACCGTAGCACTCAAGATCGTACAGCGCATCGCCGCCGAACTGTCCGTCCAGCCGCGCCAGGTCGCGGCCGCGGTGCAACTTCTCGACGAAGGAGCGACTGTTCCGTTCATCGCCCGCTACCGTAAGGAAGTGACCGACAATCTCGACGACACGCAATTGCGTAACCTCGAGGAACGCCTGCTGTATCTGCGCGAGCTGGAAGACCGGCGCGCCGCGATCATCGCCAGCATCGACGAACAGGGCAAGCTCACGGACGAACTGCGCGCCGCGATCGAAGGCGCCGACAGCAAGCAGGTGCTGGAAGACCTGTATCTCCCGTACAAGCCGAAGCGCCGCACGCGCGCGCAGATCGCCCGCGAAGCCGGTCTGCAGCCGCTCGCCGACGCGCTTCTCGCCAATCCCCTGCTCGACCCGCAAACCGAAGCCGCCGCCTACGTGGACGCCGAGAAAGGTGTCGCCGACGTGAAGGCCGCGCTCGACGGCGCGCGCGACATTCTCTCGGAGCAGTTCGGCGAAACGGCCGAGTTGCTCGGCAAGCTGCGCGACTACCTGTTCAACCAGGGCGTGGTGTCGTCGAAAGTGGTGGAAGGCAAGGAAAACGCCGAAGAAGAGAAGTTCCGCGATTACTACGACTACTCGGAAACCATCCGGACCGTGCCGTCGCATCGCGCGCTGGCGCTGTTCCGCGGCCGCAACGCGGGCGTACTGATGGTCAAGCTGGGCTTGGGCGAGGAACTCGACGCGCAGGTGCCGCATCCGGGCGAAGCGCTGATCGCGCGCCACTTCGGCATCGCGAATCAGAACCGTCCGGCCGACAAGTGGCTCTCCGACGTGTGCCGCTGGTGCTGGCGCGTGAAGGTGCAGCCGCATATCGAAAACGAGCTGCTGACCAATCTGCGCGACGAGGCCGAGCACGAAGCAATCCGCGTGTTCGCGCGCAATCTGAAAGACTTGCTGCTGGCCGCGCCCGCCGGACCGAAGGCCGTGATCGGCCTCGATCCGGGCATGCGCACCGGCGTGAAAGTCGCGGTGGTCGATCGGACCGGCAAGGTGCTCACCACCGACGTGATTTATCCGCACGAACCGCGCCGCGACTGGGACGGCTCGATCGCGAAACTCGCGCGCATCTGCGCGCAGACACAGGCTGAACTGATCAGCATCGGCAACGGCACGGCGTCGCGCGAAACGGACAAGCTCGCGAGCGAACTGATCGCGCGTCATCCGGAATTCAAGCTGCAGAAGATCGTCGTGTCCGAAGCCGGCGCGTCGGTGTACTCGGCGTCGGAGCTCGCGGCGAAGGAATTCCCCGACATGGACGTGTCGCTACGCGGCGCCGTGTCGATTGCGCGCCGTCTGCAGGATCCGCTCGCGGAACTGGTGAAGATCGAACCGAAGGCGATCGGCGTCGGCCAGTATCAGCACGACGTGAACCAGCGCGAACTGGCCCGTTCGCTCGACGCGGTGGTGGAAGACTGCGTGAACGCCGTCGGCGTGGATGCGAATACCGCGTCCGTCGCCCTGCTCGCCCGCGTGTCGGGTCTGAACGCCACGCTGGCGCGCAATATCGTCGACTATCGCGATGCGAACGGCCCGTTCCCGTCGCGCGAACATCTGCGCAAGGTGCCGCGTCTGGGCGACAAGACGTTCGAACAGGCAGCCGGCTTCCTGCGCATCAACAACGGTGAGAATCCGCTCGACCGTTCGTCGGTTCACCCGGAAGCGTATCCGGTCGTCGAACGCATGCTCGCGAAAATCAGCAAGCATGTCGGCGAAGTGCTGGGCAATCGGGATGCGTTGCGCGGCTTGTCGCCCGCGGAATTCGTCGACGATCGTTTCGGCCTGCCGACCGTGCGCGACATTCTGCTCGAACTCGAAAAGCCGGGCCGCGACCCGCGTCCCGAATTCAAGACCGCGACGTTCCGTGAAGGTGTCGAAAAGGTCAGCGATCTGACGCCGGGCATGGTGCTCGAAGGCGTGGTGACGAACGTGGCCGCGTTCGGCGCATTCATCGACATCGGCGTGCATCAGGACGGTCTGGTGCACGTGTCGGCCATGTCCACGAAGTTCATCAAGGATCCGCATGAAGTCGTCAAGGCCGGCCAGATCGTCAAGGTGAAGGTGCTGGAAGTCGACGTGAAGCGCCAGCGTATCGCGCTGACCATGCGGATGGACGACGAAGTCGGTGTAGCCGCGGCACGCAGCGGTGGCGGCGCCCAGCAGGAGCGTGGCGGCGCGGGCCGCTCGGGCGGCGGTGGACGCGGCGCGCCGCAACAGCGTTCGCGCGAGCCGGAACCGGGCGGCGCGATGGCGGCTGCCTTCGCCAAGCTCAAGCAGAAGTAAGCTCGCCGCGCCTGGCGCGCGATTCGCTCACGCGCCAGTTGCGCTGGTTGCCCTTGCCGGGCATGACATAGTGCGCGCTCACTCGGTCAGCCAGTAAAAAAGCCCACGCAAAAAATTTCCGCGTGGGCTTTTTTTTACGCCCTCCGCAAGGGGACGTTGGCGAATCAGCAGCGACTATCAGATCTCGATCTTCGTCCCCAACTCCACCACCCGGTTGGCCGGAATACTGAAGAAGTCCGTCGGCTTCGCGGCGTTCTGGTGCATCCACGCGAACACCCGTTCGCGCCACACCGACATGCCCGGCAATTGCGTCGGCACCACCGTTTCGCGCGCGAGGAAGAACGACGTGTCCATCAATTCGAAAGTCATGTCATGCGTGCGGCCGACTTCGAGCAGGACCGCCTTCACGTCCGGCGTTTCGTTGAACCCGTAGGCCGCCTTGACGAGATACAGACCGCCGTCGATATCCTTCACCGTCACACGCTCTGCGTCGTTCACGTATGGAATATCGCGCGTCACGAAGGTCAGGAAAATGGTGCGCTCATGCAGCACCTTGTTGTGCTTCAGATTGTGCAGCAGGCTCACCGGCACGAGCGAATCGCTGCCGGTCAGATAGATCGCGGTACCCGACACGCGGTGCGGCGGATGCGCGAGCAGCCCTTGCAGGAACGGCATGAGCGGAATACCGTCGGCCGCCGTGCGTTCCTTGACAATCATGCGGCCCTTGTACCAGGTCATCAGCAGGAAGAACAGCAACGCGCCGATGCCGAGCGGCAGCCAGCCTCCCTCCTCGACCTTCAGCAGATTGGCGCCGAAAAAGCCCAGATCGACCGTCATGAATACGCCGATGATCAGCGCCACCAGCAGCTTGTTCCAGTTCCACACTTTCACCATCACGACGCAGGCGAGAATCGTGGTGATCACCATGGTGGCCGTCACCGCGATACCGTATGCGGCCGCGAGATTGTCCGAACTCTTGAAGGCGATCACGATGCACAGAATGATGAACAGCAGCATCCAGTTCACCACCGGCACATAGATCTGGCCGATCGCCAGTTCCGACGTGTGCAGAATCTTCATGCGCGGCACGTAGCCGAGCTGGATTGCCTGGCTCGTCAGCGAATAGGCGCCGGAAATCACCGCCTGCGAGGCGATCACCGTCGCGACGGTGGACAGCACGACGAGCGGCAGCAACGCCCAGTCCGGCGCGAGCAGGAAGAACGGATTTTCGATGGCTTTCGGATCGTGCATCAGCAGCGCGCCCTGGCCGAAGTAGTTCAGCACCAGCGACGGCATCACCAGCACGTACCACGCCATGCGGATCGGCTTCGCGCCGAAGTGGCCCATGTCGGCGTACAGCGCTTCGGCGCCGGTCAGCACCAGCACGACCGAGCCGAGCACGACGTAGGCCTGCAGCACGTGCGCAGCCATGAAGGTGTAAGCGTAGTACGGGTTGAGCGCGCGGATCACGTTCGGCGACTGCAGGATGTGCCACAGGCCGAGCGCCGCGAGCACCACGAACCACAACACCATGATCGGACCGAACAGGCGGCCGACCATGGCCGTGCCATGCCGTTGAATCCAGAACAGCAGGATGAGGATCACGATCGTGAGCGGCAGCACCAGATGCGACAGATGTGGTGCGGCGATCTCCAGACCTTCGACCGCCGAGATCACCGAAATGGCCGGTGTAATCACCGCGTCGCCGTAGAACATGCAGGCGCCGAAAATGCCCAGCATCATCAGCAAGCCCGCCATCTTCGACTTCCCGTCGAGCGAGCGCAACGCCAGCGCCATCAGCGCGAGAACGCCGCCCTCACCGTTATTGTCCGCGCGCATCACGAACAAAACATATTTGACGCCGACTACGATCACGATCGCCCAGAACAGCAGCGAGATCACGCCAAGAATGGATTGATCGGTCAGCGGAATGCCGTGCGATGGGCTGAAGGCTTCTTTCAGCGAGTACAACGGGCTCGTGCCGATATCGCCGAATACCACTCCAATCGCAGCAATGGCGAGGGAAGGCAGAGGCTGTTTGTGCTCGTGATTGTTATCTGTCATAAACGCGAGAAAATCCGTTCCCTGGGCGGGAAAAACGATCGCTATTCTAAACTGCCCATCTGGCACCGCCCGGCTTGTTGTGGATACACCACGTGATGGTCCGCGCAGTGTAGCACCGCGATATGAGCGCGTCTGCTGCGCAAGCCGTATTGTCCACATCGCCGATGCGCGGTTTGCGAGGCGCACACGCACAGTGCGCAAACAAAAAAACGGAGCCCATTGGGCTCCGTTTTGCGAGACTACGCGGGATACGACGCAACAGGTTCGGCGCCGAAGTGTACATCACGCCCCCGACGACTCCTGCGCTTGTGCCGTGCCGCGCTTGATCCACGCGCCGAGGTTATGCGGACGCACCGTGTCCCATTCCTCGAACGGTTGATGGATCCACGGATTGGTGGGCAGATACTGCACGTGGTAGTCGGGCTTCACCTTCGAGCAGCCCTTGTACCAGAGCACCGCCGAACGCACCGCGGTGATCGCCGGATAACGTTCTTTCAGATGCTGCTGAACACGCGCGAGCGTCACGCCCGAATCGACCAGGTCGTCGACCAGCAGCACATTGCCGTGCAACTCGCCGCGCGTCATGGTGATGTATTGCGCGATGTCGAGTTCGCCCTGCTCCGTGCCGGCCGCCTCACGATACGAACTCGTGGCAAGAATCGCCAGCGGCAGATCGTAAATGCGCGAGAGCTGATCGCCGACACGCAAACCGCCGCGCGCAAGGCACAGGATCTTGTCGAATTTCCAGCCCGACTCGTGCACCTGCAACGCCAGCAGTTCGATCAACCGGTGATACTCGTCCCAGCCGACCCACAGGTTCTTGTCGTCGTTGCGCGGATCTTTCATCGCAATCATGGGTACACCTTGCACCATGTTTAAACCTTGAACGGATGACGAAGCAGGATGGTCTCATCGCGATCCGGACCGGTCGACACCATGTCGATCGGAATGCCCGCAACCTCCTGCACACGCGACAGATACGCGCGCGCATTCGCCGGCAGCTTGTCCCATTCCTTGATGCCAACCGTGCTTTCCTTCCAGCCCGCGAAGGTTTCGTACACCGGCTCGCAACGCGCGACTTCCGACGCGCCACGCGGCAGCAGGTCGACTTGCTTGCCGTCCACCGTGTAGCCGACGCACAGCTTCACTTCGTCCAGACCGTCGAGCACGTCGAGCTTGGTCATGCACAGACCCGATACGCCGTTGATCTGGATCGAGCGGCGCAGTGCAGCGGCGTCGAGCCAGCCGGTGCGGCGCGGACGGCCGGTGACCGAGCCGAATTCCTTGCCGACCGTGGCCAGTTCGAGGCCGATCGCTTCCTGACGGGCGGCGTTATCCGCGTCGTACAGTTCGCTCGGGAACGGGCCCGAGCCGACGCGCGTGCAGTACGCCTTGGTGATGCCGAGAATGTAGTTCAGCTTTTGCGGACCGACACCCGCGCCTGCCGTGGCCGCACCGGCCACGCAGTTGCTCGATGTGACGAACGGATACGTGCCGTGGTCGATGTCGAGCAGCGTGCCTTGCGCGCCTTCGAACAGCAGGTTGCTGCCGGCCGCGTTGACGTCGTACAGACGGCGCGACACGTCGGTCACCATCGGCTTCAGACGGTCGGCATAGCTGAGCATCGTGTCGAGCGTTTGCTGGAAGTCGACCGCGGCGACGCCCAGATATTGCGTCAACACGAAGTTGTGATAGTCGAGGTTTTCACGCAGACGTTCGGCAAAAGTCTCGGGCTCGAACAGATCCTGCACGCGCAAACCGCGGCGTGCCACCTTGTCTTCGTAAGCCGGGCCGATGCCGCGGCCGGTCGTGCCGATCTTGCCCGCGCCACGGCGCGCTTCGCGGCCCTGGTCGATGGCGATGTGATACGGCAGGATCAGCGTGGTGGCTTCGGAAATGAAGAGGCGATTCTGGACATCGATCCCGGCGGCTTCGAGCTCGCCGATTTCCTTGAACAGCGCTTCCGGCGACAACACGACGCCATTGCCGATGTAGCACGCGACGCCGGGATGCATGATGCCCGACGGAATCAGGCGCAAGATGGTTTTCTTGCCGCCGATGATAAGCGTGTGGCCGGCATTGTGACCGCCCTGGAAGCGAACGACGCCTTGAGCGTGGTCCGTCAGCCAGTCGACGATCTTGCCCTTGCCTTCATCACCCCATTGGGTTCCCACGACGACGACGTTACGCCCGGGGTTCACATTCACTGCGCTGGCAGACATGTTGTTTCGTAAGCTGGTTAAAAACGTATTCTACCTATGTTCGCGGAACCTTCCGAATTTTTCCGTTTCCGCTCAACGGTATGCACGTTATGGTGGGTATAGCGAAAGTGGCGCGGCCAACGGCCGCGCCGTGCTTCGGCGACACGTTCGGCGCCGTCTGACATGCCATGAGGATCGCCCTCTGGCGGGTCTGCCGGAACGCGCTCAGGCGCGCGGTTCGACGACCCAGTTACCGCTGCGTTCGACCAGCACGCGGTCGAACGCGAATTCATCGAGATCGTGTTCGTGGCCAGGCAGCGCCTGAATCACCACCTCGCCGGCATCGCGCAACGCGGCCACGCTCACGCGCAATGCCTCGTCGTGCTGCCACGGCGCGAGAATCGCGCTGCTGCGCGCTTCGACCGGCGAAATCCGCGCCACTTCGCGCAGATCGAGCGAAAAGCCGGTTGCCGCCCGCGCGCGGCCATACGCTTGACCCACGTGGTCGTAACGGCCGCCCCGCGCCACCGCATTCGGTACGCCGTCCACATACGCCGAGAACATCACGCCGCTGTGGTACGCATAGCCGCGCAGATCGGCGAGATCGATCATGACTTCGGCGCCGTCCACCTGGCTCGCGAGGAACGCGAGGTCGTCGAGCGCGCGGGCAATGGCCGGCATATTGGGCAGGCGTGCGCGGGCTTCGTCGAGCACTGAAGCGTCGCCGTACAACGTGGGCAGCGCGCGCAACGCGTCGCGAATCGCCGGCGTGAGGTTGGCCGTCAGTTCGACGAGGCGCGGCACGTCCTTGCCCGCGAGCGCGTCGTAGAGCGACTGGCCGAGTTCGGCCGCTGCCGGTTCGGCTTCGATCAGCGCGGCGAGCACGCCCGCATGGCACAGATCGAGGCGCACTTTCGCAAGGCCGGCCAGACGCAGCGCGTCGAGCATCAGTTGCTGGATTTCCAGGTCCGCTTCGAGGCCGGCGTGGCCGTAGATTTCCGCGCCGATCTGAATCTGCTCGCGCGTGGCGTGCAGGCCGCGCGGACGCGTATGCGCGACGTTGCCCGCGTAGCAAAGACGCGTCACGCCCTGGCGATTCAACAAATGTGCGTCGATCCGCGCGACCTGCGGCGTAATGTCCGCGCGCAGACCGAGCGTGCGTCCGGACAGCTGATCGACGAGCTTGAAGGTGCGCAGATTCAGATCGTGTCCGCCGCCGGTGAGCAGCGACTCGATATATTCGAGCAACGGCGGCATGACCATCTCGTAGCCATACGAACGGAAACGGTCCAGCAGATGGCGCCGCAATTCTTCGATCTTGCGGGCTTCCGACGGCAGCACGTCGGCAATATTCTCGGGAAGTAACCAGGTCGACATCGATACAGTCCTACGACGTTGAACACGGCGGCTGGGTGCGCCGGTAAGTGAGTGTGAATGGCGGGCGGCGGCTCGATTTTGGCGGCTACCGCGGGCGTTCGGGCCGCTTGCGAAGAGCGCTTCCGACGATTGTCCGCAGGCGTTGCAGTTGTAGTTGCTTTGCGCGCCGTTCGGGAACCAACCGCCGGCAGTGGCCGCCGTTTGCAGTTGGCCTCAAGCCTTCGCGCACCATCAGGCTGGCACCAAAAGAGATCCCTTCAGGTCACGATAAACAGCAGGATCAGCCCGAGCACCATCACGATCAGGCCGCCCACGCGAATCTGATGCGGCGGCCGTTCCGCTATTTTACGGAACGTGTCGCGCCAGGCGCTCGGAAAAACGAAGGGAAACATCCCTTCAATAATCAGCATCAACGCGATCGCGAGCAATAACGAGCCGGCTATATCCATGCGAATGAAGGGGCCGCGATGCGGATGCCGCGGCGTTCCGGTTTCCGGTTATCAGTGTTTGCGTGGGACCGCGGGAGCGTCCGGGGCGGCGCCGCCGGTCGGGCTACGCATGAAGCGGAAGAACTCGTTGCTCGGGTCGACCACGATCACGTCGCCCGGCTTGAAGGTGTTCCTATACGCCTGCATGCTTTGATAGAACTGATAGAACTGCGGGTCGGTGCCGTACGCCTCGGCGGCGATTTCCGCAGCCTTCGCATCGCCCTCGCCCTTGATGGTTTGCGCCTGACGATAACCGTCCGCGAGAATTGCCTGTTGCTGGCCGAGCGCGTCCTGCCTGATCTTGTCGGCCTCGGCCGTGCCCTTCGCGCGCTCGTCGGCCGCGACCTGCTGACGCGCGGCGATCATCCGCTTGTAGACGGAGTCCGCCATCGACGCGGGGAAGTCGACACGCGTCAACTGCACGTCGACCACCGACACGCCGAGCGATGCCGCAGCCTTGTCCATCGCGGCGCGCGCTTCGTCGGCGACGGCCTGCTGGCGGGCCAGCGCGTCGGACAGCGTGACCTTCGCGAACGCATCGCCGAGCGCGCTGCGCGACAGCAAGGCGAGCCGGTCCGGCAAGCTCTGCGCATCGCCTCTGGTTTCGGCAAGCAGCTTCAGCGGATCGGTCACGCGATATTTGACGACCGGGTTGGCCAGCAGATCGGTTTTATCGGACGTCATGTAGCGGTCTTCGTCCGGTGCATCGAGCGACTGGATGCGGTTATCGACCAGCGTGACCGTTTGCAACGGCGGCGGCAGTTTGACGTGCAGCCCGGGGCCGAGCAGGCTCGGCGCCTTGTCGCCATGCGACGACAGCACGGCCAGATGACGCTGATCGACGACGAACACCATCGACGAAGCGGCAAACAGCACGATGACGACAGCCACGACGAGCGCAATGATCCTGTTCATGATGTGCGCTCCTTATTGAACGTCGTCTTCGCGCATACGGCTGCGGAAGGAGTCGCGTGAGCGCAGCGCGTCGCTGCTGGCTGCGGCCTGGCTGGCGGGCGCGGCAACTGCTGCCGGCGCGGAAGCAGCGGCGCCGGTTGCGGAGGCAGACGGCGTGGCCGAAGGCAATGCGGCACCGCTCGCCGCTTGCGGCGCGGCAGCAGCCACGGCGCCCGAGGCGGCGGCCGCGTCGGTCACCCGCTGACGGGTCTGTTCGACCAGCTTGTCGAGCGGCAGATACAGCACATTGTTGCCGCTCTTGCTGTCCACAAACACCTTGGTCGTATTCGAATAGATCTGCTGCATGGTTTCCAGATACATGCGCTCGCGAATCACAGCGGGCGCTTTCGAGTACTGCGCGTAGACCTGCTTGAAGCGCTCGGCGTCGCCCTGCGCCTGGGCGACCGTCTTGTCGCTGTACGTTTTGGCTTCGTCGATCTGGCGAGCCACGTCGGCTTGCGCGCGCGGCAACAGATCCGCGGCATAGGCCTCGGCATCGCGTTTCGCGCGCTCGTTTTCCTGACGGACTTTCGCGGCGTCGTCGAACGCGGCTTGCACCTGGTCGGGCGCCTGCACACCCTGGATCGTCACACCGGTCACGGCGAGTCCGGACTGGTATTCATCCAGGGATTGCTGGATCGCCGCCATCAGCTGCTGGCGAATTGTTTCGCGATCCTGATAGAGAATGTCATTGCTGCTGCGCGCGCCGACGATGCTGCGCACCGCCGCCTGAGCGGCCTGCGTCACGCCCTGATCGGGATCGACGCTGCGGAACAGGTAGTCGGTCGGCTTCCTCACCTGGTATTGCACCGCGAAGCGCACGTCGACGATGTCCGCGTCGTGTGTGAGCATCGACGCGTCTTTCACGTTCGCGACTCGCACCACGTTATTGCGGCCAATCTCCACCTGGCGGATCTGGCCGATATTGACGAGCTCATGCGCTTCGAACGGATATGGCAAACGCCAGTGCACACCCTGCCCGGCCGTGTAGCGATATTTGCCGAATTGCATCACGACGCCGGCCTGGCCGTCCTGCACGACGAACACGCCGCTGCCGAGATAAATGGCCAGCAGCACACCGATCACAATGCCAACGCCGATGCGCGCACCCCGACCGTTGTCCGGCCGGCCGCCACCCGCGCCGCCGCCCTTGCGGCCGAACACGCGGCTCAAACGGCGGTTGAAATCGCGCCACATCTCGTCGAGATCGGGCGGGCCTTCACCGTCCTTGCTCGGCGGACGCCTGGGCTCGTTTGGACGTTGCCGGTCGCCATTGCCGTCCCCCCGGCCCCAGCGCGGATCGTTCAGTGAAAGCATGGCGCGCATGCGCAGCCAGATACTCCGCTCGTTGTAATCGTTCACCTGTGTTCGTTCACCAGAGTAGACAGCGGGTCAGTGCAATTGGAACGGGTCAATGCCCGAGTTCTGGAACCTTGCGGTCGTCGCGTGGTGCCGCCGACCGGTCTTCTTCCGAAAGATCGACCAGCGTTTCGGGAAGAGGTTCGGCAGTAGCGATTTCAGCGATGGCAGCGCGCAGTGTGTCCAGCCCCTGCCCTGTGCGCGCGCTCAAAAAGACGCGCGAAATATTACCATACTCGTCCCGCTCGACCGCGTCCCCACGGGCTGCCAACTCCGGCACCGCGTCGATCTTGTTGAAGACCAGCACCTGCCGGATGGTGTCCGCACCGATTGCGTGCAACACCTCGTTCACCTGATCGATCTGATCGAGCCGCACCGCGCTCGACGCATCGACCACGTGCAGCAGCAGGTCGGCGTGAATGGTTTCTTCAAGCGTGGCGCGAAATGCCGCCACCAGTTGGTGAGGCAGTTCGCGAATGAAACCGACCGTATCGGACACCACGACCTGCCCCGCTTCGTCGCCGAGATAGACGCGCCGCGAGGTCGTATCCAGCGTCGCAAACAACTGGTCGGCGGCGTACGCCTGAGCCTTGGTGAGCGCGTTGAACAGCGTGGATTTACCCGCGTTCGTGTAACCGACGAGCGACACGGACATGGTCTGATTGCGGCTGCGCGCACGACGCTGCGTGCCGTGCTGACGGCGCAATTTCTCGAGCCGCGTCTTAAGCGCCTTGATGCGCTCGCCGATCAAACGGCGGTCGGTTTCGAGCTGCGTTTCACCCGGGCCGCGCAAACCGATACCGCCTTTTTGCCGCTCCAGGTGAGTCCATGCGCGGATTAGTCGCGTGGAAAGGTACTGCAACTGCGCGAGTTCCACCTGCAGTTTGCCTTCATGGCTGCGGGCGCGTTGCGCAAAAATGTCGAGGATCAGACTGGTGCGATCGATCACGCGCCGGTTAAGCGCCTGCTCCAGATTGCGCTGCTGCGCAGGCGCCAGAGCATGATTGAAAATGACGAGTTCGATGTCGTTCGCCTCACACGCAAGACGCAGTTCTTCGGCCTTGCCGCTGCCGACGAACATCTTGGCATCGGGGCTGGACCGGCGCCCGGTGAGGGTGACCAGGGGATTCGCGCCCGCGCTTTGCGCGAGCAGGCTGAGTTCTTCGAGACTGGCTTCGAAATCGATCTTACCGAAGTCGATGCCGACAAGCGCTGCATTGATCAAATTGGAGGATATCAAAATGAGGCGGCCGGGAGTAATCGCCAACGGGCGACGTTACGCCGGCCGCGACGAGGGTTAGGACTGTTCGGAATCCGGGTGGAAATTCACCGGACGGGCTGGCACGACAGTCGAGATTGCGTGCTTGTAGACCATCTGGGTGACCGTATTCCGGAGCAACACGACGTACTGGTCGAACGATTCGATGTTCCCTTGAAGCTTGATGCCGTTGACCAGATAGATCGACACCGGCACATGCTCTTTACGCAGTGCGTTCAAAAACGGGTCTTGTAACAATTGCCCTTTGTTGCTCATAGCAAACTCCGTATTTTTTTGCAGGTTGACTTAATTGACGACGAAGAAAAAGAGATCCGCCGTCAACCGCTACACTATAGCCGATTTTCATTTTTGCGCGAGGCACCTGGCCAGGCGGCCAAAGCCAGTGCGCATGCGGGTTTCAGCCTGGATTTAGCCTTTATCCGCGTAAGGGTTCGTCGACGATCTGAACTCTATTCGCAATGGAGTCCCAGTCAGCTTGAAAGTTTCCCGGAAGCGGTTTTCGAGGTAGCGTTTGTAGGTTTCGGTGATCGCGTCGAGCGCGTTGCCGTGAATCACGATGATCGGCGGATTCTGTCCACCCTGGTGCGCGTAACGCAGTTTCGGGCGCACCGGACCGCGGCGGCGCGGCTGCTGGAACTCGACGGCATCGATCAGCGCGCGCGTGAGCTTCGGCGTCGGCAGCTTGGCCATGGCGGCGGCGTAGGCGTCGTCGACCGAGCGCATCAACGGGCCGATTCCGGTTTTTTCCGCGGCGGAAATGAAATGGAATTTGGCGAAGTCGAGAAATTTTAGTTTGCGCTCGAGGTCCGCCTTGGTGCGCTCGCGCACATGCGGATCGAGCCCGTCCCATTTGTTCACGCCCACCACCAGCGCGCGCCCCTGCTCCACTACGAAGCCGGCGATGTGCGCGTCCTGTTCTGAAATATCCTGGCGCGCGTCGAGCAGCAGGATTACGACGTTCGCGTCGGAGATCGACTGCAGCGTTTTCACCACCGAGAATTTCTCGATCGCTTCGAACACTTTGCCGCGGCGGCGCAGGCCGGCTGTATCGATCAGCGTGTATGGCTTGCCGCCGCGCTCGAAATCGACGTAGATCGAATCCCGCGTGGTGCCGGGCATGTCGAACGCGATCACGCGCTCTTCACCCACCAGCGCGTTGATCAACGTCGACTTGCCGACATTCGGCCGGCCGACGATCGCAATCTTCACGCCGCGTGCGGCTTTCTCGTCGTCGTTTTCTTCAGGCTGGCCGGCATAGGCGACTTCGAGCGCCTCGTTGATCATTTCCGTGACGCCGTCGCCGTGCGCCGCGGAAATCGCGCGCGGGTCGCCGAGTCCGAGTTCGTAGAAATCGGCGGCGACCGTGCTGTACTTCATGCCCTCCGCCTTGTTGACGACGAGGAAAATCGGCCGGCCGACCTTGCGCAGATAGTCCGCGATCGACTTGTCCTGCGGCGCGAGGCCATTGCGCCCGTCGACGATGAACACGACAATGTCCGATTCCTCGACCGCCTGGCGGGTTTGACGCGCCATTTCGTGCAGGATGCCGTCTTTGGCGACCGGCTCGAAACCGCCTGTATCGACGACCAGATACGGCCGCTCGCCGGTGCGCCCTTCGCCGTAGTGGCGATCGCGGGTGAGACCGGGCAGGTCGGCAACCAGCGCGTCACGCGAGCGCGTGAGCCGGTTGAACAGCGTGGATTTCCCCACATTGGGGCGCCCAACGAGGGCAATAACGGGTTTCATCAGATGTTGTTCACGGTGAAACGCGGGATCGAAATCGACCGTCCGCGTAGCGACGCCATGCGGCCGCTACACGGCAGCGTTTGACGAAAATTATCACGAATTCGGCCAGCTCCGGATGTGCTGTCAATATGCGCACCGGAGTGGACGGGGGTTTGGCTGTATGGGGCGGTGCAAGGGGCCGCCAGGTTCAGTCTTCCTGCTCGACGACTCGCACGCCAGTTCGAATACGATTCTCCGCGGTATTTGCGAAGATGCCGTCGATGATGGCGCCGCAAGCAGCCACCGATGGCCACGTAGCCCGTGTGCCATATCTGATCCGACTTGCCGGACCAGCCAGTCCGGCGTAATTCTTCTACTTACTCTGCCTTGCAACCAACTCTTCTGAAACGCGTGCGGCCGGCAAAGCCGGCCTGCACGCCAGACGGCGATTGGCCTCGCGCGATCAGCGCGGGCGGTAGCCGTACAGGTCGCCGTCGTGCGTCAGCACCACCAGCGTCTCGCCGGCCAGCACCGGCGCGGCGGTAATCGGGCTGCCGTCGGTCTTCACGCGGGCGACGAGCGTACCGTCGTCGCGGGACAGGAAGTGGACGTAACCCTGGTAGTCGCCCAGCACCGCAGCGTGACCCAGAATGAACGGCACGCTCAGGTCGCGGTTCTTCAGCTTGTCGTTCTTCCACAGCGGCGCGCCGCTGGCGACGTCGAACGCCGACACCACCGACCAGTCGTCCGCCGCGACCACGGCGCGGTCATCCTGCGCCAGACCGCTCGTGCTCGAAAACGCTTTTTCCCACACCGCGCGGCCCGAGTTCGCGTCGAAACAGCCAATCTGACCCTGGAACGTCACTGCGCAGGTTTCCGAACCGACCAGCGTGGGCGGACCGGTCACGTCGTTGATACGCTCCACTTCCGTCACGCCCTTCGGATAGGACACCGGCGTTTGCCAGTAGTTGTCGCCCGTCTGCAGGTTGATCGCGGCGAACGCGCCGCCCGGGAAACCGGCCAGCACGGCTGCGTCGCCCGCGAACGTCATGCCCGACGAGACGCGCAGATTGAGCGGCACCGCGCGGTTGCGGTAGTTCCAGCGCTGCTCGCCGGTTTGTGCATTGAACGCGACGATCTGGCCGTCGACCGTACGCACCACCACGAGGCCATTGCCGACGAGCGGCGGCGAAATGATCTCGCCCGGCGCCTTGGCAGTCCACAACTGCTTGCCGTCCGCGCCGAGCACGTAGACGTCGCCCTTCAGGCCACCGACCGCCGTGAGCGTGCCGTCGCTGCCGACACCCGCCGAGAGGTCGTCATGCAGCTTGATGCGCCAGATGTCCTGACCGGTTTGCGCATCGATCTTCGCAACCGAACCGTTCGCGCCAGCCGCGTACACCGCGTTGCCGACCGCCACCGGCGAAAACAGGTAACGGCCTGCCTTGCCGACGCTCGCCTTCCAGGCCTGCTGCACGTCGAGCACGGGTTTGAACTCGGTGAGCGGCGTCGGCACGCGGCGCTCGTCTTTCGTGGATGAGCAAGCCGCCATGGTGAGGACGGTCATCGCACAGGCAACGGGCACAGCGTAACGTTTCAGCAGATTCATCGGTGGACGAAGCATTCAGGAAATTAGTTAAAAGAGACCAACTGGTCGTTACATGCGGCGCTGATTATGGCGCTTACATGCGGCAATCAGCCGCCCAGCGCGTCCAGCTTGAACTGAATCAACTGGCGCGCCGAACTATCGTTTTTCGACAGCGAGTCGAGCGCGAGCTTGTAGGCCGCGCGCGCATCGTCACGCTTGCCTTGAGCGGCGAGCAGATCGCCGCGGCCGTTCGCCACGATGCCTTTGAACGCGTCGGATTGCGGTTCGGCGAGCAGCGCAAGACCCTGGTCGTAAGCCTTGTCGTCGAGCAGCAGCGAAGCGAGACGCAGTTTCGCAATCTGCTTGAACTCGTCATCTTTTGCGTGATCGATGGTCCATTGCAGTTGCGCCTTCGCGGCGGCTTCGTCGCCCGCGGCGTACAGCGCCTTGGCGGCGCCCAACGCGGTCATCTGCGCATACGCGGTGCGGCTGAACCTGTCTTCCATGTCGGCGGCGACGCGCGTGATCTTTGCCTTGTCGCCCGATGCCACGGCTTGCTGCACCTGGTCATATAGCACGGCGGCTTCCGCCGCCTCGCGCCGCTGCCAGAAATTCCAGCCGTTCCAGCCGGCCGCGGCCACCAGCGCCACCAGCACGATCCATGTGGTTGCATTACCCCACTGCGTCCACCATGCCTTCAGACTTTCAATCGATTCTTGTTCGTCGTGGTAACTCATTGCCCGGCGATTTCCTCTTTCTTGCTACATGTGCGTGTCGAGTCCGATTGAAAACCAACCGGCTCGACGACATCGCGATCAGTCGTCGCCGTCTTCGGCGGTTGCAACCATCGCATTGATTAGAAATTCGGTCAAGTCTTCGGCGGGCACGTTGTGTTGCTCGTTTTTACCGCCGTTAGCATTCGTATCGCGCAGCGGCTTCACGCCGACCGTGCCGTTGGCGATCTCGTCTTCACCGAGCACCACCGCGAAGGCCGCGCCGCTTGCATCCGCACGCTTCATCTGCGATTTGAAGCTGGCCGTCTGACCGTCTGCACTGCAATGCAGGATGACGTCGAGGCCCGTGTCGCGCAAACGCTCGGCGATGATGAAGGCCTGTTCGCGCGCCGCGTCGCCCTGGTGGACCACGTACACGTCGCAACCTTCGTCTTCCGGCACGAGTTGCTCTTCTTTTAGCAATTCGAGAATCCGCTCGATGCCCATTGCCCAGCCGCATGCTGCCGTGGGCTTGCCGCCGAGCTGTTCGATCAGCGGATCGTAACGGCCGCCGGCCGCGACGGTGCCTTGCGCGCCGAGCTTGTCCGTCACCCATTCGAACACGGTCAGATTGTAATAATCGAGACCGCGCACGAGACGCGGATTGATCGTGAACGGAATATTGTTCGCCTTCAGAATGCGCTGCAAACCGTCGAAGTGCGCGCGCGATTCTTCGCCGAGAAAATCGATCAGCTTCGGCGCGTTCTGCGCGACTTCCTGCATGGCCGGATTCTTCGTATCGAGCACGCGCAGCGGGTTCGTGTAGAGACGACGCTTCGCTTCTTCGTCGAGTACGTCCATGTGCTTTTCGAGGTGCGCGATCAGTTCGACACGATGCGCCGCGCGTTCGTGCGCGAGACCCAGCGAGTTGATTTCGAGCTTGATGCCCATCAGGCCGAGGTCGTCCCACAGGCGCTGGCACATCATGATGATTTCAGCGTCGGCGTCCGGACCGGCAAAGCCCAGCGCTTCCACGCCGACCTGATGGAACTGGCGATAACGGCCGCGCTGCGGACGCTCGTGACGGAACATCGGGCCGATGTACCACAGGCGCTTCGGACCGTCGTACAGCATGTTGTGTTCGATCGCCGCGCGCACCACCGCTGCCGTATTTTCCGGGCGCATGGTCAGATTTTCACCATTGAGCGCGTCGGTAAAGCTATACATCTCTTTCTCGACGATGTCGGTCACTTCACCGATACCGCGCTTGAACAACTGCGTATGCTCGATGATCGGCGTACGAATATTCTGGTATCCGTACGAACGCAGCATCGACTTGACGGTGGTTTCGAAAAATTCCCACAACCCGGCTTCCTGCGGAAGGATGTCGTTCATGCCCTTCACGCCGGACAGCTTTTCGAGCTTTTTCTTCTGTTCAGTCATCTGTCTTTCGATAGCCGATATTTAATTGAGCGCGTCGGCGCGGCCGTAGCGGCGCTCGACGTAGTCACTCACGATTTGCTGGAATTCTTGCGCAATGTTCTCGCCGCGCAGCGTCTTCACCTTTTCGCCGTCGATGAACACCGGCGCGGCAGGATTCTCACCCGAACCCGGCAAGCTGATGCCGATGTTGGCCTGCTTCGACTCGCCCGGACCGTTGACGATGCAACCCATCACCGCGACGTGCATCTTCTCGACGCCAGGATACTGATCGCGCCACACCGGCATCTGCGTGCGCAGATAGGTCTGGATCTGCGACGCCAGTTCCTGGAACAGCGTGCTGGTGGTACGACCGCAACCCGGACACGCGATCACCATCGGCGTGAACGAGCGCAGACCCATGGTCTGCAGGATTTCCTGGCCGACGATCACCTCGCCGGTGCGCGATCCGCCCGGTTCCGGCGTAAGCGAAATACGGATCGTGTCGCCGATGCCCTGCTGCAGCAACACGGACAATGCCGCGGTCGATGCCACGATGCCTTTCGAGCCCATGCCTGCTTCGGTCAAGCCGAGATGCAGCGCGAAATCGCAACGGCGCGCGAGTTCACGGTACACGGCGATCAGATCCTGCACGCCGCTAACCTTGCACGACAGAATGATCTGGTTGCGCGACAGACCGAGTTCGACTGCTCGCTCCGCCGAGCCGATCGCCGACTGGATGAGCGCTTCGTACATCACGCTTTGCGCTTCCCACGGCGTGGAACGCGCGGCGTTCTCGTCCATCATCTTTGCGAGCAGATCCTGATCCAGACTGCCCCAGTTGACGCCGATACGCACCGGTTTATCGTATTTGGCCGCGGCTTCGACCATCTGCGCGAACTGCGTGTCGCGCTTCGCGCCGTGGCCCACGTTGCCCGGGTTGATCCGGTACTTGGACAACGCCTCCGCGCAGGCGGGGTAATCGCGCAACAACAAATGGCCGTTGTAATGGAAGTCGCCGACGAGCGGCACCGACACGCCCATGCGGTCGAGCTGCTCGCGCACGGCCGGCACGGCCGCAGCCGCTTCCGGCGTGTTCACCGTGATACGCACCAGTTCCGAGCCGGCCTGCGCCAGCTCCTTGATCTGGATTGCGGTGCCAATGGCGTCCGCGGTATCCGTGTTGGTCATGGACTGGACGCGCACGGGCGCGTCGCCACCGATCGTGACGAGCTGGCCGCCCCAGCGGACGTCGACCGCGTGCGACTTGCGCCGCGCGGCCTGGCCGCCGAACACCGGCTCGTTGGAAACGATCTTGCTACTGGATTGGGATTGAGCTTCGGAATGCATCGAAAAACCCATTTACGCCGCATGCGCCACTCAAGAGACGTAGCGCCTGAATTGAAAAAGCGCCGCGGACCGGTTGGCCGCGGCGCATACCGTATCTGTCAAGGCAGCGCAAAGCGCGCCACATTACCTTTGGCCGCCGCATATTTCGACGGATCGACCGGCTGGCCGTCGAGCGTCAGCGATTCAAGACCGGCCTTGTTGCCAACCGTGATCCTGAACGGCGCCACACCCGTTACTTCTTTGGTATCGCCTGCGTGCACAAGGCCGGAGAACACTTCCTTGCCATCCTGTCCACGCACGCTGAACCAGCTGTCCTGCGTCACGCGCAATGCGACGATTGCCTCACCGGCAGCCGGCGCCACCGTTGCCGCCGACGCACCCGCGACCACCGCCGCCGGCGCACTTGCGCCCGGCGCTGTGGCAGCTGGGGCCTGCGACCCGGCCTTGGGCGCGGCCGCTGCCGCCGTAACCGCCGGCGCCGGCGCCGACGACGGCGTCGTGCCAGTGGCAAGCGGCGCAGGCATCAGCGTGGCCGATGCTGCATTCTCTGCTGCCACCTGCGCGTCCGGCGTGGACGCGGCCTCGTCCGCCGTTGCTTCGGAACCCGCCGCTTGACCTTGCGCCACCGCGCCCGATGCGCCGGTCGCGCCACCAGCGGCACCATTCGCACTCGCTTTCAGCCGCGCAAGCCACGCCGACGAATCGCCGCCGTTGGTATGCCACATGCCCAGCGCGATCACCGCGACGATCACCGCCGCCACGCCCCACAACCACGAGCGGCTCTTTTGCCCGCTGCCGCCCAGCGAAAGCGACACCCGGCCACGCGGCAAATCCTTACCCGACGACGCCGGCATCGACAGATCCGGCGCGGCCACGCCTTTCTCGCGCCGCAATGCCGCCGTGAACGGCGTGGGATCGGCGCCGAGCATCTTCGCGTAACTGCGCACCACACCCAGTGCGAAAGTGGTGTCCGGCAAGTGGCTGATGTCGCCCGATTCGAGCGCGCGCAACTTGATGGCGGACACTTTCAGACGCGCCGATACGTCCTCGATTGTCCAGCCTTTCGATTCACGCAATTGGGTCAAGCGCGCGCCAACCGCCGCCAACGAATCCATGCCCGGCTGCACAACGGGCTGCACCACCGCCCGTGCAACCGGCGCCGGATGGCCTTCGTTCGTGTCTGTGTCCTGCGGCTGCGGGTGCTGCGGCTCACTCATCCCAAATCCTTTCGCGTCGATTCTTTTTCACTTGTGCAACCCGGACGGGCTCAAGCCTCACGTCCAAATCGCAGACCGTTTATAACAAAATGCGCGGCCTTGTGCGCCGCTTCCGATCGCTTCTGCAAACTTTCTTTTCAATCGACACCGATACGGCAGGTCTTCGCGCGTTCGCAGAGCTTCTTCGAACACCGGCACCCTACCGTCCCGCACGATTACACGGCGCGAACCTCGATAATCTTCGCCGCCTTCCCGGTGCGCTCAGCGAGGCGAGTGCGGTCCTTCACCGCACCGGCCAACTGACCGCAGGCAGCGTCGATATCATCGCCGCGTGTTTTACGCACCGTGGTGACGACGCCCGCGTCCATCAACACTTGTGCAAACCGCTTGATCTGTTCCGGTTTCGAGCGGATGAGGCCCGATTCGGGGAACGGATTGAACGGAATCAGGTTGAACTTGCACGGCACGTCGCGCGTTACCGCCAGCAACTCGCGCGCTTGCGCTTCGCTGTCGTTCACGCCGTCGAGCATGCAATATTCAAACGTAATGAAGTCGCGCGGCGCGACCTTCAGATAGCGCTGGCAAGCCGCCATCAATTCGCGCAGCGGGTACTTTTTGTTCAACGGCACCAGCATGTCACGCAATGGATCGCTAGGGGCATGCAAGGATACCGCGAGCGCCACGGGCAGATCGGCGCCGAGCCGGTCCATCATAGGCACGACACCCGAAGTGGACAGCGTGACACGGCGGCGCGACAAACCATACGCGTTGTCGTCGAGCATCAGGCGCATGGCCGGCACGACCGCATCGTAATTGAGCAGCGGCTCGCCCATGCCCATCATCACGACATTCGTGACGACGCGCTCGCCCTTGCCGTCACCACCCGTGGCGCGGCCGCCGTCCACGCCGCGCGACGCGCGCAGCGCGAACTCGGCCATACGCAACTGACCGATGATTTCGCCGGTGGTGAGATTGCGAGAAAAACCCTGTTTGCCGGTCGAACAGAAACGGCAATTGACCGCACACCCGGCCTGCGACGATACACACAGCGTGCCGCGCGTTTCTTCGGGAATGTAGACGGTTTCAACCGCGTTGCTGTTGCCGACATCGATCAGCCACTTGCGTGTGCCGTCGGTCGAAATATGGTCGCTGACGATGCCCGGCATCGAGATCGTGGCGCGCCCCTTGAGCTTTTCGCGCAAGGACTTCGCCAGATCGGTCATGCCGTCGAAGTCGGCAGCGTTGTATTGGTGAATCCAGCGCTGCAATTGCTTGGCGCGAAACGGTTTCTCGCCCAGGCTGTCGCAGTAGGCGACAAGCCCTTGGGCGTCGAGGTCGAGAAGGTTGACGGTGGGACTGCTCGTCATATCGAATCCTGCCATTTCAGTGCGAGACTACGTTCATGCAACAAGCTGCATGAACGCCATGCCGTTCGCGCCCATTCCTGCTGCTTTTACCTTACTACTTTGCCGGGCGATTCGTGCGATAAATCCAGTCGGCGGCACGAATCCGGCATGGCAAGTCCTGCTTAACGCGAGTAGACGTTCACTTGCGGGAAGAAGAACGCGATTTCAACTGCAGCCGTTTCAGGCGCGTCGGAACCGTGCACTGCGTTCGCGTCGATGCTGTCTGCGAAGTCGGCGCGGATCGTGCCCTTTTCCGCCTTCTTCGGGTCCGTTGCACCCATCAGATCACGGTGCTTCAGGATGGCGTTTTCGCCCTCCAGCGCTTGCACGACAACCGGGCCCGAGATCATGAAATCGACCAGGTCCTTGAAGAACGGACGTGCAGCGTGCACAGCGTAGAACTTCTCCGCGTCGGCGCGCGACAGGTGAACCATGCGCGATGCCACGATCTTCAGACCAGCGTTCTCGAAACGGGTGTAGATCTGGCCGATCACGTTCTTGGCCACTGCGTCCGGCTTGATAATGGACAGGGTGCGTTCGATCGCCATAAAAACTCCAAAAAATTAAGAGGTTACAGATTCAAATGAATCCGCTATTGTAGCATGTTCCCGTGTATGATTGCGATTGAACCCTTACAACATTGAAAGACTCCAAGCAGGAGTTTCCGAATACTGGTAGCGTAGGCAGTGTCGGTATTTTCAGGGCATTGAAACTCCCTGCCCGCGCGCCAATCTTAGGGATGAGAGCGCCGCGGCCGGTGACAGAAATTCCCACGGCGCGGCTCGCTAAACCCGCTTCACAACCATACGTAACTTGCTTCTGAGGTAAGGAGAGACCATGAACGATCATCCGTATAGCTTTGGCCGCAATGGCGCGGTCAGCACGGTCGAAACGCGTAACCGCGTGCTACGGAACACCTACTGGCTGCTCGCGCTGTCCATGATTCCGACAGTGCTCGGCGCGTGGGTGGGCCTCGCCACGGGTTTCTCGCTGTTCGCCGCCACGAGTCCCGCCATGAGCATGCTGGCGTTCTTCGCGATCGCCTTCGGCTTCATGTTCGCCATCCAGAAAACCAAAGACAGCGCGGCCGGCGTGTTCGTGCTGCTCGGCTTCACATTCTTCATGGGCCTGATGCTGTCGCGCATCCTGAGCTTCGTGCTCGGTTTTTCGAACGGCCCGTCGCTGATCATGCTCGCCTTCGGTGGCACTGGTGTGATCTTCGCGTCGATGGCAACCATCGCCACGGTCAGCAAGCGCGACTTTTCGGGTCTCGGCAAGTGGCTGTTCATGGGCGTGATCGTGCTGCTGCTGGCGTCGGTCGCGAACGTTTTCCTGCACCTGCCGGCGCTGATGCTTACAGTGTCGGTCCTCGCCATCGTGATCTTCTCGGCCTACATGCTGTTCGACGTTCAGCGCGTCGTGAACGGCGGTGAAACGAACTACATCACTGCCACGCTCGCGATTTACCTGGATCTGTACAACGTGTTCGTCAACCTGCTGGCGCTGCTCGGTATCTTCGGCGGCAACCGCAACTAAGCCTGATTCGGGGCGCGGCGTTCGAAACGCCTCGCCCTTGAAAGGACAAAGCCCCTAACGAGCGATCGTTAGGGGCTTTTTTCATTGGCGCCGCGACGTCCGCCGCGCCGGGAGAGCAAGAGGCATCTGGCGTGGATTACACGCTCAGCCACGCAAACCCGTCGTCCTGCGAAGCCACCACCACGTCCGTGGGCGCCGTGCCCAGCACACCGGCCATAGCCGCCTGCGCCAGTTCCGGCAGATTGTTCTGCTGGCTCAGATGCGCGGCGACTAGATGGCGCAATCGCGAACGGTCGAGCGAGGCCAGAATTTGAGCCGCCGCGTCGTTGTTCAGATGCCCGTGATTGCCGCCGATGCGCGCTTTCAGCGACTGCGGATAGCGGCTGCCCGCCAGCATCCGCACGTCGTGATTGCATTCGAGCACCAGCGCGTCGCAACCGCTCAGCATCGCGCTGATATGCGGCGTGGACGTACCGACATCCGTCAGCACACCGAGCCGGCTCGCGCCGTTTGAGAACACGTATTGCAGCGGCTCGCGGGCGTCGTGCGGCACGGTGTAAGGGAGAATGCTGAGGTCGCCGATCGCCACCGCTTCGTCGCCCCACAGCACCTGCAGGTCGATATCGGCTTTGTCGGCTCCCACCGCGCGGGCGGTCCCCCAGCTCATATACAACGGAATCGACCACTTGCGCGCCAGCGTCAGCGCACTGCCAATGTGGTCGCTATGCTCATGCGTGATCAGAATCGCGTCGAGACCTTCGACGCTCGCGCCGAGCCGCGTCAGACGCCGCTCGACCTCCTTTGCCGAAAAGCCGCAGTCGAGCAGCACGCGCGTGGTGGTCGCGCCGCTTTGCGCTTCCACCAGCAGGGCATTGCCTTCACTGCCGCTGCCGAGACTCGCGAACCTCACGGGCCGCTTAGTTCAGTTGCGCGTGCAGCAGCGTCACGATGCGCTGCGCGTCGGACGAGTTGTCCACCTGCCCATTCGCGTCCAGCACGGCCACCTGCGTCACGGCGTCACCCTTCGAGCGCACGTTGACGAGGAATTCCTGACCCGGCTTTTTCGACGAATTGCCGCTGTAGAACAGCTTGCCGAGCAGCCCTTCTTTCTTCAGTTCCTGCATCGAGTCCGCGTAGCGCACGTAGTAGATGCCCTTCGCACGATCGCGGTTGTCGACGGTGAAGTTGGTGCGGTCGAGCGCGAGGCCCACGCGCAGCCATGCGCGATCGAACGACTCCTGCAGGTCGAGCGTGGATGCGCCCGCGCTCTGGTCGAGCGTGGTCGGTGCGGCCGCCGGACGCGCGTCGGTCAGCAGTTGCCTGGATTGCGTTTCGGTCAGGCCGAACTTCTGCATCAGCTTGGTGAGGAACAGCGCTTCGAGCGCCGGATCACGCGGACGCTCTTCCCAGCGCGACGATGTCTTGTCCTGCCCGGTCATCACTTCCTCCATTGCGCTGTGCGTGATGGAGATATCGGTCGTGCCGCCCGGCGCGCGCGAGACGAGCGTGCGGAAACTGTCACGCGTGCCCGACGAATACGCGAAGTCGATCACCTTGCCGACCGTGCGGCGGAACCAGTCGTCCGGGATATTGGCGCGGTTTTCGGCCCAGTCGGTCGTCATGATGCCGGTGGCCGGCGCGTCGGTCTTCAGCGCGAAGCCGTTTTCCTGCCAGAACTCCTGCAACTGCGGCCAGAGCTGTTCCGGCGAGCGGCCGTCGACCACGAGCCAGCGGCGATCGCCGTCACGTTCGATATGCATGCCGAGCGGATCCTGCGCGTTCGGCTGGCCTTCGGTCGAATTGCCGGCGGCCGTCACCGCGCGCTTCTGAGCGCCGCCCAGCGCCAGATTGGCGGGCGGTGCGACGTAGCGCTGATCGGTCGGCGTAGTGCTCAGATCGCCCGGAACGGCGAGCGGCGGCGCACTGCCCGCGCCCTTGTAGTTGACGCGGTCGGAAGCAAACCAGTCGTTCAGCGTGTCACAGCCGGCGAGCGTCGTAAGGGCAAGCGCCAGCGCCGCCATGCGGGTTGCGTGGAGGGAAAGTGCGGAACGTTTCATGAGGTCCTTCGTGATGCTGGAACGCGGTGCCTTGGTTCTGTGTGCCGGGAACGCGGGCTGGATCGACGTCGGTTAAGGGAGTGCCGGTGGCAGGCTTTCGTTAGCGCTACGGGTTGCCGCGGACGCTATCCGCCTAGCCCAGCAGGCCCGCTTCGCGCAGCGCGCCGCGCACCACTTCGTGGTACTGCGGGTCGAGCGGCGTAAGCGGCAGGCGGATTCCGCCCTGCACACGACCCATTTGCTGCAGCGCCCATTTGGCCGGAATCGGATTCGATTCGACGAACAGGTTCTTATGCAGCGACAGGAGTTTCAGATGAATCTCACGGGCGGTCTTAGCATCCGCGGCGAGAGCGGCCTTGCAGAGATCGCTCATGGCGCGCGGCGCGACGTTGGCGGTGACCGAAATATTGCCGTGGCCGCCGAGCAGCATCAGCGCGATCGCGGTGGGATCGTCGCCGCTGTAGATGCCGAAGTGCGACGGCGCAAACTTGATCAGATGCGCGGCGCGATCGATATTGCCGGTCGCTTCTTTCACACCGATGATGCCCGGCACCTGCGCGAGGCGCAGGATGGTTTCGTTGCTCATGTCGGCAACGGTGCGGCCCGGCACGTTGTACAGAATCACCGGCAGATCGACGGTTTCCGCGATCTTCGCGAAGTGGCGGTAGATGCCCTCCTGCGTCGGCTTGTTGTAGTACGGCACGACCTGGAGCGTGGCGTCGGCGCCGACCTCTTTGGCCCGCTGGGTAAGTTCGATCGCCTCGGTCGTGGAGTTGCCGCCCGAGCCCGCGATCACCGGAATCCGGCCCGCCGTGTGCTCGACCGCGGTCTTGACCATCAGCACGTGTTCTTCGACCGACAGCGTGGCCGACTCGCCGCTCGTGCCGACCACGACAAGAGCGTTCGTGCCCTCTGCAACGTGCCAGTCGATCAGTTTGCGAAACGCCGGCAGATCCAGACTGCCGTCTTCGAGCATCGGGGTGATGATGGCAGGAATGCTGCCGCGAATCTGAACGCCGTCGTTGCTGCCGAGCTTGCTGCTTTGGTTGCCGTTAGTCATGAAACGCCATGAATTTGATCAGGTAAACCGCGATTGTAGCGGATTAGCCAGCCAACTCGTAACAAGGCGGGGGTGCCGCCTGCGCGGGGTCGTCTGAGCGCTCCGCCTCCAGAATTGCGCAGATCCGCTGGACGTAAGCCGGGCGCGGCTGCGCAAGAAAACCATCTTGAAATGCGACTACCCGGAGTTTGCCGCGCACGCGCTCGAGAAGCTCGCCGGGCGCCAGCAAAAACGCCGGATTGGAAGGTTTGCCGACTCTTTCGTTTCCTTGCGCGAAGGTCTCGTAGACCAGCACGCCGCCCGGAGCGAGCGCGTGCAGGAGCTGCGCGAAGAGCGGCCGGTGCAGGTAATTCGTCACCACGACGGCGGCGAATTTCGCCTCGGCGGGCAACGGCCAGCCGGCACCTTCGAGATCGGCTTCGAGCGGCGTGACGAGCGGCTCTCCGCGCAGGGTAGCGAGCGCCGCCGCATCCCGGTCGATGGCCGTCACCGGATGCCCCAGCGCCGCAAAGAACCGCGCATGCCGCCCCGCCCCGCACGCGACGTCGAGCACCGCGCCGCCCGCCGCGACCAGATGCGCCCAATCGCGCACCCAGGGCGACGGTTCGCCCAATCCATGCAGGGCGGCAGCGGGCGTGTTCATCGGAGTGCTCATACCTTGGCGCGGCTCGTCGGTTGCGTCAGTTGTACGAGAGGCCCATCGCTTCGCGGACGTCGCGCATCGTTTCCGAAGCAAATTTGCGGGCCTTGTCACAGCCGTCGGCGACGATCGCGCGCAACAGCGATGGGTCGTCCATGTACTTCTGCGCGCGCTCGAGCATGGGCTGCTGCTCGCGCAGAATGCCTTCGATCACCGGCTGCTTGCACTCCAGGCAACCAATGCCGGCTGTCCGGCAGCCTTTCTGCACCCAGTCGTGGGTGGCTTCGTCCGTATAGACCTGATGGAGCTGCCACACAGGGCACTTGTCGGGGTCGCCCGGATCGGTGCGGCGCACGCGGGCCGGATCGGTCGGCATGGTGCGGACTTTCTTCGTGATGGTTTCCGCGTCTTCGCGCAAGCCGATCGTGTTGCCGTACGACTTCGACATTTTCTGCCCGTCGAGACCCGGCATGCGCGACGCCTCGGTCAGCATGGCTTGCGGCTCGACCAGAATGATCTTGCGCGAACCTTCGAGGTAGCCGAACAGGCGCTCGCGGTCGTTCATCGACAGACTCTGCGATTCCTGCAACATGGCGCGCGCCTGTTCGAGCGCTTCGTCGTCGCCTTCCTGCTGGTAGGCGTTGCGCAGTTCGTGATAGAGCTTGGAGCGCTTGCCGCCGAGCTTCTTCGCCGCCTCGTTGGCCTTCTCCTCGAAGCCTGGTTCGCGGCCGTACAGGTAGTTGAAACGGCGCGCGATTTCACGCGTCATTTCGACGTGCGGCACCTGGTCTTCACCAACCGGCACGAGCGAGCCGCGATACAGCAGAATGTCCGCCGCCATCAGCACCGGATAGCCGAGAAAGCCGTAAGTGGACAGATCCTTGTCCTTCAGCTTCTCCTGCTGCTCCTTGTAGGTCGGCACGCGTTCGAGCCAGCCGAGCGGCGTGCTCATGCCAAGCAACAGCGCCAGTTCGGCGTGCTCGGGTACCTTGCTCTGGATGAACAGCGTGGCCTGCGCCGGATCGATGCCGGAGGCAAGCCAGTCGGTCAGCACGTCCCAGACGTTCTTTTCGATCACTTCGGGCGTTTCGTAGTGCGTGGTCAGCGCGTGCCAGTCGACCACGCAGAAGAAACACGGGTATTCGGACTGCAACCGCACCCAGTTTTTCAGCACGCCGTGATAATGGCCGAGGTGCAACGACCCGGTGGGCCGCATGCCGGAGAAGATACGGTCTGGGAACATGATATTTAGAAAAGCGAAACAAGGGGAGTCAGAATGGCGGTGATCGCGCTGTACCCGATCGTGACGAGCGGGTTCAACCAGTAACGCGTCAGCGTGCCCGTCATGACCAGTGCCATCACGATGAAAAAGCCGTACGGTTCGAGGCGCGACAGCGTGATGGATTGGCGCGGCGGCAGCAGCGCCATCAGCACACGGCCGCCGTCGAGCGGCGGCAGCGGAAACAGGTTGAGCACGCCGAGCACGAGGTTCACGCCCACGCCCGCTCCCGCCATGCGCGTGAAGAAGGGCTCGTCGACATTCAACACCGCCAGCGCGACCCCGAACAGGCCCCAGATCAGAGCCTGCACGAAGTTGCAGGCCGGCCCCGCCGCCGCGACCCACAGGCTGCCCCAGCGCGGATTGCGCAGGTTACCGAAGGCGACCGGCACCGGCTTGGCGTAACCGAACATGAACGCGCCGCTGGTGGCGAAGTACAACAGCAAGGGAATTGCAATCGTGCCGAGCGGATCGATGTGCCGCATCGGATTGACGGAGACGCGGCCGAGCACGTAGGCGGTATTGTCGCCGAGCCAGCGCGCGACGTAGCCATGCGCGGCTTCGTGCAGCGTGATGGCGAAAATCACGGGCAACGCATATACCGCAATGGTCTGTATCAGGGAAGAATCCATAACTCGTTATTGTAACAACGCGATTGCGTGCGTCTGTCCGCTTTCACTCATGCCGTCTCTGCAAGGCCGAACGGCGCGAGAGAACCGCGCCCTGCCCGCACCAGCACCGGTTCGGCACCGGTCAGATCGATCACCGTGGAAGGCTCGCACACGCAAGGGCCGCCGTCGATCACCAGATCCAGTTGCTTTTCCAGGCGCGCCCGGATTTCTTCCGGGTCGTTCAGCGGCTGGGTTTCGCCCGGCATGATCAGCGTCGAGCCGAGCAACGGCTGGCCGAGTTCCTCGAGAATCGCCAGCGTGATCGCGTGGTCCGGCACGCGCAGGCCGATGGTCTTGCGCGACGGATGCGAGAGGCGCCGCGGCACCTCCTTGGTAGCCTGCAACACGAATACGTACGGGCCGGGCGTCACCGATTTGATCAGCCGGTACTGCCGGTTGTCCACCATCGCGAAGTTCGAGAGCTCCGACAGATCGCGCACCAGCAAGGACAGCAGTTGCTTCTCGTCGAGTCCGCGAATGCGCCGCAGACGCTCGACCGCTTCCTTGTCGTCCAGATGGCAGGCGAGCGCGTAGCTGGAATCCGTCGGCAGCGCGACCACGCCGCCATCTTTGATGATCTGCACGGCCTGCTTGACGAGGCGCGGCTGTGGGTTATCGGGATGAAGCCGGAAGTATTGGGACATGGCGACTAACGTTGGCTGACGGATGAACAGCGGATGAACGGCAATGGAGTTCTGGCCGAAGACCGGCCGGAAGCACGCGCCGCGCCCAACCGGCGGTCGCGCCGGACGTGCCGCCCCGGCACGGCGCGGTCACAGCCAGCGTTCCCAGACGGGCTTCAGATCGGCGGGCAGCGGCGGCAGCGTGCCGAGGTCGACGCGGCCTTCGCCGGCTGCGTGGAAGTCGGACCCGCGCGACGCCTCGAAGCCGAAACGGCGCGCGACATCCGCGTATTCGCGATACTGGTCGGGCGTATGGCTGCCTGTCACCACTTCGATCGCCTTGCCGCCGAGATCGATGAATTCGGCGAAAAACGCGTCGAATTCGACCGGCGAGTACGCATACCGGCCCGGATGCGCAATCACGGCTTCGCCGCCTGCGGCCTGGATCCAGCCGACCGCATCGGCCAGTTTGGCCCAGCGGTGCGGCACGTAACCGGGTTTGCCGTCGCCGAGATAGCGGGTGAACACGTCCTGCGTGGAACTGGCGTAGCCGCTTTCCACCATGAAACGGGCGAAATGCGTACGCGAAATCATGTCCGGGTTCGACACGTATCTGAGCGCGCCCTGATAGGCGTCGGGTATGCCGAGCGTGGCCAACTGCTCGCCGATCGCCTCCGCGCGCGCGGCGCGGCCGTTGCGCGTGCGCGCGAGCCCGTCGATCAGGACGGAACTGGTCGGATCGATGCCCAATCCGACGATGTGCACCGTGCGCGAAGCCCATGTCACCGAAATTTCGACGCCGCTCAGATAAGCCATGCCGAGCGCTTCGGCAGTGCTTTTCGCTTCGCGCTGACCGCCCAGTTCGTCATGATCGGTGAGCGCCCACAGCGTCACGCCGCCCGCGTGCGCGCGGCGCGCGACATCGGCCGGCGCGAACTGGCCGTCGGAAACGGTGGAGTGACAGTGGAGGTCGGCGTTCATCGTTGTCTTGAAAAGGATCAGCACTCATTTTACTGCAACGCAGTAAGTGAACGCAGAGCTATCTCGCGCAACCGCCGCCCCGAAGGAAATCCCGTTGGCGGTTCGCGGGAAACCCTGGAAACGATTTTAAAGCGCTATGCGCAAAACCCCTCGATCAGCGCGGCCACCTGCTCCGGCTGGTCGTGGTGCACCATGTGCCCCGCTTCGTCGATGATCTTCTCGCGCCAGTTCGGGAACGCCTGAAAGCGCGCCTTGAATTCGTCGAGCGGGATCTCGCCGGCGATCTGCGCGAGCGTCGGCGAGTTGGCGGCTTCAACGTGCAGCACCTTCGCGCTCACCTTGCGCCACGTCGCCATCACTTCGTCGAGGCGGTACAGCGCGGGGCCGCGCAGTTTGTGCGCGGGATCGGCGAGCAGCATGAAGCGCCCTTCACCGTCCGGCTTCGACCAGTGCTGCGCGAGGAACTGCGCGCGCTGCGGATCGAGGCGCGGATTGGTTTTGACAAGGCGCGCGGCGACGTCGTCGAGCGACGCGTAGCGCTTCAGTTGCGGCGGATCGCGCAATTCGTCCAGCCAGTTGCGCAGGCGTTTGGGCGCCTGCGCCGGGTGCGACGGCGCGAGACCGAAGCCTTCGAGGTCGACTACGCGCCGCACCCGCTCCGGCCGCACGCCTGCATATACGCAGGCGATATTCGCGCCCATGCTGTGGCCGACCAGATTCACTTCGCCGGCCGGCGCATAGTGGTCGAGCAAGGCGTCGAGATCGGCCAGATAGTCCTGAATCCAGTAATTGCCGCCGCCGCGCTCAGCCACTGGCCAGTCCGACAGGCCGAAACCGCGCATGTCCGGCGCCAGCACCTGCCAGTCACCGCCCAGCGCGTCGACGACGAACTGGAACGAGGCCGCCACGTCCATCCAGCCATGCAACATGAATAGCATCGGCGCGTCCGGGTTGCCCCAACGCCGCACATGCAGACGGATGTCGCGCACGGCGACGAATTCAGAGCGGGAAGTGTTCATGAACGGCGCGTCCAAAAAAAGAATGGTCGTTCGATTATAACGAGATAGCCGGCCGATGCACGGCGCCGGATTGCGAAGGAAACCTCAACCGGCGGCGGCCGGCGGCGCGGGTTCCGGCGCGTCGAGGCCCGCCAATGCTGCCAACTCGGCCAGTTCCGCCTCGTCGAAACCGGCATCGCGGCGCGCCTCGAAATTGAACGGACCACGTAATTTCGGTGCGTGATACTGGTCGGCGAGGCGCGTGTAAGTCTCGTGAGGGTCGAGCCCGCTGCCATCGCACAGGTAACGGAACCAGCGGTTGCCGATCAGCACGTGGCCGATTTCATCGCGCAGGATCACGTCGAGAATGGCTGCTGACGCCTGATCGCCCGCCTGCAGCAGGCGCGCGCGGATCGGCGGCGACGCGTCGAGGCCGCGTGCTTCGAGCGTGCGAGGCACCAGCGCCATGCGCGCCAGCACGTCGCCGCGGGTGCGCTCGCACATGTCCCACAGGCCGTCGTGGGCTGGAAAGTCGCCGTAGACGTGGCCGTACTCCGCAAGGCGCGCGGCCAGCAGCGAGAAGTGATACGCCTCTTCGGCGGCGACTTTGAGCCAGTCGGCGTAGAACGCGGCGGGCATGCCGGCGAAGCGCCAGACGGCGTCGAGCGCGAGATTGATGGCGTTGAATTCGATGTGCGCGAGCGCGTGCAGCAGAACCGCGCGCCCTTGCGGCGATTGCATGCTGCGCCGCTTCAGATGGCGCGGATCGACCAGTTCCGGCCGCGCCGGACGGCCCGGCAGTCCGGCCGGTTCGTCGAACGCGAGGTCCGCGGCGCATGCCATGCTGCCTTCGAGCACCGCGGCATAGAGCGCGCGGGCCGCGGCGGCCTTGGCGATCGGGTCGGCTTCGCGCAGTGCGGCGAGCGCCGCGGCGCGCGCGCAATGGGCGCTCCGCCCGGCATCGGCGACAGATGAATCGGGCGACGCGGACAACGCGGACGGAGCGGCAGAGATCATGACGAGCGGATCGACAAAGGAAACAGCAACGGAAGCCCGAAGCGCGGAGGCTGACGAAACGGCGGAGCGAGCGGCGACCGCCAAGTCAACACGCTGCCGTCAAAGCAGCCGTCGCGATAAATCGCGATAAATCGCGATAAACCTACGCAGACCGTGGCCCGAGCAGCGAAGCGGCGAATGCCCGTGCGGCTCCGGCAAGCGGGGCCGGCAGCGGCTCAAGCACACAACCGTTTACAATACCCGATTCGACGACCATTCAGCGCGCCCGGTGCGCCGGAGCGGCGCAGCCGCCCGGGGCGCAAGACCTGTCGGGCGGGTCTGCCGCCCTATCCCGCCACGTGCGTAGCGACCGATCAAAAGGAGACACTGTGACCATTTACAAGCTTGGCGATGCCGCCCCGACCATCCATGAAAGCGTGTTCGTCGCGGATTCAGCGAGCATCATCGGCAACGTGACGCTCGGGGAGAACGCCAGCGTGTGGTTCAGCGCGACGATTCGCGGCGACAACGAGCCCATCACCATCGGCACGGGCAGCAACGTGCAGGAAAACGCCGTGCTGCACACCGACCCCGGTTTTCCGCTGACGGTCGAGCCGAACGTGACGATCGGCCACCAGGTCATGCTGCATGGCTGCACGATCAAGGAAGGCTCTCTGATCGGAATTCAGGCCGTGGTCTTGAATGGCGCGGTGATCGGCCGCAACTGTCTGGTCGGAGCGGGCGCCATCGTCACCGAAGGCAAAGTGTTTCCCGACAATTCGCTGATTCTCGGCGCGCCCGCCAAAGTGGTGCGCGAACTGACCGAAACAGACATCGCCAACATGCAGCGCGGCGCGGCAACCTATGCCGAGCGCCGCGAATATTACAAGGCGCAGCTCGTGCGTATCGGCTAACCAGCCGGAGCGCGCAGCGCGCACGGCGCGGCATCACGCTGCGTCATTCGACCGAGGAAAAGTTGTGAGCGACCAGTTGCAAAAATTCATGTTCAGCGCGGCGCCGGTGCGCGGCGAGATCGTTTCGCTGCGCAATACGTGGCAGGAAGTCCTGACGCGTCGCGATTATCCGGCGCCGGTGCGCACGGTGCTGGGCGAAATGATGGCTGCCTGCGCGCTGCTGTCGGCGAACCTCAAGTTCGACGGCACGCTCATCATGCAGATTTTCGGCGACGGCCCGGTCAAGATGCTGGTGGTGCAGTGCGGCTCCGATCTGTCGATGCGCGCCACCGCCAAGCTGTCGGGCGAAGCGGCCAGCGTGATCAGCGAGACGACCAGCATGGTCGACCTGTTGAACGCGAGCGGTCACGGCCGTTGCGTGATCACGCTCGACCCGGCCTCCAAGCAGCCCGGCCAGCAGCCGTATCAAAGTATCGTGCCGCTGTCGGGCGTGGACGGCCCGCTCAACTCGATGGCCGAAGTGCTCGAGCATTACATGCATCACTCCGAGCAGCTCGACACGCGCCTGTGGCTGGCGGCGAACACCGAGCGTGCGGTCGGCATGCTGCTGCAAAAATTGCCGGGCGACGGCGGCATCGTCCCGCATCCGGGCGATCTGGACGCGGACACGTGGGAGCGCGTGTGCACGCTGGGCGGCACGATGTCGCAAGACGAATTGCTGAAGGAAGAACCGGAAACGATTTTCCGCCGCCTGTTCTGGCAGGAGAACGTTCAGCATTTCGAACCGGCGAAGGCGCGTTTCGAATGCACGTGTTCGCGCGAAAAGGTCGGCGGCATGCTGAAGATGCTGGGCCGCGAAGAAGTGGACGGCGTGCTCGAAGAACGCGGTCACGTCGAGATTCATTGCGAGTTCTGCAACCAGCGCTACGAGTTCGATCCGGTCGATGTGGCGCAACTTTTTGTCGCCGAAGCGCTCTCACAAGGTGTGACGCCCGCGGCTGACCAACGGCACTGAACGGCTCGCCGGCGCGCGGCGCTCATGCGCGCGAGGCGGCGGTTGACTACAGCCGTGTTGAGGCAGTAAAGGTACCGCGCTGCCCGCTGCATTTTCGGGGCTCGGACGGCGCGGTATCGTTGACCATTGCGTTGAATCATTGGCGGTGCGTGCGGGGCATGATTTGCTTAGGCATCCGACCGATGGAGATAGAAACATGAACCATCCTACTTCGTTGATACCGCTGCTGCGCCGTGCGCGCACGGCCGCCGTGCTGGCTGTCCTCGTCGGCGGCGGCGCGCTGGCCGGCTGCATGATGGATCCGCCGGGTCCGTCGCCGATATATAGCCGCCTGCCCGCCGACCAGTCTGGCACCGCCCAACCGCTGACGCCTCAGGAGCGACAGCGCTATGACGCGATCGACCAACAGGTCATGGTCGAGCAGAATCAGGCGATTGCCGCCGAAAACGCGGCGCAGGCGTGGTCGCGTTACTACACGCCGCCTGTGAGCGTGTACGGCAGCTATTACGGCGGTGGTTGGGGGCACGGCTGGGGTACGGGTGTCGGCGTCGGATACGGACCGTACTGGGGCTGGTAGCGAGTAAGCGGCAGAGTTCACGCACGCCGCGGGAATTCCGCCCCGACGGCGGCTCCAAAGAAAAAGGCACGGTTTATTTTTCACCGTGCCTTTTTTGCGTCCTTCGTATCAAACCGTTGCGCGGCGACGAAGCTCAGTGCGCAGGCTTTCTTTCGTTAGCAGCAGCTTTCCCACCGTGCTTGCGGTCCGGCTTCGCGCGCGACTCCGGATTCGGCACCACATGCAGCGGCGCCGCCGACATTTCGCCACGCGTGGACGTGGTTGCCGATGGCGTGTTCGCCGCCGGCAACGGCGCATTCGGCGACACGAACTGCACGAACACTTCGCCGTCCTTCACCATGCCCATTTCGTAGCGTGCCCGCTCTTCGACAGCGGCCGTGCCGTTCTGCAAATCCTGCACTTCGCCTTGAATGCGCTCATTGCGCAGCTTCGAGTCGGCATTCTTTTGCACTTGTTGCGCCAGTTGCTGCTGCAACTCGTGCACGCGCAACCAGCCGCCATGTCCCCACCAGAGCGGGTACTGGATCAGCGCCAGTAGAACGATCAGGACAGCAGTGACAAGCCGCATGAAGTAGGCACAATAAATACACGCCGCCCTGCGCTATACGCAGGGCGGCGGGGTCAATCAGAAACGAAGGATAACCGGCTCATCGGTCAGCGCCAGCAAGAAAGCCATTAGCGCAGATTGTAGAACGCCGACTTGCCCGGGTAGCTGGCGATATCGCCGAGATCTTCTTCGATACGCAGCAACTGGTTGTACTTCGAGATGCGGTCCGAGCGCGACAGCGAACCCGTCTTGATCTGACCGGCGTTCAGGCCGACCGCGATATCCGCAATCGTCGAATCCTCGGTTTCGCCCGAACGGTGCGAGATCACGGCCGTGTAGCCGGCGCGCTTGGCCATTTCGATCGCCGCGAAGGTTTCCGTCAGCGTACCGATCTGGTTGATCTTGATGAGGATCGAGTTGGCGATGCCCTTTTCGATGCCTTCCTTCAGGATGCGCGTGTTGGTGACGAACAGGTCGTCGCCCACGAGCTGAACCTTCTTGCCGAGCTTGTCGGTCAGCGTCTTCCAGCCGGCCCAGTCGCTTTCGTGCATGCCGTCTTCGATCGACACGATCGGGAACTTGTCGGCCAGATTCGCCAGGTAGTCCGTGAATTCCGTGGACGAGAGTTGCAGGCCTTCGCCGGCCAGCTGGTACTTGCCGTCGTGGTAGAACTCGCTTGCTGCGCAGTCGAGTGCGAGCAGCACGTCTTCACCGGCGCGGTAGCCGGCTTTCTCGATGGCTTGCAGGATGGTGGACAGGCATTCGTCGTTGCTGCCGAAGTTCGGCGCGAAGCCGCCTTCGTCGCCCACTGCCGTGCTCATGCCGCGATCCGACAGGATCTTCTTCAGCGCGTGGAACACTTCGGCGCCGCAGCGCAGTGCTTCGCGGAAGGTCGGCTGGCTGACCGGCACGATCATGAATTCCTGGATGTCCAGGCTGTTGTTGGCGTGCGCGCCGCCGTTGACGATGTTCATCATCGGCACCGGCAGTTGCATCGCGCCCGAGCCGCCGAAGTAGCGGTACAGCGGCAGGCCGGCTTCTTCAGCAGCGGCTTTCGCGACGGCCATCGAGACAGCCAGCATCGCGTTCGCGCCCAGGCGCGACTTGTTGTCCGTGCCGTCGAGTTCCAGCAGCGTCTTGTCGAGGAACGCCTGCTCGGAAGCGTCGAGACCCATGATCGCTTCGGAGATTTCGGTGTTGATGTGCTCGACGGCCTTCAGCACGCCCTTGCCGCCGTAGCGGCCGGCTTCGCCGTCACGCAGTTCGATCGCTTCACGCGAACCCGTCGACGCACCCGACGGCACCGCGGCGCGGCCCATCGTGCCCGACTCGAGCAGCACGTCGCATTCGACGGTGGGGTTGCCTCGCGAATCGAGAATCTCTCGACCGATGATATCTACGATAGCACTCATGGTTTCCTCAAGAAATGACGTTGAATTCTTTACTGTGACACTGTACCAGGCGTGTCGAGCCGGAGTGGGTGCTTCAACATCGTGTCGATCCGGAATTAGTGCTTCAGCACTTACTCCGGTCCCACGCGACGCGCTCCGGTCCCATGCAGAGCACCGGTCTCCCCGGCAAACTGCTTGCACGCCGATACGTTCGACGACCATTGCGTGCATTCTCCGCGTGCCGATTGTGGCTAATTGTGCAGTCCGATCGTGACACGCGGTGAATGCCTGAATCAGTTGAAATCGCTTTCGAGGAACGGCGCGCGCTTGACGGCCCGATCGAGCGTGACCAGCGTCTCGAGCAGATCGGCCATGCGATGAAGCGGCACCGCGTTCGGACCGTCCGATTTGGCCTGCGCCGGATTCGGATGCGTTTCCATGAAGAGACCCGCCACGCCCACCGCCACCGCGGCACGCGCCAGCACCGGCACGAATTCGCGTTGGCCGCCCGAACTCGTGCCCTGCCCGCCCGGCAACTGCACCGAGTGAGTGGCGTCGAACACGACAGGCGCGTTGGTTTCGCGCATGATCGCGAGCGAGCGCATGTCCGACACGAGGTTGTTATAGCCGAACGACACACCGCGCTCGCACGCCATGAAACGGTCTTCCGACAGACCGGCTTCACGCGCCGCGTCACGCGCCTTGTCGATCACGTTCTTCATGTCGTGCGGGGCGAGAAACTGGCCTTTCTTGATGTTGACCGGTTTGCCCGAACGCGCGCAAGCGTGAATGAAGTCCGTTTGACGGCACAGGAAAGCCGGCGTTTGCAGCACGTCGACCACCGAGGCGACCTGTTCGATCTCGTGCTCTGCGTGAACGTCGGTCAGTATCGGCAGACCGAGTTGACGCTTCACTTCGGACAGGATGCGCAAACCTTCGTCCATGCCCAGACCGCGGAACGACTTGCCGCTGCTGCGGTTGGCCTTGTCGTACGACGATTTGTAGATGAACGGAATGTTCAGCTTCGCGCAGATTTCCTTCAGCCGGCCGGCTGTGTCGATCGTCATCTGTTCGGATTCGACGACACAGGTGCCGGCAATCAGGAAAAACGGCTTGTCGAGCCCGATTTCGAAATCGCCCAGTTTCATGCTTTCTCCTCGACTTCGGCCGCGGTGCGCGACTGCTGGTGCGCGAGCGCCGCTTCGACGAACGACTTGAACAGCGGATGGCCGTCACGCGGCGTGGACGTGAATTCCGGATGGAACTGCACGCCGACGAACCACGGGTGCATGCTGCGCGGCAGTTCCATCATTTCCGGCAGATCTTCACTCGGCGTACGGGCGCTGATGATAAGGCCGCCCGCTTCGAGCTGGGGCACGAAGCGGTTATTGACTTCATAACGGTGGCGATGGCGTTCGTTCACGTCCTTGCCATAGATCTCTTCGGCCATCGTGCCGGGCTTGATCGGGCAACGTTGCGAGCCGAGGCGCATCGTGCCGCCGAGATCCGACTCTTCTGTGCGCTTCTCGACCCGGCCTTCGCGGTCGTACCACTCGGTGATCAGCGCGACCACGCGGTTCGGCGTTTCCTGATCGAATTCCGTGCTGTTCGCGTCTTTCAGACCCACCACGTCGCGGGCGAATTCGATCACCGCCAGTTGCATGCCGAGGCAGATGCCGAGATACGGCACCTTCGCTTCACGGGCATAACGGATCGCGGCGATCTTGCCTTCGGTGCCGCGCCGGCCGAAGCCGCCCGGCACGAGCACCGCGTCCAGATGCTTGAGGCTTTCGACGCCGTGCGTCTCGATTTCTTCCGAGTCGATGTATTCGATGTTGACCTTGGTCGACGTATGCATCGACGCATGGCGCAGCGCTTCGATCAGCGACTTGTACGACTCGGTCAGATCGACATATTTGCCGACCATGCCGATCGTGACTTCATGCCTGGGATGCTCCAGCTTCTCGACCAGATCGGACCACATGGTCAGATCGGCGGCCTTCGGCTCGAGCTTGAGTTCTTCGCAGATGATCGCGTCCAGCCCCTGATCGTGCAGCATCTGCGGAATCTTGTAGATGCTGTCCGCGTCCCACACCGAGATCACGGCGTCTTCCGGCACGTTCGAGAACATGGAGATCTTCGCGCGCTCGTCGTCCGGAATGCGGCGGTCGGCACGGCACAGCAGCACGTGCGGCGAAATACCGATTTCGCGCAGTTTCTGCACGCTGTGCTGCGTGGGCTTGGTCTTCAGTTCGCCGGCCGTGGCAACCCACGGCACCAGCGTGAGGTGCACGAAGCACGCGCTGTTGCGGCCCATGCGCAGGCTCATCTGACGCGCGGCCTCCAGGAACGGCAGCGATTCGATGTCGCCCACGGTACCGCCCACTTCGACGATGGCGACGTCCGGCTCACCGCACGTTGCGGAAGCCGCGCCGCGTTCGATGAACGCCTGGATTTCGTTCGTGATGTGCGGGATGACCTGCACCGTCTTGCCGAGATAATCGCCGCGGCGTTCCTTGCGGATCACCGATTCGTAAATCTGGCCCGTGGTGAAGTTATTGGCCTTGCGCATCTTCGTGCTGATGAAGCGCTCATAGTGGCCGAGGTCGAGGTCGGTCTCCGCTCCGTCTTCCGTCACGAACACTTCGCCGTGTTGAAACGGGCTCATCGTGCCGGGGTCGACATTGATGTAGGGATCGAGCTTGAGGAGGGTGACTTTAAGACCGCGCGATTCGAGGATCGCGGCGAGGGAAGCGGCGGCAATACCCTTGCCGAGGGAAGATACTACGCCGCCGGTGACGAAAACATATTTGGTCATCGCTGGATGCTCGCGGGAAAAACGGATTATACCGTAAAGCAGGGTCTCAACCCCAGCAAAATCCGAGCTGCGTCTGCAGACGCATGGCGCGGCGGCGGCCATCGTCGCGCGTCGATCATGCACTGTTTTTGCCACGCACATGCCGCGGCACCGCGCTGCGCCCGGCGCCACGTTGGCAGGTCGACGCAACGGCAGCCACCTGACATTCACGCCGCGTGACCGTGCGACCGTCGCCGTCTTGTGGGTGCGTTACCTGCATGCGCCGCCTGACGCGGCATCAGCCTCGCCGCTCCAGTTCATGCAACATGCTTTGCACCGCGCGCGCGGTTTCGACGGGTCTTTCCATCGGGTAAAGATGACTGCCCTCGATCCATTCCACATGGCCGCCGGTCGCGCGGCGGGTGGCCTCCAGACCGGCCTGGCGAATTTCCTTCGAACGCGTGCCGGCGATGAAGCCCACCGGCACCGGCGCGCCCCGCGCGAGCCGCGAGCCGAGCGTGTGCGGCAAGGTCTTGTAGATCTGATATTCGGTACGGCGGTCGAAAGCGAGCGACCGCGAGCCGTCCGGCGATGTTTGCGGAATGCCGAAGTCGATGTAGTCGGACAGCATGCGCTCATCCCAGCGCGCGAACGCCGGCTTCGAATGGAAGTGCCGCCACGCTTCGTCGCGGCTCGCCCACTGCGTGCGGCGCGTACGGGTGGCGGCCGCGGGCGACAGACGCTCGTCGAGGCCGGTCCATTGCGACACGCGCAGCATGCTGCTGCGCCAGCCGGCGATCACCGGCGAATCGAGCATCACCACCCCTCTCACCCACTGCGGCTTCTTCAGCGCGGCCATCAGCGACAGATAACCGCCGAGCGAATGCCCCACCAGCCACACCGGATGTTCGTACGTTCTGCCGATGTCTTCGAGCAACTGCTCGACCAGATGCGGCCAGTCCTGCGTCACCGGAAAGCGCGCGTCGTGACCGATCCGCTCGATGGAGCGCAATTCGTAGTCGTCGGCGAGTTCGGCGAAGATGGTCCGGTAGGTCGATGCGGGAAAGCCATTCGCGTGCGAGAAGTGGATGATGTTTTTCAACTGCGGCTATCTCCGTTCTGTTTTTGCGTGCGGGGTTTTGGTGCGCGCTTACGTACAGCCGCTTCGTCCAGCGACATGCTTTCTGTGCGGTCTGCTGCGCTCCGTCTATCGATGAGCGAACCTGTTAGCGGTCCATCCAGTAACGGTGCTGCGTGTCGCGATAACGATCGAGCGTCAGCGTGGTGTTTTGTCTCGCGGCGCCCTTCGCCCCGGCTTCCGGGTTCACCTCGACTCGCACCGCGCCGTCCGTGTCGCTGCGCCCAAGCTCGATCTGCCGCGCCTTGTAGCGCTCGAACACACCCGCATTCGGATGATGAAAACGGTTGCGATAGCCTACCTGAAATAGCGCGATGAGCGGGTCGATAGAGTCGAGGAACGGCTCGGTCGACGAGGTCTTGCTGCCGTGATGCGGCACGACCAGCACCTGTGCGCGCAACGCGCCGCGATCGCGCGCGAGCAGAATGCGTTCGACGGGTGCCTCGATATCCGCCGTCAGCAAGGCGGCCATGCGCGGCGGCTCCGTTTGAACGCGCGCGCCCGGCCGGCTCGTCGCGGGCGGCGACGTGCTCACCCGCAACACGCAGCAATGCGTGTTCGGCTTGCCTTGCAGCGGACCGGCGTCGGGCCAGAGCATCGCGAACTCGACACCGTCCCACTGCCAGCGCTGCCCCGCCGCGCAGGGCAGCGTGGCGGCGCCGTGCTGCCGCGCGTTCAGCCACAACGCATTCGACGGCGCCAGTGCCGCCACCATCTGATGCACCTCGATTGCGTCCAGAACAGCAGGCGCGCCGCCCGAATGATCGGAATCGGCGTGGCTGACGATCAGCGTATCCAGCGCGTTCACGCCGTGCGCCTGCAGGAATGGCACGACAACCCGTTCGCCCGCGTGAGTCGATTCCGGGCCCGGCCCCGTATCGAACAGCAACGTGTGATGCGCCGTTTCGATCAGCACGGAAGTACCTTGACCGACATCCAGCGCGGTTAGCCGAAAACTGCCATGCGGCGGCCCGGACGGCGCCGGCATCAGGAGCGGCAGCCACGTGAGCGGCGCGGCCCAGCGCAGCGGCCAGCCGCGTGGCGCGAGACACCAGAACACACCGAGCGCCGCCGCGGCCAGCGCCCACGTATCCGGTTGCGGCAGGCGCCAGAGCAGCCAGGCGGGCCCCGAGAGCCGCTGCAAGCCCGCGGCCAGCCACTCCAGCAAAGCGTGCGCAACATGCCATGCGTGGACGTCGAGGGGCGCGGGCAAAACAACGCCGGCGAGTATCGCTGGCGTGACCAGCAGGCTTACCCACGGAATCGCGAAGGCATTCGCGAGCGGGCCGATCAGCGGAATCTGCGTGAACCAGTAGACGGTTAGCGGGGCGAGCGCGACCGTAACGGCGAACTGCACGTGTGCCGCGCTGCGCAGCCGTTCGCCGGCACCGCGCACGCGACGCAGCAATCCGGCACACAGTCCCGATAATTGGGACGATGGCTCGCCGCCCTCGTTCGCAGGGTCGTGGTGCTGTTCATGATCCTGCACGCGCGGTCGCCCGGACATGGCGAACAGAATTGCCGCCACCGCGCAGAACGACAACCAGAACCCCGCCGACACGACCGCCCACGGATCGATCAGCAGCACCAGCCCCAAGGCCCAGGCGAGCACCGCCGAGCGTGCCACGTTGCGCCCGCTGACAAACGCGAGGGCGACGACGCACGCCATCCACAGCGCGCGCTGTGCCGGCACGTTGAAGCCGGCCAATGCAGCGTGCAGCGCGGCGAACAGCGCACCGCCCGTGATCGCGACGACCTGCGCGGGCAGCCGCAACGGCCAGTCGCGGCCGATCCAGCCGGAGCGCCGCCATAACGCGCCCGCGAGCCAGCCCGCAAGGCCCGCGACGAAGCCAATGTGCAGCCCGGAAATCGCCACCAGATGACTGGTGCCCGTGCCGCGCATCAGCAGCCAGTCCGCTGCGCTCACTTCGTCCTGCGCGCCGATGGCCAGTGCCAGGACGATTCCGCGGTGCGGCGCGTCACCAAGCACCGCGTCGATGCGTGCGCGCAGCGCGGCGCGCAAGCGGTCCACCGTTACGCCGACACCGCGCGCATCGCCGCGCAGTCGCACGGCGTGAGCCGGCGCACTCACATAGCCGGTGGCCCGCACGTTGCGCGCCAGCAGATTCGCCTCGGCGTCGCGCACGCCGAAATTCGCATTGCCATGCGGACGTTTCAGCCGCACGGTCAACTGCCAGCGTGCACCGGGTTCGAGGATCGGCGGCGGCGCATCTTCGGCGATCCACGCCAGTTGGATCACGCGCGGGAAACTGGCCATTGGCGCGTCGGCCGGGTCGACGTCGAATAGAAAGCGTGCGCCGTTTTCATCGCGTGACGGCAGGCCTTTGATACTGCCGACGACCTCGATATCGCGGCCCTCCCATGCGGTGGGCAAGCTGAGCGCGAGGCGCATGTCCGCGCGCAAGGCCGCGTAGCCGAAGCCCATGCACGACGCCGCACACCACACCGCGCTCCAGCCGGCGAATGAACGCACGCGCGGGCCGAAGCGGACACGGCGTATTAGCGAAGCGAGAACCGCAAGCGCGTGCGCGCATTCTGTGGGCGCAACGGTAGCCTTTGCGGCAAGCGCAATTGTCGCCTTTGCCGTGAGCTCGGCTGTCGCCCCAGTTCCAGCTTCAGCCCGAGCCGTAGCGGCATACCCACCAACCGCCGCAGCCATCCCTCCAGCCACCGCATGCCGCTCAACAGCCCGCGCACTCCCGCCGTCGCCCAAACCCCAAACCGCCACGACAACCGCGACACACGCAGCGAACACCAATCCGCACAACCCGACCCAATCCGGCAGCACCGCTTGCCGCTGCAGCCAGACCACTCCCAACGCAAACCCGCACCACCATGCCCGCATCCGCCCTCCACCAGCAAACGCCGGGCGCAGCAGCGCTTGAGCACAGGCGTTAGCGAGCCCGCCAAGCGTGAATGTCGCCCGGCGCGAACCACTCAGACCTTCCGGGTTCGATTATGCAGAGGAAAGTGCGAGCCGCGGCAGCGCGGCGAGCGCGTTAGCCGTTGTGCCAAGGGCGGCTTCGTCGGCGGCCATGCCGCGCAGTTCCGCGAGGCCCGCGCCGATCGCCGGAATCTGCTCCGGCGAATTGCGCTGCCTGTAAATCCATGCAGGCGCGATGTCCGGCGCATCGGTCTCGACAACCAGCGCGTCGAACGGCAACTGTTCGGCAAGACGGCGGATTTGCCGCGCCCGCTCGAACGTCAGGTTGCCGCCGAATCCGAGATGCATGCCCTGGTCGATATACGCCTGAGCCTGCTGAAAACTGCCGTTGAATGCATGCGCGATACCACGATGAATCTGATGCCGCCGCAGTCCCTTGAGCACCTGATCCTGCGATTTGCGCACATGGCAAATCACCGGCAGATCGAATTCGCGTGCGAGTTCCAGCTGAGCGTTGTAGAAGAATTGCTGGCGCGCGTCGTCGAGACCGTCGACGAAATAATCGAGCCCGATTTCGCCGAGGCCGACGAACCGCGGATCGTCGAGACTCGCCTCGATTTCCATACGCAACAACTCGAGATCGCTCTCTTGCGCCGCTGGCGTGAACAGCGGATGGATGCCGAGCGCATACGCGCCGCCGTCGACCCGGTGCGCCAGTTCGCGCACCGTTGCGAAGTTCTCGCGGCCGATCGCCGGAATCACGATCCGCCCCACGCCCGCGCGGTGCGCCGCCGCCGCGACTTGCGCGCGGTCGGCGTCGAATTCCGAAGCGTCGAGATGACAGTGCGTATCGATCCACATGACGTGCCTCGCTAGCGGCGCAGCATCAGCGCACAGTGTCCGGCAATCAGACCGGCACCGACGGCTCTTCGTGCAGCACGCCGTCGCGCAGCCGCATGATGCGGTCGCAGCGCCCCGCCAGTTCCGGATCGTGCGTGACGATCACGAAGCTCGTTTCGAGCGTTTGCGACAGTTCGAGCATCAGGTTGAACACGGTGTCCGCCGTGCCGCCGTCGAGATTGCCGGTCGGTTCGTCGGCCAGCACGCAGGCGGGCTTCGTCACCAGCGCGCGCGCAATCGCGACGCGCTGGCGCTCGCCGCCCGACAGCTCGCCCGGACGATGCTTCGCGCGGTTCCCCATGCCGACGCGCTCCAGCACCGCGAACGCTTCGCGGCGCGAGGCTTCGGTCGACATGCGGCGAATCCGCAACGGCATGGCGACGTTATCGAGCGCGGAAAACTCCGGCAGCAGGTGGTGGAACTGATAGACGAAGCCCAGCGCGCGATTGCGCAGGTCGTTGCGTTCGCGCTCGGAGAGTTTGGTGAAAGGCTTGCCCATTACCGAGACCTGTCCGGCGCTCGGATCGTCGAGGCCGCCGAGCACGTGCAGCAGCGTGCTCTTGCCGGAGCCCGACGCGCCGACGATCGCCAGCTTCTCGCCGCGCCGCACGCTCAGTTGCGCGTTGTTGAGCACCGTCACATTCAGACCGCCCTGCACGAACGACTTGGAAATGTCGGTCGCTTCCAGCACATAGGGATGCGGCACGGTGTCTGCGGAAGGCATGGATAAGTTAGCGGAACGGTCATTCATAGCGCAGTGCCTCCGCGGGACGGACTTTCGCACCACGCCAGCTCGGGTACAAGGTGGCCAGCGCCGACATCAGGAAGGCGATGATGCCGATCCGCGCGACGTCGGCCGGAATCAGTTCGGACGGCAATTCGCTGATGAAATACACCGACGGCGGCAGGAACTGCACACCGAGCAGATGCTCGATCATCGGTACGAGCCACGGAATGCTCCACGCGATCAGGCAGCCGAGCGCGACGCCGGTGGCCGTGCCGATAAAGCCGATCGTCACGCCCTGCACCACGAAGATCTTCATGATCGAGCCGGGCTGCGCGCCGAGCGTGCGCAGAATCGCGATATCGGCCTGCTTGTTGGTCACCGTCATGACGAGCGACGACACCAGATTGAACGCCGCCACCGCGATGATCAGCGTGAGGATGATGAACATCATGCGCTTTTCGATCTGGACCGCCGAGAACCACGTCTTGTTCTGCTGGGTCCAGTCGCGAATGTATAAATCGCCGGACAGGCTGCGCGCGAGCTGATGCGCGACCTCCGGCGCGCGCTGCATGTCGGTCAGGCGCAACCGCACGCCGGTCGGCGCGGGCAGCCGGAACAGCGCCTGCGCGTCCTTGATGTTGATCAGCGCGAGCGTGCTGTCGTATTCGTAATGCCCCGACTCGAAGATGCCCACCACCGTGAACTGCTTCAGCCGGGGCAGCATGCCGGCGGGCGTGATCGTGCCTTCCGGGGCGACCAGCGTGATCTTGTCGTTGACCGCTACGCCGAGATTGGTGGCGAGGTCGGCGCCGAGCACGATGCCGAAGTCGCCCGGCACCAGCGCGTTCAGACTGCCGCCTTTCATTTCCTTGCCGATATCGGACACCTGCGGCTCGAGCGACGGCTCGACGCCGCGCAGCGCCACCCCGCTCACCGCGTCCTGGCGCGTGAGCAGCGCCTGCGCTTCGACATACGGCGCCGCGCCGATCACTTCCTTGTTCTGGCGGGCTTCCTGGGCGGTGAGTTGCCAATTGGGCATCGATCCGGTCGGCGAGAAGATCTCCACGTGCGCGAGCACCGACAGCATCCGGTCACGCACCTCTTTCTGAAAACCGTTCATCACGGACAACACGACGATCAGCGCCGCGACGCCGAGCGCGATGCCCGACATCGACACGAGCGCAATGAAGGAAATGAAGCCGTTACCGGTCGTGCGTTTGCCGGCGCGGGTGTAGCGCCAGCCAATCTGCCATTCGTAGGGAAATTTCAAGCGAATCCTTTTCTGCGTGTCTTCGGCTTTGTGCCGCGCACGAAGGCGTGAAGCGCCTGCCGTGCGGCCCGAGCGTCGTGATCATTGGTGTCGTTGCGCAGCGGATGGTTCCGGTACGACGCGCCACGTCGTAGCAATGCGCGCGCCATACCGCTCCGCGGCGGTCCGGCAGACGGCTCTTGCCGTTGCCACAATCGCTGGCAGCGCCGATCAAGCGCGAAGTTTGCCATACAATGCCGCCCGCTCGCGTAAAGGCGGTGTGGGCGCGCCCGAGACAGGAAGGGCGGCCGAGTCAGGTCAGGCTGGCTGCGGCGTCTGCGGCGTCGGAGTGGAAAGGCGACGGCCATGCCGACTACTGCTGCGCCGGAATGGAAAGGCGGCAGCCACGCTGACCGCTTCGCCTGGATTGGAAAGGCGGCGGCCGCGCCGGCAAGGCCGCGCTGCGCCGCGCCGGGCGTCCGGCGCGAAACCCGGCACGGCTTTATCTACCGCAGGTTGTACCGCTCGCGCAGCTCGTTGATGATGCCCGCCGCGGCGCTGTTGGCGGCGTCGCGGACGTCGGCGTCCTTGCGGTCGCGGTGCAGATGGGTGATGTCCCAGTTGCAGCCGCTCTCGTCCTCCACGGTCTCGTGGAAGCCGGTCGGAATCCAGCCGGCCGTGGCCGGGTTCGCATCGAGCGCCTTGACGACCAGTGCCAGCAGTTCCTGCTCGGTTTTGATTTCACGCGACATGACGGTCTCCATCGTCCTATGCGCGGTGCCGCCGCGCGCGGCTTTTGCTCCGGGCTCCAGAAGGCGGCGAACGGGTGGCCCGCCGCCGCGGTTCATCGAGCGGGAACTGATGGACGGAATACTCGCACTCTTTGCCCTACAATGCGCAGCATCATGCCCGCCAACCGCCTCCATCTTCTCCTGCCCTTCGCGCTGCCCGCCGCAGCGGACGCTGCCACCGCCCTTCACGACATCCGCAGCCCGGCCCTCGACCGGCTGATCGCGCGCGCGACGCTGGTGGAGCGCGTGATCGGCGAAGACTTTCAGCGCACGCTGCCACACGAGCGCTGGGTGGCACGCCAGTTCGGCGCGCTGCCGAGCGGCGCCGCGGCCGCCGACGAAGCGCCGCTCGCGCCGTACATGCTGCGCGCCGACGGCGGCGAACCCGGCACCGCGACATGGGCCTGCGTGCAGCCGGTGCATGTGCGCATCGCGCACGACCATCTGGTGCTGATCGATCCGGCCTCGCTCGACCTGTCCGACCAAGAAGCCAGCGCGCTGCTCGCCGTCGCGCGGCCGCTGATCGAAGAACTCGGCGTGCGCATCGAAGCGCCGCGTCCGGTGCGCTGGTATCTGTCAGGCGAAGGGTTCGGCACGCTGGCCGGCGCGTCGCCGTTGCGCGCAAGCGGGCGCAACATCGAAATCTGGCTGCCGCACGAGGCGCATTCCGGCGAGCGTTCGCGCGCCTGGATGAAACTGCAGAATGAAGTACAGATGGCGTGGTTCGAGCATCCGGTCAATGAAGCGCGCGAGGCGCGCGGCCTGCCGGCCGTCAACTCGATCTGGTTTCACGCGCAAGGCGCGGCGCAGCCCGTGCACAGTCCGTTTGCACGGGTGTTCTCCGACGCGGCGGCAACGCGCGGCCTCGCAATGACCGCCGGCGTGCCGGTCGCCTCGCCACCGGGCTCGTTCAGCGCGCGGTCGTCGCTTCCGGGTGACGCCAACGGCAACCCCAAGACCAGCACGAGCACCACACTGGTCGAACTCGATCCGTTCTCCGCGCCCTACATCGAGCAGGACTGGGCGCGCTGGAACGACGCCTTCGCCGCCTTGCAGACGGACTGGTTCGAACCGGCGCTCGCCGCGCTGCAATCCGGTCAGCTCGACGAACTCGGCCTCACCTTGTGCGGCGACACCGGCTCGGTCACGCTCTCGGTCACGCGCGGCGACCTGCGCAAATTCTGGCGGCGGCGGGTGCTCGCTTCGCTCTTCATCGAATGAATGACTGAATGACCCAACGAATGATCCACGGCCTTTCCGTATGACCCGAATCGTTACGCGCGCCGCGTCCCCCGTCGACGCCGAAATCCTCACCCGCCACGGCCTGCATCCGGTGCTCGCGCGCCTCTACGCGGCGCGCGGCGTGTGCATGCCCGACGAAATCGAAACCGGCCTCGCGCGGCTCGTGCCGCCCGTCGCGCTCAAGGGTTGCGAAGACGCCGCCGCCCTGCTCGCCGACGCAATCCAGAGCAAACGCCGCATGCTGGTGGTCGCCGACTACGATTGCGACGGCGCCACCGCCTGCGCGGTCGCCGTGCGTGGCCTGCGCATGTTCGGCGGCCGGATCGAGTATCTGGTGCCGAACCGTTTCGAGTACGGCTATGGCCTGACGCCGGAGATCGTCGCGCTGGCCGCCCGCAACGCGGCGGGCAAGCCGGATCTGCTGATCACCGTGGATAACGGCATTGCCAGCGTGGACGGCGTGCAAGCGGCCAACGCGCTCGGCATCGACGTGCTGGTTACCGATCACCACCTGCCCGGCGACGAACTGCCGCCCGCCCGCGCGATCGTCAATCCGAACCAGCCGGGCTGCACGTTCCCGAGCAAATGCATCGCGGGCGTCGGCGTGATGTTTTACGTGCTGCTCGCGTTGCGCGCAGAATTGCGCCGCCGTGGCGCGTTCAACGATAACTTTCCCGAGCCGCGCCTCGACGGCCTGCTCGATCTGGTCGCGCTCGGTACGGTCGCGGACGTGGTCAAGCTCGACGGCAACAACCGCGTGCTGGTCGCGCAGGGTCTGCAGCGCATCCGCAAAGGCAAGATGCAGCCGGGCATCGCCGCGCTGTTTCGCGCCGCCGCGCGCGACGCCCGCAGCGCGTCGGGCTTCGATCTCGGCTTCGCGCTCGGGCCGCGCCTGAACGCGGCGGGCCGGCTGTCGGACATGTCGCTCGGGATCGAATGCCTGACTACCGACGACATCGGCCGCGCGTGGGATCTCGCGCAGCAACTCGACACGATGAACCGCGAACGCCGCGAAATCGAAGCCGGCATGCAGCAGCAGGCGCTCGACGACCTCTCGGCGATCGACCCCGACGGCACCACCACCATCACGCTGTTCAATCCCGACTGGCATCAGGGCGTGATCGGCATCGTGGCGGGGCGGCTGAAAGAGAAATTCCACCGGCCCTCGTTCACCTTCGCGCTCGCCGACGACAGCGGCCAGACCGTCAAAGGCTCGGGCCGCTCGATCGCGGGCTTCCATCTGCGCGACGCGCTCGATCTGATCTCGAAGCGCGAGCCGGGCCTGATCGTCAAGTTCGGCGGCCACGCAATGGCCGCGGGCCTCACGCTCGCCGCCGCCGACGTGCCGCGCTTCACCGCCGCGTTCGAAGCGGTCGGCCGCGAATGGCTGTCCGAAGAAGCGCTCTCGCGCACGGTGGAAACCGACGGCGAACTCGAAGACGCCTACTTCACGCCGCAATTCGTCGAAATGCTCGACGCGGCCGTGTGGGGCCAAGGCTTTCCGGCGCCGGTGTTTTCGGGCGAATTCGACATCGTCTCGCAGGCGCTGGTGAAGGACAAACACCTGAAGCTGCAACTCGTGCGCGGCCGCCAGCGCTTCAACGCGATCTGGTTCAATCACACCGACACCCTGCCCGCCCGCACCACGGTCGCCTACCGCCTCGCGAGCGACACGTGGAACGGCGTGTCGCGCGTGCAACTGATCGTTGAGCACGCGGCTAGCTGAAGTGGTGGACTAGTGGTGGACTGACGCCGTTCAGCCCGGCAAGGTCCGGCGTAGCGGAAACGTCAGAAATCTCCGCAAAATCAACCCCAAACACGCGCCGGATCGCTCAAGAGCCGCCGGCGCGCCGCGCCGATCGGCTATAATTTCCCCTTTTTACGAAGCTAAAAGATCGACATGGAAGCGGAACGTCTCAACGCGATCGAAGCCTCACTGGCGGACCTGCGCACTCGCGCGGACTCGCTACGGGGGTATCTTTGACTACGACGACAAAGCACTGCGTCTAATCGAAGTCAACCGGGAACTCGAAGACCCGGACGTTTGGAACGACTCGAAGCACGCTCAGGCACTAGGCCGGGAAAAGAAGCTGCTCGACGACACGGTCGGCAAACTCACGTCGCTCGACAACGACCTGCGCGACGCGCAGGATCTGTTCGACATGGCCCGCGAAGAAGGCGACGAGGCAACCCTCCTCGCCTGCGAATCCGACGCGCAAGGCATCGAACAACGTGTCGCCGACATGGAATTCCGCCGCATGTTCTCGAACCCGGCGGATCCGAACAATGCCTTCCTGGACATCCAGGCCGGCGCCGGCGGCACCGAGGCGTGCGACTGGGCGGCCATGCTGCTGCGCCAATACCTGCGCTACTGCGAGCGCAAGGGCTTCAAGACCGAAGTGCTCGAACAGACCGACGGCGACGTCGCGGGCATCAAGAACGCCACGATCAAGATCGAAGGCGAATACGCGTACGGCTTTCTGCGCACCGAAACCGGCGTGCACCGCCTCGTGCGCAAGTCGCCGTTCGACTCGTCGGGCGGTCGTCACACGTCGTTCTCCTCGGTGTTCGTGTACCCGGAAATCGACGATTCGATCGAAGTGGACATCAATCCGGCCGATCTGCGGATCGACACGTACCGCGCGTCCGGCGCGGGCGGTCAGCACATCAACAAGACCGATTCGGCCGTGCGTATCACGCACATGCCGTCGGGCATCGTCGTGCAGTGCCAGAACGACCGTTCGCAGCACCGCAACCGCGCCGAAGCGATGGCCATGCTGAAATCGCGCCTGTACGAAGCGGAAATCCGCAAGCGTCAGGAAGAGCAGGACAAGCTGGAAGCCGGCAAGACCGATGTGGGCTGGGGTCATCAGATCCGCTCGTACGTGCTGGACAACAGCCGTATCAAGGATCTGCGCACCAATGTCGAAATCAGCAATACCAAGAGCGTGCTCGACGGCGACCTCGATCCGTTCATCAGCGCCAGCCTGAAACAGGGCGTCTAAGCGCAACCGGCGCGGCCTGCCCTTGCAACGCCGCGCCGTATCTTCGCTGCTTCTTCGTTTTTGTTCGCTGTTTCTTTACACCGCCTGAGGTTTTTACTGACTGGCCACCCGCATGCGAGCCACTCCCGTGCGGGCCACCGAATACCAAATCATCATGACCGAACCGACCCAGCCTAGTGCGGCCCAGCCGAACGCCGTGCCCGAGGTGGACGACAACAAGATCATTGCCGAGCGCCGCGAAAAGCTGCGCGAACTGCGTGAGCACGGCGTTGCCTATCCGAACGATTTCCGCCCCACGCATCACGCCGAAGATCTGCAAGCGCAATACGAGCACTCCGACAAGGAAGCGCTCGAAGCGAATCCGCTCGAAGTCGCGATTGCCGGCCGCATGATGCTCAAGCGCGTCATGGGCAAGGCGAGCTTTGCGACCGTGCGCGACGGCTCGGGTCAGATCCAGTTCTTCATCACGCCGGCCGACGTCGGTCAGGAAACGTACGACGCCTTCAAGAAGTGGGACATGGGCGACATCGTCGCGGCGCGCGGCGTGCTGTTCCGCACCAACAAGGGCGAGCTCTCGGTGCGCTGCACCGAACTGCGCCTGCTGTCGAAGTCGCTGCGGCCGCTGCCGGACAAATTCCACGGCCTGTCCGACCAGGAAATGAAGTATCGCCAGCGCTATGTCGATCTGATCGTCACGCCGGAAACGCGCAAGACCTTCGTCGCGCGCACCAGGGCGATTTCGTCGATCCGCAAGTTCATGGCGGACGCCGACTTCATGGAAGTCGAAACGCCCATGCTGCACCCGATCCCGGGCGGTGCGGCGGCCAAGCCGTTCACCACGCACCACAACGCGCTCGACATGCAGATGTTCCTGCGCATCGCGCCGGAGCTGTATCTGAAGCGTCTGGTGGTCGGTGGCTTTGAGCGCGTGTTCGAGATCAACCGTAACTTCCGCAATGAGGGCGTGTCCGTGCGCCACAATCCGGAATTCACGATGATCGAGTTCTACGCGGCGTACACCGACTACAAGTGGCTGATGGATTTCACCGAACAGTTGATCCGCCAGGCCGCAATCGACGCGCTGGGCACGGCCACCATCACGTATCAAGGCCGCGAACTGGATCTGGCCAAGCCGTTCCATCGCCTCACGATCACGCAGGCGATCCAGAAGTACGCACCGCAATACACGAACGAGCAACTCGCAGACAGCGCTTTCCTGCGCACCGAACTGAAGAAGTTCGGCGTGGATGCATCGCAGCCGCAGTTCCTGAACGCGGGCGTCGGTGCGCTGCAATTGGCGCTGTTCGAGGAAACCGCCGAGTCGCAATTGTGGGAGCCGACCTACATCATCGACTATCCGATCGAGGTGTCGCCGCTCGCGCGCGCGTCGGACAAGGTCGACGGCATCACGGAGCGTTTCGAACTGTTCATCACCGGCCGTGAAATCGCCAACGGCTTCTCGGAGCTGAACGATCCGGAAGACCAGGCTGCCCGCTTCAGGAAGCAGGTCGACCAGAAAGATGCCGGCGACGAAGAAGCCATGTTCTACGACGCGGACTACATTCGCGCGCTCGAATACGGCATGCCGCCGGCCGGCGGTTGCGGTATCGGCATCGACCGTTTGGTCATGTTGCTGACCGATAGTCCGAGCATTCGCGACGTGATTCTGTTCCCGCATCTGCGCCGCGAAGACTGATCGCAGCGCGGTACAACACAAGCAAAACGCCCGGTTCGTGCCGGGCGTTTTTCGTGGTATCGCGCAAAAAGTCATCTGGCGCTGACGGTTTGTAACTATCGGTAAAAAGTGCATACTGCGCGAGGATTCGGACGTGCGGCGCACTATGCAGGCACTTGCCTTGGACGCGGCGCCTGCATGATGATTGCCCGGATATCGTTACAAATTGAAACCCTTGCAGGATCGATTTGCCAGACACTTTGTCTATTAAAAGTCGACTCTGCTAAAGACGGAGGCCAAAAATGGACAATCCAAACACGCAACCCACCACGCAATCTCCACAGCCCGCGCAACCACGCCGGCTTCACCCGCTCGTCGCAACCGCCGCCGGTGCAGTGATCATCGCGAGCCTGGTCGCCACGGCGGCCGTAACGGGCCTGTTTCCGAAGGCATCCAGCAACGGCGCGCAAAGCGATCAGACGCAAGCGGCGCAAGTGGCCACACAAGGCACGCAGCCGGGCGTGGTCGATTCAGCGGCACCGGCCAACCTGAGCGCGCAGCAGGCCGCCCAGCAGCAGGCCGCGCAACAGCCGCAACCGGCACCCGCACCCACTCCGGCGCCCGCGCAACAGCAATACGCGCAGCAACAACAGGCGCAGCCAGCCCCGCAGCCGGCTCCTGACTACGCCCAGCAACAGCCCGCACGACCCGCCTACTGCTCGACGTGCGGCACGGTCGAAGCCATCTCGGCGGTACGCCAGGAAGGTCATGGCACGGGTATCGGCGCGGTCGGCGGCGCGGTGGCCGGCGGTGTGGTCGGCAACCAGTTCGGCAGCGGCGGCGGCCGCACCGCGATGACCATTCTCGGCGCGCTCGGCGGCGGCCTTGCCGGCAACTCGGTCGAAAAACATATTCGCAGCACGACGTCGTACTCGGTGCGCGTGCGGATGGAGAACGGCAAGATGCGTTACTTCACTTACCATGAAGCGCCGCCGTTCCAGCAAGGTCAGCGCGTGCGTGTGGAGAACGGCACGCTCGTGGCAAGCTGAGAGCAGGTGTAGGCACCGGCAAACGGCGTTTCCAGCCGGCGTAAAGAAAAAGGCGACCTCAATTCGAGTCGCCTTTTTCTTTGTCGCAACCCCAGCAGCGCACGCAAACCGCTGACCGGCGTCGAAGCCTCAGAGACGCTCAATAATCCGCGTCTTCAATCCATGCAGCCTGAATCGCCTCGAGGATCTTTTCGTTCGACCGGTTAGGATCGTCGTCGAATCCTTCCAGTTCGGTCACCCAACGGTGCAAGTCGGTGAAACGCACCTGTTGCGGATCGATGTCCTGGTGCTTGTCAGTCAGGGCCATCGCGATGTCTTGCGTATCGGTCCACTTCATGGCTGCATCCTCCTGTTAGTGGTTTTCCTTCGCGTGATTGATCGAGTAGCGAGGGATTTCGACAACCAGATCCTGCTCGGCCGGCACCAAGGCCTGGCATGACAGGCGCGAGGTGGGTTCGAGGCCCCACGCCTTGTCCAACAGATCGTCCTCGTCTTCCTCGGATGGCGTCAAGGCGGCGAAACCCTCACGCACGATCACGTGACAGGTCGTGCACGCGCAGGACTTCTCGCACGCGTGCTCGATTTCAATGCCGTGTTCGAGCAGGCTGTCGCAGATGCTCTTGCCGGGCACGGCATCGATCACCGCGCCTTCCGGGCACAGTTCGACGTGAGGCAGCACAACGATTTGAGGCATACATTTTCCGTTTGGGTCGGTGGCACGGCGGCCGCAAACAGGCTCCGTACCATTTTACTGGCGCCGCGAGGACTTTTTAAGTCCACGCGGCGCGGTTCGGTTTCTTCGGCGGCGGCACGAGGCGGCCCGCCGGCCGCTGCCGCAACGCTCAGATCTCGTCGAGCTTGCGGCCGGCGAGCGCACGGCGAATGCCCTTGTTCATGCGACGGGCGGCGAATTCGTCGGTGCCTTCGGCGACAGTTTTGGTAGCGGCTTCGATCGCATCGACGTCGTCGCTTTGCGCGACGTTGCGCAATGCATCGAGCAGCTTGTCGAGCTCGGCGCGCTCGCTGTCGTCGAGCAGTTCGGCGTCGGCGGCGAGCGCGGCGTCGGTGGCTTCCACGAGACGCTGTGCTTCGACTTGCGCTTCGCGCAGCGCGCGCGCCCGCATGTCGATTTCAGCGGTCGAGAAACTGTCTTCGAGCATTCTGGCGATGTCGTCGTCGGCGAGGCCGTAGGACGGCTTGACCACCACCGACGCTTCCACCCCCGAGCCCTGCTCGCGCGCAAACACGGACAGCAGCCCGTCCGCATCTACCTGGTAGGTCACGCGGATACGCGCCGCGCCGGCAGCCATCGGCGGAATGCCGCGCAGCTCGAAACGCGCGAGCGAGCGGCAGTCGCTGACGAGCTCGCGCTCGCCCTGCACGACGTGGATCGCCATCGCCGTCTGGCCGTCCTTGAAGGTGGTGAAATCCTGCGCGCGCGCGACCGGAATCGTCGAATTGCGCGGGATGATCTTCTCGGTCAGACCGCCCATCGTCTCGACGCCGAGCGACAGCGGGATCACGTCGAGCAGCAGCCAGTCGTCGCCGTCCGCGCCGCGATTGCCCGCGAGCAGATCGGCCTGGATCGCCGCGCCGAGCGCGACCACCTGATCAGGATCGAGATTGATCAGCGGCGGCTGGCCGAAGAACGATTCGACCGCGCGGCGAATCACCGGCATGCGCGTCGCGCCGCCCACCAATACCACGCCCTTGATTTCCTTTGTCGTGACCTTGGCGTCGCGCAGCGCCTTTTTCGTGGGGCCGAGCGTGCGCTGAACCAGCGCTTGTGTGATGGCCTCGAAAGTGGCCTCACCGATTGTCAGATCGATCTCAGTGCCGTTCGAGAGCGTGGTCTGCAGCCTTGCACTCGGCGCATCCGACAACGCCTCCTTGGCCACGCGCACGCTGTCCAGCAGCAGGCGCACGTCTTCCGGTGCGAGCGTTTGCGGTGCAATGCCCACCTGCTCCAGCACGTGGCGATATAACGCGTGATCGAAGTCGTCGCCGCCGAGCGCGGAATCGCCGCCGGCTGCGAGCACTTCGAATACGCCTTTGGTGAGCTTGAGAATCGACAGGTCGAAGGTGCCGCCGCCCAGGTCGTACACGGCGTACAGACCCTCGGAACCGTTATCGAGGCCATACGCAATCGCGGCCGCGGTCGGTTCGTTCAGCAGGCGCAGCACATTCAGACCCGCCAGACGCGCGGCGTCTTTGGTGGCCTGGCGCTGGGCTTCGTCGAAGTAAGCCGGCACCGTGATGACCGCGCCGACGAGTTCGTCGCCGAGCGTGTCTTCCGCGCGCTGGCGCAGCGTGGCGAGAATTTCGGCCGACACTTCGACCGGGCTCTTCACGCCGTCGACGGTACGGATCTGCACCATGCCGGGTGCATCGATAAAATCGTACGGCGCGTTTTCGGCGCCCTCCACTTCCGCCTTGCCACGGCCCATGAAGCGCTTGACCGAGACGATCGTGTTGCGCGGATCGCTCGCCGCCTCGGCCTTGGCCGTGCGGCCGATACGGCGGCCACCCTTTTCGAGGTAGCGCACCACCGACGGCAGCAGCGCATGGCCCTCTTCGTCGGGCAGCACGTCGGGCACGCCGCTGCGTACGGCTGCGACGAGGGAATTGGTGGTGCCGAGATCGATGCCGACCGCCAGACGCCGCTGGTGGGGCGCCGGCGCCATGCCGGGTTCGGAGATTTGCAGTAGGGCCATCTGGATCTTCTCGGAGCCGCTCGGCCCCGTCCTGAATTTTCGCGTTGCTGGATGTAATGCTACGGCGCTTCGGTTCGCTTCTGGTCGCCATCGCCGCGCTGATGCCGGCGATTTACGATGCACAGCGGGCGCACAGCGCGCTCGGGTTCGCTAGTTTTCGAGCCGCTCGATCTGCGTGCCGATTTCCGACGCCACCCGCTCGATGAACATCAACTGCCGCACCGCCTCGCCCGCCGCCTGGTTCGCGCCGCTGTCGAGCAAGGCGCCGAGCTTGTCGAAACGCATGCGCTCTTCGTCGCGCAGTTCGGTGAGCAAGGCGTCGAGCGCGTCGACGTTTTTGGCCGCGGCCGCGTCTTCGATGCTTTCACGCCATTCCATCTGCTGCATCAGGAACGCCGGCTCCATCGCCGTATTGTTCTCCGCGCCGACGTCGATGCCGCGCAGATGCAGCAGATAAGTGGCGCGCTTCAACGGATCGCGCAGTGTCTGATACGCCTCGTTCGTGCGCGTCGCCCATTGCATCGCAATGCGCTTTTGCGCGTCGCCGGCCGCCGCAAAGCGGTCCGGATGCACTTGCGCCTGGACCGTGCGGTACGCGTGATCGAGCGCCGAAGCGTCGAGCGCGAATTGCGCCGGCAGGTCGAACAGGTCGAAGTGGCTGTCGTTCAGCGAGGCCATCGGATAGAAAAAGTCCGTTCAGGAAAGCGCACCGGAGTGCAGTCTAAAAACGCGGCTCGACGAAGCGGAGCACAGCGGCATAGGCGAATGCGCGGATCAAACTAAAAAGGCGGCCCGCGCCGCCTTTGATCCGCTGCACGCGGAAATATCCCGATCTATACGCGGAACGATTCGCCGCAACCGCATTCGTCCTTCACGTTCGGGTTGTTGAACTTGAAGCCTTCGTTCAACCCTTCACGCGCAAAGTCGAGTTCGGTGCCGTCGATATAGGCGAGGCTCTTCGGGTCGACAATGATCTTCACGCCGTTGCATTCGAAGACTTCGTCTTCGGGCGCGAGTTCATCCACGTACTCGAGCTTGTAGGCCAAGCCGGAGCAACCGGTGGTGCGCACGCCGACGCGCAGGCCGACGCCTTTACCGCGACGGTTCAGATACTTCTGGACGTGCTGTGCTGCCTTTTCGGTCAACGTAATTGCCATAGCGTTTCTCATTGCGCAGGGCGTGCCGGCCGTTCGTCCGCCTGCTCACGCGCTGCTACCCTGCCTGCATCAAATATCGCTCGTGCCGGACGGCTGGTCTGAATTCGCGCCGTCCGCTTCGATTCACCTGAAACCGCGTTGCAACCCGCCGCTCGATCAGGCGTGCTGCTTTTCGTCTGCAACGACGGCTTCGCCGTGGCGTTGCTTGTAGTCGGCGACCGCTGCCTTGATCGCGTCTTCCGCGAGGATCGAGCAGTGGATCTTCACCGGCGGCAGTGCCAGTTCTTCGGCGATCTGCGTGTTCTTGATCGACATGGCCTGATCGAGCGTCTTGCCCTTCACCCATTCGGTGACGAGCGAGCTCGATGCAATCGCCGAGCCGCAGCCATACGTCTTGAACTTCGCGTCTTCGATGATGCCGTCCGCGCCCACGCGGATCTGCAGCTTCATCACGTCGCCGCATGCCGGCGCGCCGACCATGCCGGTGCCGACCGCATCGTCGTCTTTCGCGAAGGAACCGACGTTGCGTGGGTTTTCGTAGTGGTCCAGAACCTTGTCGCTATAAGCCATGATTAAACTCCTTGATCCGTTTCAATCTGCAATTTGCAATTCGATGAATTCGACTTCGTCCAGACGGCGCGTCAGTGCGCTGCCCACTGGATGGTCGAAATATCGATCCCGTCCTTGTGCATTTCCCACAGCGGCGACAAGTCGCGCAGCTTCGAAATCTTGGTCTTCAGCAGGTTGATCACGTAATCGACATCCTGCTCGGTCGTGAAGCGGCCCACCGTGAAGCGGATCGAGCTGTGCGCCAGTTCGTCGTTACGGCCCAACGCCCGCAGCACGTACGACGGTTCCAGCGAAGCCGACGTACAGGCCGAGCCCGACGACACCGCCACGTCCTTCACCGCCATGATCAGCGATTCGCCTTCCACGAAATTGAAGCTGATGTTCAGGTTGTGCGGCACACGCTTTTCCATGTCGCCGTTCACATACACTTCTTCCATTTCCGACAGGCCGCGCAGCAGACGGTCGCGCAGCATACGGATACGTTCGTTTTCCGTCGCCATTTCTTCACGCGCGATACGGAACGCCTCACCCATGCCGACGATCTGGTGCGTGGCCAGCGTGCCCGAACGCATGCCGCGCTCGTGACCGCCGCCGTGCATCTGCGCTTCGATACGGATACGCGGCTTGCGGCGCACGTACAGCGCGCCGATGCCCTTCGGACCGTAGGTCTTGTGCGCCGAGAACGACATCAGGTCGACCTTCAGCTTTTGCAGGTCGATCGCGATCTTGCCGGTGGCTTGCGCCGCGTCGACATGGAAAATGATGCCCTTTTCACGGGTGATCTCGCCGATCGCCTCGATGTCCTGGATCACGCCGATCTCGTTGTTCACCGACATGACCGACACCAGAATCGTGTCCGGACGCAGCGCGGCCTTGAACTTTTCGAGGTCGAGCAGGCCGTCGTCCTTGACGTCCAGATACGTGACTTCGAAGCCTTCGCGCTCGAGTTCGCGGCAGGTGTCGAGCACGGCCTTGTGCTCGGTCTTCACCGTGACGATGTGCTTACCCTTGCTCTTGTAGAAGTGCGCGGCACCCTTGAGCGCAAGGTTGTCCGACTCCGTTGCACCCGAGGTCCAGATGATTTCGCGCGGGTCTGCGTTGACCAGCGCGGCGACATTCTCACGCGCTTCTTCGACCGCGCGCTCCGCGTCCCAGCCATACGAGTGGCTGCGCGATGCGGGGTTGCCGAACTGCTCACGCAGGTACGGAATCATCTTGTCCACCACGCGCGGATCGATCGGCGTCGTCGCGCTGTAGTCCATGTAGATGGGCAGATGGAGAGTGTCGTTATTCATCAATTGCTCCGGGGACGTCATGTGCTCTGGCTTCTGGGTTCCTGATCAGGCTGCGGTGCTGCTTTGCACCATGCCTAGGAACCGGCCATGTTGAAAACGGAATTGGGCCCTTTCGGCGCCACGCGGACGGGTTCGACCGCCGGCGCCTCGTTGCGCCTGTCGCGCAACACAGCCGGCGACCCTTCGCGCGAACGCTGCTGATCGACCAGATCCTTCAGGGAGACCGAATCGAGGTACTCGACCATTTTCTGGTTCAGCGTGGACCACAGTTCGTGCGTCATGCAGTGGCCGTCGTGCTGTTTGGTGCCCTCGCACGAGCCCTTGCCGCCGCACTGGGTGGCGTCGAGCGGCTCGTCGACCGCGATGATGATGTCGGCCACGGTCACGTCTTCAGCGCGGCGGGCCAGATTGTAGCCGCCGCCCGGTCCGCGCACGGACTCGACGATCTCGTGACGACGCAGCTTGCCAAACAGCTGCTCGAGGTACGACAGGGAGATGTGCTGGCGCTGGCTGATACCCGCAAGCGTCACCGGGCCCTGCTCCTGGCGCAGTGCCAGGTCAATCATCGCCGTGACGGCGAAACGGCCTTTCGTGGTGAGTCTCATATGTGTGGGAACCGCAATTCTCGACAAGTTTTGTCAAGTATAAATACATGACCGATTTAGTCAAGTATCCCTATTGCGATTTGGGTCATTTGCTTAATTGTTGGATGGGGCTGCGCACTATCGTCGAACCCTGGTCAAACCCTACGCCTGCAAGTGGGGGCGCAACGCCGCGATCAGGCCGCGGCAGGCCGCCTCACACTGGTCCAGCACCTGCTCGAAACCTTCCGCGCCACCGAAATACGGATCGACGACTTCACGGGCGCCGCCCCAGCGGGCGTCCGCTTCGGGGACAAATTCCATCAGCAGACGAATCTTGTCGCGTTGGTCCGGTGCGCAGACCTGGCGCAACGCGACGACGTTTTTGTCATCCATCGCGATCAGTAGATCGAAACGCTCGAAATCCACCGCCGCGATCTGGCGGCCGCGCAAGGCCGCGAGTTCGTACCCTCGCTGGCCAGCCGCATGTTGCGCGCGCTCGTCCGGCGGTTGGCCGATGTGCCAGTCGCCTGTGCCGGCGGAATCGATCAGGATGTGCTCCGCGAGCTTCGCTTCGACCACCAGACGGCGCATCACACCTTCCGCCGTCGGTGAACGGCAGATGTTGCCGAGGCAGACAAAGCAGATGGACACGGTTTTCATCAGGGGTTTTTTCAGGCGCGCGAGGCGCGTCGGCCGATGTTTATCAAGATAGGTGCCGAGATTATACAAAGCTCACCGAAATCTCGCCGGACGCCGGCTCGCGGTGGTCACCTTCGGCACGGCGACGGCCATGCTCGCCAAACCGGTCGCGCTAGCCTTCGTGCTTACGACGCTTCCGCGAGCGGCACCGCGGCGGCGGCGCGCATGGGTTTTGCCGGCCGCGTCGAGGCGGCGTCGACCATGCCGTACGAGACGGCGCGCGCAAGCTCAGCCGTCAACTGGCCAGCGGCGAGCGGGGTTTGCGACGCGTGCGAGGCAGCGTCGCTGAGTATATGTAGACAGGCAGCCACAGCCAGCGGCACAACGATGGCGAGCGGCCAGTACGCCGATATTGCCTTTTTCATGATGTCGTTTCTTCCGATTGCGGGCGCATGGGTTTGTATTCCACTATGCCCAATCGAAATCCTATAGGAATACGCAATCGGGAAAAACCCAACGCAGCGAGACAGATCGTTGCTCTCAATGGAACAGTCAATCGGCTGTTGTTGCAGCGCGCGCCGTTAGCGTGGTTCGTGGCATAAAAAAGAAATCCTTACAAACGCACACAAAGCCGCTGCGACGGATGGCGATAATAGCGGTCTTATTGATATAAGCCCTCGCACTGGTCCATCACATGAAACGCTTTGCACCAATCGCCTGCGTCACCCTTGCCGCCCTGCTGGGCGGCTGTGCGGTCTACCCGGACGGTACGCCGATGTACGGCAATGCCAACGGCGGATATAGCGGCTATGACGGTTACGACGGCTACGCCACCGGCGTGCCGGTCGTGCCGCAAACCAACATCTATATGGGTTATGGCAATTACTCCGGGCCGGGCTACTACAACGACGGGCCGGGCCGCTATTACGGACGCGGACCCGGCTATGGGGACTATCCCGACCGTGGGAGGCCGAACAATGGCAACTATGGAAACAACGGCAACCACGGCGATAACGGCGGCTGGCACGGTCAGCCGGGTGGCGGCGGTGGGTCGCACGGCGGACCGCCGCCCCAAGGCGCAGTGGGCGGCCCGCGGGGCCCCAGCGGATCAAATGCGCCTCGACCGGGGGCCGCCAACGCGTCCCCACCTCCGCCGCCGCAACAGGCTGGCAACGGTGGCGGTCGTGGCAACGGCAACAATGCTGCGCCCGTACGCGGAGTGCCGGGCCGCCAGTCCGGCCAGATGACGGATCACTGACGACAGAGCGCCGGGCGCAGCGGACGGACACCAGGCCCCACGTTCGCGATGTAATTGCGCAACGGCAAGCCCGGCGACGTTAGGCCGCTTCCAGGCTGCTCTGTATGAGTAGGCTTGGGAACCCCTGTGGAAGCGCGACCCAGCCACCGCGATGCTGCGATCTACGGCTCGCGCCCAATACCACCAATCGGTGAGATACGACCGCACGCCCCCTCAGCAAAACCTGCTCAGCCAATATGGCTGCGCTGCGCGGCGTACAACTCCCTGAACGTCCGTCCGACCGGAGCGGGCATCTCCCGCGTATTGGTCCAACCGGCGCCGCCTAGCGGCAGCCGGGCGATTGACCGGTTCCTTCCGCCCATGCGCTCCAGCACGCGCACCGCCAGCTTGGTGAAAAGCGCGTAAGCGTCGGGATGCAGCGCCAGGAAACCCCACACGGCGAGCCCCGCGCGCTCTTTCCAGGGCCGCAGGCGCCGCTCCACCTGTTTCTCCCGCAGCTTGCGCAACAGATCCGATAAGGGAATCCCCACCGGGCACACGCTGTTGCACTCGCCGCACAAGGTCGCGGCTTGCGGCAAATCCAGCGCCTTGTCGATACCGACATAGCTCGGCGTCAACACCGAACCCATCGGGCCGGGATACACCCAGCCGTATGCGTGGCCGCCCACCTTCTGATACACCGGGCAATGGTTCATGCACGCGCCGCAACGGATGCACCTCAACATTTCCTGGAAATCGCCGCCTATCAACCCCGTGCGCCCGCCGTCGACGAGCACCACGTACATGTGTTCGGGACCGTCCTGATCGCCCTCGCCGCGCGGCCCGGTCAACACGGAAAAGTAGTTCGCGGTGGCCTGCCCGGTCGCCGAGCGCGGCAGCAGACGCATTGCCGTGGCCAGATCTTCGAGCGTGGGCAACACTTTCTCGATACCCGTCACGGCCACATGCACGCGTGGCATGACGGTGCACATGCCTTCGTTGCCCTCGTTCGTGACCAGCACGACCGAGCCGGTTTCCGCCACCACGAAGTTGCCGCCCGTCACCCCCATGTCCGCCGTCATGAAATGCGGACGCAGCATCTCGCGCGCTTCGCGTGTCATGTCGGTGATTTCGGTCAGGCGCGGCCGGTTGTGAGTCTTCGCGAAAAGATCCGCGATCTCGTCCTTATCTTTGTGGACGACCGGCGCGATGATGTGGCTCGGCGGCTCGTTGCCGTTGATCTGGAGGATGTACTCACCCAGATCCGTTTCGATGGATTGCACGCCCATTTGCCCGAGCACTTCGTTCAGGCGCATTTCTTCGGTGACCATCGACTTGGTCTTGATCACCTTCTTCACCTCGTGCCGGCGCGCAATGTCGCCGATGAGCCGCGCAGCCTCCTGGGTCGTCTCGGCGAACAGGACGGTCACGCCGCGCCGAGCAGCCTCGCGCTCGAAGGTTTCCAGCCACACGTCGAGATTGTCCAGCGCGCGATTGCGGCGCTCCTTCAGCGCGGCGCGCGTGGCCGGAAAGTCGATCTCGGTCATGGCCGTAGCACGGGCCGTGACGAATTTGGTCGACAGCTTGGTCAGGTTCTGCTGCAGCCGCTGGTCGGCGAGCTTCTGACCAGCGCGTGCCTTGAATTGCATGGATTGGACTTGCATGGCGGCCTTATGCGTAAATCGGCGTAAATCGGCGGAGCCGGCAGGATCGGCGTAATCGGAAAGAGCACGCATGAAGCGTGCGTATCTGAACACGGCGGGGGTGCGGCAAGCCGCGTTACACGTCGCCGGCCAACACCTGTGCGATGTGCAGCACCCGCGTGGTCGCGTCGCCGGTACGCCGCAAGCGGCCTTCGATATTGAGCATGCAGCCGAGATCCCCGAGCACCACCGTGCCGGTGCCGCTCGCACCGATATTCGCGCATTTTTCGTCGACGATCGCCGTGGAGATATCGCCGTACTTGAGCGCGAACGTGCCGCCGAAGCCGCAGCAATGCTCGCAATCCTTCATCTCGTTCACCGTCACGCCGATCTGTGCCAGCAAGGCGCGCGGCTGCGCTTTCACGCCGAGCTCACGCAATCCGGAGCAGGAATCGTGATACGTCACCTGGCCCGCGAACTCGCCCGGCTGCAACTGCACCCTGGCCACGTTGACGAGGAAATCGGTCAGTTCGAATACCTTGGCGCGCAGCCGGCCGAAGCGGTTCATCAGTTCCGGGTCGTCGGCAAAAAGATCGCCGTAATGCGCGCGGATCATACCGCCGCACGAACCGGACGGCACCACGACGTAATCGAACTGTTCGAACTCGCGCAGGGTCTTCTCGGCCAGATCGCGCGCAATGCGCCGTTCGCCCGAGTTGTACGCGGGCTGCCCGCAACAGGTTTGGGCGGGTGGCACCACCACTTCGAAACCGGCGGCTTCGATCAGCTTGATGACCGAAAACCCGATCTCGGGACGCATCAGGTCGATCAGGCAGGTAACGAACAATCCGACTCGCATGAGCCCTCCTTCGGGAAAACGTCCCTGATTATCCGCTGTTTGGCGCACAATACCAACGGCCGGAGGGCATAGGACATACGTCAAGTTAAATTGGAATAGCGCCTCCAACCGCTTTCTTTTTTTTCACAATACGGGATACAATCAATTTCCGCTGTTTGACGCGTCAACCGATTCCTCCCATGAGCGATACGAACCCGGATCCCAAAACTTCGATCCAGGTGATCGAACGCATGATGCGCCTGCTCGATGCACTGGCTGCGCATAGCGACCCGGTCAGCCTGAAAGAACTCGCCATCCGCACCGAGCTGCACCCTTCCACCGCGCACCGCATCCTGAACGACATGGTTATGTGCCGGCTGGTGGACCGGTCGGACCCCGGCACTTACCGCCTCGGCATGCGCCTGCTCGAACTCGGCAATCTGGTGAAAGCCCGCCTGTCGGTACGCGACGCGGCGCTCACGCCAATGCGTGAACTGCATCGTCAGACCGGCCAGACGGTGAACCTGTCGGTCCGGCAGGGCGACGAGATCGTCTATATCGAACGCGCTTATTCCGAGCGTTCCGGCATGCAGGTGGTGCGCGCCATCGGCGGGCGGGCGCCGTTGCATCTGACTTCCGTCGGCAAGCTGTTTCTCGCCGCGGACGAATCCACCCGCGTACGGGCCTACGCCACGCGCACTGGCTTGTCAGGCCACACGCAGAACAGCATCACCGACCTGGCCAAACTGGAGCGCGAACTGTCTCATGTGCGCCAGCAAGCCTGCGCGCGCGACAACGAAGAACTGGAACTCGGCGTGCGCTGCATCGCTGCCGGCATTTACGACGACACCGGCAAGCTGGTCGCCGGCCTGTCGTTGTCGGCGCCGGCGGACCGTCTGCAGGATTCCTGGCTCGGCCAGGTCAGTCAGACCGCGCTGATGATCTCCGAGTCGCTCGGCTACCGGCCGCAACCCACGCAAGACCATTCGCCTAGCCATCACGCGTAAGCCGGCGTCCGGCGTTCGCGCACAAAAAAACGCCCCGCATTGCGAGGCGTTTTTTATGCAGGCCGATTCCGCGAACCGGCCACCGACGAACCGCTTCAGGTACCCGAACCGCCGGCGTCCGCGCTGGTAATGCGCGGCTGGTCGCCACCATTATCCAGCCACGTGCGCAGACGCGTTGCGTCCGCGAACCGCGAGTATTTTCCCGACGAGTCGAGCAGCACCATGATCATCGGGCGACCATGAATGGTCGCCTGCATCACGAGACACTCACCCGCTTCGTTGATGAAGCCGGTCTTTTGCAGACCGATGTCCCACGTCGGGTTACGCACTAGCGCATTCGTGCTGTTGTACGCCAGCGAGCGCTTGCCGGTGTACACCTCGTAGCTGTGATCGGTCGAGAACCTGCGGATCAGCGGATACTGATACGCCGCATTGACCATCTTCACGAGGTCGCGCGCGCTGGAGACGTTCTGGCTCGTCAAACCCGTGGGGTTTTCAAAGTGCGTGTCGGTCATGCCAAGCTGCCTTGCCTTCGCGTTCATGGCCGCGAGGAACGCCGGACGGCCGCCCGGGAAATAACGCGACAGCGCTGCGGCCGCGCGATTTTCCGACGCCATCAGAGCGATATGCAGCATGTCTTCACGCGAGAGCACCGAGCCCACCGACAGACGCGAGCCGGTGTTCTTTTCGTAATCGCGGTCTTCGTCAGTGACTTCGATCTGGTCGGTCATCGGCTCTTTCGAATCGAGCACCACCATCGCGGTCATCAGCTTGGTGATCGACGCGATCGGCACCACGGCGCGTGAATTCTTGTCGAAAAGCGGTTCGCCGGAGTTCTGATCGATCACGTAGGCGACGCTGGAGCGCAGCATGAGCGCGTCCGGCGTTTCGTGCAGGCCGAAAGCCTGGCCGACGCTCGGCGGACGCGGCTCGTACGCCACACGGCGCACCACGGAGTGGTGACGGCCATTCGACGTGTACGTTACGCGCTTGCGCTTGACGCCCGCGCGAGGCGCGTCGTCGTTAGCGGCTACGGTCTTTGCAGACGCAGCTTTCGACGCCTTCGACACCTTGGCAGGGGCGGCGGCCGGCTTTTTGGCCGCTTTCGCGTGTTTGGAGGTTTTTGCAGTTGCAGCGGGCGTGGCGGCAAAAGCGCTCACGGGCGTGGCGAACGCCGCTGCGATGACCATGGAGGCGGCCACCGACAGAGCGGTGCTGCGGGCCGCGCCGTGGATCACTTTTAGCGACGAAAACATGTCGGTTTTCATGGGTGTTCGGTAGGGAGCGGCGAGAGGGTTTCCGCAAGTGTAGTAAAACAACGAAAAATTAGCAATTTGAAGCACTTATACGCGCTCCTTAAACCGGCTTGTAAGCTCCGATCGCAAAAACACAAATAAGTGCCTCATCTCGATCGAAAAAAAACGATCGCCAACGCGCTTCGCCTCGCAGCTGCCGCCATACGCCAGAATCGAGGTGATTCTTCCAGCATAACGGCAATTTCGAGACAACCTTGATCAGGGGAAATACGGTCAGAGCACCTGCGCGTCTGTCGCTGTCAGTGCAGAGGTACGGCGTTGGCATCATCCCACAGATTGTTAAACGTCCGCTGGGAACCGCCAACGCGCATTCGACCGGGTTCCAGCGTTAACGTTCCGTGACACTTTCCGGTTTACATGGATTTGCAACGTGGGCGTTTTGTTTTCGTTGTCCAATGTTAGCGGGTGCCTGCACGGCGCGCGACAGGAGGTAAAAAATACCCATCTGCAGCAATAAAACACGTCGAATATCCCGCACCAGTACGGTGCGGCGGCGAAATTGATCTACGTCATACGATCGTCATGCCTAGCGCATAACGTCTTGTTTTATCAGTAGTTTCTTAATATGGTGCGACGCACAAAAAGGACTTGACATTCGGTGCAGCCATCCTAAAATGGGAACCATTGCTGCGATGCACAAAACATCGCGGTCCGGCGGGGCGCACCAACGTGTCTCACCACTCACCCAATGCGGTCCGCACAGACAGACCGCGATCCAGGAGCGTAAACCATGACTCTGCTGACCCCTGAGCAATTCGCCGCAGCCCAGAAAGCCAACTTTGAAACGCTGTTCGGCCTGACGACCAAAGCATTCGAAGGCGTCGAAAAGCTGGTTGAGCTGAACCTGCAGGTCGTGAAATCGACGCTCGCGGAAAGCCAGGAAAATGCCCAACGCGCGTTGTCAGTGAAAGACGCGCAGGAACTGCTGGCACTGCAGGCAAGCCTTGCACAGCCGGTGGCCGAAAAGGCGCTATCGTACGGCCGTCACGTGTATGAGATCGTTTCGGCAACGCAAGGCGAATTCGCCCGCGTCGCGGAAGCGCAATTCGAAGAGCAAAACCGCAAGGTCCAATCGCTCGTCGAAAACGTTGCCAAGAATGCTCCGGCCGGTTCGGAAACCGCCGTCGCCGTGATGAAGTCGGCCATTACCGCCGCCAACACCACGTACGAAACGGTCCACAAGGCTACCAAGCAAGCGGTCGAAATCGCTGAAAGCAACTTCAATGCAGCTGCAACGGCCGCCTCGAAGGCAGCTTCGCAAGCTGCTGCACAAGCATCGCGCTCGGCCAAGAAGGCAGTCTAAGCTTCCGTCTCACGCGTCAACCTGCAGGCATCAAACAGCGCCGGCACAGCTCATACGCTGTGCCGGCGTTACCGCAAGCAACAGCGTCGTGCCGTTGCCGCTCACACGGTGTTAATTGGCCGAACGCTCCGATACGTTGAATAGCGTATCGTTTGCCCGGCGCAAGGCCGGGATTTTTTTTCCCGCCACTGTCGTTGCGCGGTAACTGCCCGGCTCTGCTCTGCTGCTCAAAAAAAACGGCGCGTCCTTTGCGGAACGCGCCGTTTTTTGCTTTATCGGCCAGCCTGCATATGAATGCGGACGGGCCAAACCGCGCTACTTCTTTTTCTGCGGCGGCAAGTCGGTGCACACGCCTTCATACAGCTCGGCGGCCATGCCGATCGATTCGCCGAGCGTCGGATGCGGATGAATCGTCTTACCGATATCCGTTGCGTCCGCACCCATCTCGATCGCGAGACACACTTCGCTGATCAGGTCGCCGGCGTTCAACCCGACAATCCCGCCGCCGATCACACGATGCGTTTCCTCGTCGAACAGCAGTTTCGTGAAGCCTTCGTCGCGACCGTTGGCAATCGCCCGGCCCGAAGCCGCCCACGGGAACACCGCTTTGCCGTACTTGATGCCGGCCGCCTTCAACTGGTCTTCGGTCTTGCCCGCCCACGCCACTTCCGGATCGGTGTAAGCCACCGACGGAATCTGCAACGCGTCGAAGTACGCCTTCTCACCATGCGCGGCCTCGGCGGCAACGTGGCCTTCGTGCACCGCTTTATGCGCGAGCATCGGCTGACCGACGATGTCGCCGATCGCGAAGATGTGCGGCACATTAGTGCGCATCTGCCTGTCGACGTCGATGAAGCCGCGATCGGTCACCGCCACGCCCGCCTTATCGGCGCCGATTTTCTTGCCATTCGGCGTACGGCCCACCGCAACCAGCACAAGGTCGTAGCGTTGCGCTTCGGCCGGGGCCTTTTCACCTTCGAACGAGACGTGAATGCCGTCGTCTTTCGCTTCGGCTGCGGTGGTTTTGGTCTTCAGCATGACGTTTGCGAAACGCTTGCTGTTGTACTTCTCCCAGACCTTGACCAGATCGCGGTCCGCGCCGGCCATCAGGCCGTCGAGCATTTCGACCACATCGATCTTCGCGCCGAGCGTGGCATAAACCGTGGCCATTTCCAGACCGATGATGCCGCCACCGATCACCAGCATGCGTTGCGGAATCTGACGCAGTTCGAGCGCGCCGGTCGAATCGACCACGCGCGGATCTTCCGGAATGAACGGCAGTTTCACCGCTTCCGAACCGGCGGCGATGATCGCCTGCTTGAACTTGACGACTTTCTTGCCGCCTTCGGTCTGCACTTCCATGTGATGCGGATCGACGAACGCGCCGTTACCCGTCACGACTTCGACCTTGCGCATCTTCGCCATGCCCGCAAGACCGCCAGTCAGTTTCTTGACGACGCCCGACTTGAACTCACGCAGCTTGTCCAGATCGATTTGCGGCTTGGCGAACGTGATGCCGTGTGCGCCGAGCGCTTCGGCTTCATCGATCACGAGCGCGGTGTGCAACAGCGCTTTCGACGGAATACAGCCGACATTCAGACAGACGCCGCCGAGCGTCGCGTAACGCTCGACCAGCACCGTTTTCATGCCGAGGTCGGCCGAGCGGAACGCTGCCGAATAGCCGCCGGGGCCAGACCCGAGCACGAGCATGTCGCACTCGATATCCGCGCTGCCCGAATAGCTGCCGGCTTGCGGCGCGGCTGCTGCCGCTTTGGCCGGAGCCGGAGCGGGAGCCGCCGCTTGAGCCGCCTGCTGCGGTTTGGCCTCCGCCTGAGCGGGCGCTTTCTCAGCTTCTTTGGCCGGAGCCTTCGGTGCGTCTTTCGCGGGCGCCGCATCCGCCGACGTTTCGACGAGCGCGATCAGCGTGCCTTGCGAGACTTTGTCGCCAGCTTTGACGCGGACTTCCTTGACGGTGCCGGCGGTGTCGCTCGGCACTTCGATGGAAGCCTTATCGGACTCGAGCGTCATCAGCGCCTGTTCGTTCTCGATGACGTCGCCCGGTTTGATATTGACTTCGATGACATCGACGTCTTTGAAGTCGCCGATATCCGGCACTTTTACTTCGACGAGACTCATTAGTGTCCCCTTCTCATATTGATCGTGATGAGACGAAGAACCCACGCAATGCAGCCCAAAAGCTGGCAGCGCTCTGGACAGAATCATCCTTTGCAGTCCGCCCAAGGACGCGCCTTTCTTTTGCCTACTTTTCTTTGGAAGACGCCCCGCAGGAAGTACCCTTGGGATGCAAAGAAAAGTAGGTGCCGCCCCGCACAGGGGCGACACTAATAGACCGAAAAGAAAGCAGGTTCTACAGAGAGACGCGGATAACAAACAAAAAACCCGCGCCCCGCGCAACCATCACCACATCAAAGAATCACACGCCGGAAATCGGCAAGAATCGCACCCAGATAAGCATTGAAGCGCGCCGCTTCCGCCCCGTCGATAACCCGATGGTCATACGATAAAGACAACGGCAGCATCAGGCGCGGCACAAACTGCTTGCCGTCCCACACCGGCTTCATCGCACCACGCGACAGCCCGAGAATAGCGACTTCAGGCGCATTGATGATCGGCGTAAAGTTCGTGCCGCCAATTCCGCCGAGCGACGAAATCGAGAAGCAACCGCCCTGCATCTGATCCGGCTTCAGCTTGCCTTCACGCGCGGCCTTCGACAGATCGGTCATTTCCTTCGCGATCTCGACCAGACCCTTCTTGTCCGCGTCGCGAATCACCGGCACCACCAGACCGTTCGGTGTATCGGCGGCAAAACCTACGTGGAAGTACTGCTTGAACACGAGGTTGTCGCCGTCGAGACTCGCATTGAACGTCGGGAATTTCTTCAGAGCCGAAACAACAGCCTTGATCACGAATGCCAGCATCGTGATCTTCACGCCGGCCTTTTCGTTTTCCTTGTTCAGTTGCACGCGCAGCGCTTCGAGTTCCGTGATGTCCGCTTCGTCGTTGTTCGTGACGTGCGGAATCATGACCCAGTTGCGATGCAGATTCGCGCCCGAAATCTTCTTGATGCGCGACAGCGGCTTCGGATCGACCGGACCGAATTTCGTGAAGTCGATCTTCGGCCACGGCAGCAGATTCAACTCGCCGCCGCCCGCCGCAGCCGGTGCCGCGGCACCCGCCGGCGCCGCACGCTGGCCGGCCATGACACTCTTGATGAAGGCAGTCACGTCGGCTTGCGTAATGCGGCCCTTCGGCCCCGTACCCCGCACCTGCGTCACGTCGACGCCGAGTTCGCGCGCGAACTTGCGCACTGACGGCGACGCATGGCTCGCGTGACGGGCGCCGCCTTCGCCAGCCGGAATCACGGGCGCCTGAGCGAGCGCCGACGGCGCCGCCGGAGCCGGCGACGGCGTAGCCGGCGCATCGGACGGCTGCTCGACAGCTTGCTGCTTCGGTGCCGGAGCCGGCGCAGCCGCGCCGCCTTCCGCTTCCACCACCACGATCACCGAGCCTTCCGACACGGTATCGCCAACCTTGACCTTCACTTCCTTGACGATGCCGGCAGCCGAGCTCGGCACGTCCATAGTCGCCTTGTCGGATTCGAGCGTCACCAGCGACTGCTCTTTCTCGACACGATCACCGACCTTCACGGCGACTTCGATCACGGGAATGTCTTTGTAGTCGCCGATATCCGGCACCTTGACTTCCTGCAGACCGCCACCGCCGCTCGCGGCGGGTGCGGGCGCAGCCGCGGGGGCGGCAGCCGGTGCCGGTGCGGCCGCAGGCGCCGGTGCAGCCGCGCCGCCTTCCGCGCCTTCCAGCACGACGATCAGCGAACCTTCCGACACGTTGTCGCCGACCTTGACCTTCACTTCCTTGACGACGCCGGCGGCCGAGCTCGGCACATCCATGGTCGCCTTGTCGGATTCCAGCGTAACGAGCGACTGCTCTTTCTCGACGGTGTCACCCGCCTTCACCAGCACCTCGATCACAGGAATGTCCTTGTAATCGCCGATGTCCGGCACCTTGACTTCGATCGCTTGACTCATTGTTAGTGTCTCCTGGGCCGCGCACGCACCCGGCCCCCGTCGAACGGGGGCGGGCGCACACGCCGTGGCACACGGGGAAGGATGCCTTAGACGGTCATCGGGTTGGGTTTGGCGGGATCAAGGTTGTATTTCCTGAGCGCCTCGGCGACGACCTTGCGTTCGATCGTGCCTTCATCTGCCAGTGCATTCAACGCGGCAACCGTGACCCAGTAGCGGTCGACTTCGAAGAAGTGGCGCAGCTTCTCGCGCGTGTCCGAACGGCCGTAGCCGTCCGTGCCCAGCACGACGAATTTCTGCGGCACGAACGCGCGGATCTGTTCGGTCAGCGCGCGCACGTAATCGGTCGAGGCGATGACCGGACCTTGTGCGTCCTTAAGCAGCTTCTCGACGTGCGAGAGCTTCTTTTCTTCCGTCGGGTGCAGCAGGTTCCAGCGCTGCACTTCATGGCCTTCGCGAGCCAGTTCGGTGAAGCTCGGCACGCTCCACAGATCGGCGGCAACGCCCCAGTCGTTCTTCAGCAGGTCGGCGGCGGCGATCACTTCGTTGAAGATCGTGCCCGCGCCCATCAACTGCACGCGCGGCGTCTTCTTGTCGGCCTCGGCCTTGCGGAACGCGTACATGCCCTTGATGATGTCGGCGGCCACCGAGTCACCCTGCGGAATCGCCGGGTGCTCGTAGTTCTCGTTCATCACCGTGACGTAGTAGTACACGTCTTCCTGTTCCGCGACCATGCGGCGCAGACCGTCCTGCATGATGACCGCGAGTTCGTAGCCGAACGTCGGGTCGTAGCTGATGCAGTTCGGCACCGAAGCCGCCCACAGCAGCGAGTGGCCGTCTTCGTGCTGCAGACCTTCGCCGTTCAGCGTGGTGCGGCCCGCCGTACCGCCCAGCAGGAAGCCGCGCGAACGCATGTCGCCCGCCGCCCATGCCAGGTCGCCGATGCGCTGGAAGCCGAACATCGAGTAGAAGATGTAGAACGGGATCATGATCTCGCCGTGCGTCGAGTACGACGTCGCGGCCGCGATCCAGTCCGACATGCCGCCGGCTTCATTGATGCCTTCCTGCAGGATCTGCCCGGTTTCCGACTCACGGTAGAACATGAGCTGGTCGGAATCTTCCGGCACGTACTTCTGGCCGTCCTGATTCCAGATACCGATCTGGCGGAACAGGCCTTCCATACCGAAGGTGCGCGACTCGTCCGGCACGATCGGCACGATACGCTTACCAAGCGCCTTGTCTTTCAACAGGATGTTCAGGATCCGCACGAACGCCATCGTAGTGGAGATCTCGCGGCCTTCGCCCGTGCCCTTGAGCAGCGGCTCGAATACCGACAGTTCCGGCACCGGCAGCGACTCGGCCTTCTGACGACGCGCCGGCAGATAGCCGCCGAGATCCTGGCGGCGAGCGCGCATGTACTCGAGTTCTTTCGAACCTTCTTCGAACTTGAGATACGGCACGTTGACGAGGTCTTCGTCGGAGATCGGCAGGCGGAACTGGTCGCGGAATTTCTTCAGCTGGTCCACGTGCAGCTTTTTCTGCTGGTGCGTGATGTTCATGGCCTGGCCGGCTTCGCCCATGCCATAGCCCTTGATCGTCTTCGCGAGAATGACGGTCGGCTGGCCCTGCGAATTCGACGCTTCCTGGAACGCTGCGTAGATCTTGTGCGGATCGTGGCCGCCGCGGTTCAGGTTCCAGATTTCCTCGTCGGACCATTCGGCGACCAGCGCCTTCAGTTCCGGCGTGTTGAAGAAGTGTTCGCGTACATACGCGCCCGACTCCGACTTGTACGTCTGGTACTCACCGTCGACCACTTCCATCATGCGGCGCATCAGTGCGCCCGATTTGTCGCGTTGGAACAGCGCATCCCAGCGGCTGCCCCAGATGACCTTGATGACATTCCAGCCCGCGCCGCGGAATTCGCTTTCCAGTTCCTGGATGATCTTGCCGTTACCGCGCACCGGGCCGTCGAGGCGCTGCAGGTTGCAGTTGATCACGAACACGAGGTTGTCGAGGCGTTCGCGGCCGGCCATGCCGATCGCGCCGAGCGATTCCGGCTCGTCCGTTTCGCCGTCGCCGAGGAAGGCCCACACTTTGCGGCCTTCGGTTTTCGTAATGCCGCGCGCCTGCAGGTACTTCATGAAGCGCGCCTGATAGATCGCCATGATCGGGCCGAGGCCCATCGAGACGGTCGGGAATTGCCAGAAGTCCGGCATCAGCCACGGGTGCGGGTACGACGAAATGCCCTCGCCGCCCACTTCCTGGCGGAAGTTGTCGAGCTGGTTCTCGGTCAGGCGGCCGAGCAGGAACGCGCGCGAGTACACACCCGGCGACGAATGCCCCTGCACGAACACGAGATCGCCGCCGTGTTGCGCGGACGGTGCATGCCAGAAGTGGTTGTAGCCGACGTCGTACAGCGTGGCAGCCGAGGCGAACGAGGCAATGTGGCCGCCGACGTTGGTGTCCTTGCCGGCGCGCAGCACCATGGCAATGGCGTTCCAGCGGGTATACGAGCGGATACGGTGTTCGAGATCCTGGTCGCCGGGAATTTTCGCCTGGCGCGAAACGGGAATCGTATTGATATACGGCGTGTTGGCCGAGAACGGCAGATGTTCGCCATGCACGCGGGCGAACTCGATCTGTTTCTCGATGAGATAGTGAGCGCGGTCGGGGCCCACAGCAGAAATCACGCCATCCAGCGCTTCAAGCCATTCGCCGGTTTCCTGGGGATCGTCGTCTTTTTCGGCGGCGACATATTTCATGACTTCGTCGGGTACAGCGGACATGCTCGTCTCCTGGATATAGAGGAACGCTCTTTGAACAGACGACGCGGACGAAGCACGGCCGCGGCAGCTTCGGCCGATTGTAATGACCGTCCCGACGTCCGCGCAACAAAATTTTCGAATTACGAGATTCATTCTCATAATGCGGAAAATTGTTGCGGCGCAACCTGATTTGACTGCCAATCGACGGATACGTCGGCTAGTTTGCGCCGAATAATGGCACTTTCAGCGCTTTTTTGCGCCATTTGCCAGCTTCCTGCTGCGCTACAATGCCACGCATGTTGACCGAACGGCTTTTCGCACGCTCGGCGCGCACCGCCGGTTCGCCGGCGGATTCGACGCCGTCCTCCCGCTGGCACCACGGACCGTGGTGGTCGAATTCCTATTTGCTCACGCCGCTCCTGTCGATCCTCGTTTTTCTGGTCGTCATGAGTCTGATTCTGTGGAGTCTGAACCGGCGCGAACAGCAGCAGCAGGAAGACACGCTGTATCGCAACGTCGCGTGGGCGCAGCAGCAGATCCGTCTTTCCATGACCGGCGCACAGGAACAGATCCAGGCGCTCGCGCGCGATCTGGTGGCCGGCCACGCCGATCCGCATTCGTTCCAGGTGTCCACCACCGACATCATGCAGGGGCATCCCGAGATCCTCTACATGAACTGGTACACGAGCCAGCAGCAGCCGCGCTGGCCCAATACCGCGCTGCCGGTGTTCGGCCAGCGGCTCGCGAGGCCGAACGACACGCAGATGGACGAAGCCGTCAAGGCCGCCTTTACCGAGGCGCGCAATACGCGCCGCCAGGTCTATTCGCCGCTCATTTATGACGACGTCGGCAACGGCTACATCACGCTGCAAACGCCGGTGTACCGCGACCGCGACTTCCTCGGCACGATCGCCGCGGTGTTCTCGGTGGAAGGCATTCTCAAGCACGACATTCCGCCGGAGCTTTCGGCGAAATACAAAATCTCGATCATCGACGTGAACAACCGCGAGTTGACCACCACGTCGACCCGCCCGCGCCTGCCGCGCGACATGTTCTACGATCTGCCGCTAGACCCGCCGGGCCAGGGCGTCTCCGTGCGCGTCTACGCGTTTCCGCAGATGACCAACTTCACCAACAACACCCTGGTGTGGCTGGTGGCGGGCCTGTCCTGTTTCGTGCTGTGGAGCCTGTGGAGCTTGTGGAAACACACGCGCCAACGCTTCGAGGCGCAGCAGGCGCTGTACGCCGAAGCGTTCTTCCGCCGCGCGATGGAAAATTCGGTGCTGATCGGCATGCGCGTACTCGACATGCACGGGCGCATCACCCACGTCAATCCGGCGTTTTGCCGCATGACCGGCTGGGATGAAAGCGATCTGGTCGGCAAGAATGCGCCGTTCGCTTACTGGCCGCGCGACGCTTACCCCGAAATGCAGCGCCAGCTCGACATGACGCTGCGCGGCAAGGCGCCCTCTTCCGGCTTCGAATTGCGGGTGCGCCGCAAGGACGGATCGCTGTTCCACGCGCGTCTTTACGTGTCGCCGCTGATCGACAGTTCGGGCCGCCAGACCGGCTGGATGTCGTCGATGACCGACATCACCGAACCGAAACGCGCGCGCGAAGAACTCGCCGCCGCGCACGAGCGCTTCACCACCGTGCTCGAAAGCCTCGACGCCGCCGTGTCCGTGCTGGCCGCCGACGAGGCCGAGCTGCTGTTCGCCAACCGCTATTACCGTCATCTGTTCGGGATTCGCCCGGACGGTCATCTGGAATTGGCGGGCGGCGGGTTCGATAGCGCACAGGCGTCGTCCGATTCGATCGATATGGTGGATACCTACGCCGGGTTGCCCGCCGCGGCGTTGACCGAAAGCACCGCCGATGCGCAGGAAGTTTACGTGCAAAGCATCCAGAAGTGGTTCGAAGTGCGCCGCCAGTACATCCAGTGGGTGGACGGCCACCTCGCGCAGATGCAGATCGCAACCGACATTACGACTCGCAAGCAGGCGCAGGAATTGTCGCGTCAGCAGGACGAAAAACTGCAGTTCACGAGCCGCCTCATGACGATGGGCGAAATGGCGTCGTCGCTCGCCCACGAGTTGAACCAGCCGCTCGCCGCGATCAATAACTATTGCTCCGGAACCGTCGCACTGGTTAAATCCGGTCGGACGACGCCTGACAATCTGCTGCCCGTGCTCGAAAAGACGGCCCAGCAAGCGGTGCGCGCAGGCATGATCATCAAGCGCATTCGCGAGTTCGTGAAGCGCAGCGAGCCGAAGCGTCAGGCCACGCGCGTCGCGGATATCGTCGCGGACGCCGTGGGTCTCGCGGAAATCGAGGCGAGGAAGCGCCGCATTCGTATCGTCACGGATCTGCGCGCGCGCCTGCCGGTGATCTACGTCGATCCGGTGCTGATCGAGCAGGTGCTGGTCAACCTGCTGAAGAACGGCGCCGAAGCAATGGCCGAAGCCCGTCCGAACGCGGTCGACCCGGTGATCCGCGTGGTCGTGCGGCTGGAGGGCGGATTTGTCTGCATCAGCGTCGTCGACCAGGGGCCGGGCGTCGACGAAGCAACAGCCGAGCGGCTGTTCGAACCGTTTTACAGCACCAAGTCCGATGGCATGGGCATGGGGCTGAATATTTGCCGTTCGATTATCGAATCGCACCGCGGCCGTCTGTGGGTGGTCAACAACGTCGAATCTGACGGCCACATCACAGGCGCCACGTTCCATTGCAGTCTGCCTATTGGAGAGCCTGACGGCCCGAGCAACGGCGGGTCACAGGCGCCGACACCACAAACCGTTACGGGAGAGCTATGAACAGCCCAGTCACCACACAGGAAACTGTCTTTGTCGTCGACGACGACGAGGCCGTGCGAGATTCGCTGCGCTGGCTGCTGGAGGCGAACGGCTACCGCGTGCAGTGCTTCTCCAGCGCCGAGCAGTTCATCGACGCATGGCAGCCGCACACGCATCCGGGCCAGATCGCCTGCCTGATCCTCGACGTGCGGATGTCCGGCATGAGCGGGCTCGAATTGCAGGAACGCCTGATCGCCGACAACGCGTCGCTGCCGATCATCTTCGTGACGGGTCACGGAGACGTCCCGATGGCCGTGTCCACGATGAAAAAAGGCGCGATGGACTTCATCGAGAAGCCGTTCGACGAAGCCGAGTTGCGCAAGCTTGTCGAGCGCATGCTCGACAAGGCGCGCAGCGAAAGCAGCAGCGTGCAGCAGCAGCGCGCCGCGGCAGAACGACTCGGCAAGCTGACCGCGCGTGAGCACCAGGTGCTCGAGCGCATCATCGCCGGCCGCCTGAACAAGCAGATCGCCGACGACCTCGGCATCAGCATCAAGACGGTCGAAGCGCACCGCGCGAACATCATGGAAAAGCTCAACGTCAACACGGTCGCCGATCTGCTGCGACTCGCGCTGTCGAACAAGCCGCAACCGGCGCAATAAGCCACACCCCGAGCCGCACCGCGGCGGCACGCCCCGAAGAAAATCCCCTGGGGTAGCCGCCGCCGGAAAAGTGGCCACGCATCAACGGCCGGACCCTCCACGAGTCCGGCCACCTCGCCGCCTCCCTCCTGTCATACCCCCTCGCTTTTTGCCTCGCCACCTTGCATGCCATCAACGCGACCTGCGTTAATTCGACGCATCCAGCAGGAAAATAATACGCATTACTCAGCAAATGCTTACACTATTGCGCAACAATTTCTTTCCTCAGACAAGATTGACGGACTGATGCGCACCCTTTAATTTACACAGAACTCCTTAGCGCATATCGCCGACGGCGATCAACGCGGGAACGACGTGCTGCAAAAATCAGCACGCGGTATCGCCTGGTGGTACGAAACAATCGGATCGGCTCGAGCGTTTCTTTTTCGCAGCATCGTGTCCGCCGAGCCGTTTGGCTGCCAACCGGACACCTGCTCGCCTCGCCACCTCCCTGCCACTTCCTTGCCACATTCCATCGCGGCGGAGCGACGCAGCGCGTGCTGCGCACGCACGTCGCGTCTTATAAACATTACCGGGAGGAAATCATCGTGAAACGATCCGGAGCACACCGCTCGTGTGTGTTGTTTGTCTGCGCCGTTCTTGCAGGGGCGCCGCTCGTTACCGGGCTGGCCACGCCGGGCGTCGTCCATGCGCAAGGCGTCTCGAAAATGTCGAACCAGCAACTCGATTCGCTGGCCGCTCCCATTGCACTTTATCCGGACGCCCTGCTCGCGCAGGTGCTGATGGCCGCGACTTTTCCGCAAGACGTGCGGGCTGCGGCCGCGTGGTCCAGATCAAACGCGAAGCTGCAAGGCGACGACGCGGTCAGAGCGGTCGCGGCCGAGCCGTGGGATCCGAGCGTGCAGTCGCTCGTCGCCTTCCCACAGGTGCTCGCCACGATGGCTTCGAAATCGGATTGGGTCACGCAACTCGGCTCAGCGTTCCTCGCCCAGCCCGGTGACGTGATGGACTCCGTGCAGCGTCTGCGCCGGCAGGCGCAAGCGGCCGGCAATCTGAAAACAAGTGCGCAGCAAACGGTCGTGGTCGAGCAGAGCACGATTCAGATCGTGCCGGCCAATCCGCAAGTGGTGTACGTGCCAACCTACAACCCCACGGTAGTCTATGGCGTGTGGCCTTATCCCGCGTATCCGCCTGTGTATGTTCCGCCGCCGCCCGGTTACACCATCGCCACCAGTTTCATGGCCGGTCTCGCGTTCGGCACCGGCGTCGCCGTGGCGAACGCGCTGTGGGGCGGCTTCAACTGGAACTCGCATGACGTCAATATCAACGTGAACCGGTACAACACGATCAACGTGAACAACCGCCTCAACGTGAATGGCAGCACGACGAACTGGAACCGCAACACCAACGTCAATCGAAATATCAACAATGCGAATTTCGATCGCAACCTGAACAACAACGTCGGCGGCATACAACACGATGCGTATCGCGGCCGCGACAACGCCCGCGCTCAGGCGCAGCAGACCCTGCAGAACCGCACGGGCCAGAATCTGGGCGGCAGCGCGAGCCAGCGCGTGCAAGGGATCCACCAGGGCGGCACGGCAAACCCCGGTTTGCAGAACCGCGCGCAGAACGTCAATCGCGACAATGCGCTGCGCGGCGCCGGCGACGGCAACACCGCTCGTGAGGATACGCAGCGCGGTCAGGCAAGCCGCGACGCGCTCGCGAACCGCGCTACCCAGCAACACACGGGAAGAGATAACGGCGCGAATGCCGGCGTACAGCAACGCACACACGGCGGTCCTGGTGCAGACGGCGGCGGCCAGCAACATGCGCTGCGTGGTATCGGCGCAGACGGCGGCGGCCAACAGCGAGCGCTGGGTGGTGCCGGCGCAAACGGCGGCGGCCAGCATGGCGGCGGTGCCGGGAATTGGGGCGGTGGCGCACTGGGTGGTGGCGGCGCAGGTGAGCGCCACTTCGGCCGCAATCGTTGAACAATAAAAAGGAGTCTCTGATGATGCGTTTACTTTCACTGGGCACGCTACGCGCCCACGCCCTGACAGTTGCCGTGGCCCTCGGCACCACCGCCGCGCTGCTCATCGCGCCGGTGCTGCTCATCAGCACGATCCCGGCCCATGCCCAGGCTGTCTATCCCAGCGCGAACGACGCCGCCAATGCATTCGTGGAAGCGCTCGCCCGCAACGACGAGGACGCACTCAAACATGTGCTCGGCAGCGATTTTCAACGCTTCATTCCGACTGAAGGTATCGGCGAGGACGACATTTATCAATTCCTCGGCGAATGGTCGAAGAACCATCAGATCGTCGAGGATCCGACGGCGGACAGGGGGCGCGTCACCGCGCATCTGACGGTCGGCTACAGTGGCTGGAACTTGCCGATTCCGCTCGTGCAAGCGGGCAACGGCTGGCGTTTCGATCTGCCGGCGGCACGCGACGAGATGCTGACGCGCCGCATCGGCCGCAACGAGCGTGCCGCTATTCTGACCTCGCTCGCCTATCTGGATGCGCAATACGACTATCGCAACCTGACGCAGCACTACGCGCAGCGCTTCGTCAGTACGCCGGGACAGCATGACGGCCTGTATTGGGCCACGGCGCCCGGCGAAGCGGAAAGTCCGTTTGGCCCGCTCGCCGCCACCATGCCCACCGGCACGCAGCCTCAGGAGGCCTACCACGGCTATCACTACCGCATTCTCGCGGCGCAGGGGCCGCACGCGAAGGGCGGCGCGCAGAACTACCTCGAAAACGGCGTGCTGACCAAAGGGTTCGGGCTGATCGCCTCGCCGGCCGAATATGGCAAAACCGGCGTGATGAGTTTCATCGTCAATCAGGAGGGGCAGGTGTACCAGAAGAACCTCGGGCCGCAGACCACGCAGGCGGCCGCGGAGATCAGGTCGTTCGATCCGGACTCGGGTTGGCAGGCGGTCCAGCCCTAGCACGATGGGTCGATAGCCGCGGCGGTAGATCAGTTGCCCCGGTCAATCGAGCCGGGAGTCCGCACGCGGCCCACCGGGCAGGGCCGGTATAATGTCGCACTTTGCAGCGCTGCTTAACCCCGATTCGCGCCGCGCGCTTTTCACGTGCCGACCCATTCCCGCTGAAAAGCGCCATCGCGCGTGGCCCGCACGAGCGCCTGCGCGCTGCCCCGCTTTCCAAACTGCCCATCTCGACCCGACCATGACTGCCAAACTGATCGACGGCCTTGCCCTTTCCAAGACCCTGCGTGCCGACGTCGCCGCGCGCGCTGCCGCCCTCACCGCCCGCGGCCATCAGCCGGGCCTCGCCGTGGTGCTGGTCGGCGACAATCCGGCCAGCGAAGTGTACGTACGCAACAAGGTCAAGGCGTGCCACGACAATGGCCTCGGCTCGTCGTTCGACCGCTATCCGGCCGACCTGCCGGAAGCCGACCTGCTCGCGCGCATCGACGAACTGAACCGCGATCCGCTCATTCACGGCATTCTGGTGCAACTGCCGCTGCCGCCGCATATCGACAGTCACAAGGTGATTGAGGCGATCGCGCCGGAAAAGGACGTGGACGGCTTTCACGTCGCCAACGCCGGCGCCCTGATGACCGGCCAGCCGCTGTTCCGTCCGTGCACGCCGTACGGCGTCATGAAAATGCTCGCCGCTTACGACATTCCGCTGCAAGGCGCGAACGCGGTGGTGATCGGCCGCTCGAACATCGTCGGCAAGCCGATGGCGCTGCTGCTGCTCGAAGCCGGCGCGACCGTGACGATCTGCCACAGCAAGACGCGCGATCTGGCGGCCCACACACGCAACGCCGACGTGGTGGTGGCCGCCACCGGCTTGCGCAACATCCTCACGGCGGACATGGTGAAGCCGGGCGCGGCCGTGATCGACGTCGGCATGAATCGCGACGAAGCCGGCAAGCTGTGCGGCGACGTCGACTTCGCGGGTGTCAGGGAAGTGGCCGGCTACATCACGCCGGTGCCGGGCGGCGTCGGCCCGATGACCATCACCATGCTGCTCGTCAATACGATCGAAGCCGCCGAGCGTGAAGCGGCGGCAAACGCGTAAAGCGGAGAACGTCGGGCGCAGAACGTCGGGCGAAAGGCCGGTAGAGCGGAGAGCCGCTCCGCCGGCATCGAGACCTTTCGGCCCTGGCGTCGCGCCAGGGCATCGACCATGATAGACGCCACATCGCGCCACATCGCGCCACCTTCGCGCCATACACGCGCCGCATCTCAGCGCACGGCCTGATCGCTTGCCGGCATGCCGGCGGCTAGCGGCGTCGACCGGCGCGCGAGACGCCTGCGGCACCACTTCAGCACGGGCCGCTCCACGAAGTGCCACGACAGCGCCGCGCACAGCAGGATAAACGGCGCGGCGATCAAGACCGCCGCCACGTGGTTCAACTGCGGCGCGATATTCGCCACGCATTGCTGCACCATGAAGCCGTACAGATAGATGCCGTACGAGTAATCGTGATGCGGCACGAAGCGCCGCAACAGCGGCGTCGTGCCGAGCCACAGCACGCCGTACACGAAGGCCAGATAGAACAGCGGCTGCGCGCCGGCCGTATCGCGGAACACCAGAAACACCATGGTGAGCGCCAGCGCAGTCAGGCCGTTGATATCGATCCGCTCACGCCAGCCGTACAGCAGCATGCCCAGCATGAAAAACGGCTCCGGCCAGAACGAATAACCGCCGGGCGTTTCGCTGAAATCGCGCAAACCGACCTGCCAGTGCGACAGATTCACGCGCAGCACGAAAGCGGCGCACCCGAGCGCGGCTGCAAGCGCCACGCCGCGCGAACTGGACAGCAATCCCACCATGCCGGTCGCGAGCACGATCAGATAGCAACGCACTTCGAGCGGCAGCGTCCAGAGCGGTGCGCAGATGTCGACGGGAAAGCGGTTGTGCTCGAACACGCCGGGCAGCGCCCAGCCGGTTTTCAGCACGATGGTCGAGAAGTTGTCGAGATTGCCCCACGTCATGCCGGAGGCGAAATACTCGCGCAGCGGCAGCGTCGTGAAAAGCGGGCCGATGATGAACACCGTCACCAGCGAACCGGCCGCCACCGCCGGCCACAGGCGCGCAATGCGCAACACGGCAAAGCGCGGCACCGAGCGTTGCCGGTCGAAGCTGGCGGTCACCAGCATGCCGCTCAACAGAAAAAAGGCGTAGACGCCCAATGCGCCGAAACCGTCGAAACCGAGCGCGTTCTGAACCCAATCCGTGCTGCCGTCGGGCGCCTGGAGCAGATACGAATGGCCGTAGACCACGGCGACGGCGGCCAGCAACCGCACCAGATCGAAGTTGTTGCCCTTGCGCGATAGCGCATCCGAAAGCGGGTTCATCAATACCTCTTTACGAAAAACGCCGCTGACCGATAGCGGCACTCCACATTGCCGCATAGCAGCAATCGGAACCGTTCGCTTTCGCACAAAGCACAACGGCGTTTTTCGCCGCGCGGCGCCGCCCGCCTCGCCTCGCCTCGCCTCGCCTCGCCTCGCCTCGCCTCGCGCATATTGCGGCGACATCTGATAATTTGTCTGTCGACGGATTGGAATCGGCACGTCCTGCCCCAATAATGTCTCTATCGGCTGCGACAGGGCGTCGCCGCGCGCGCCCGAAGACGTCCTCTTAAGGGACGCCCGTCCATGCACCGATTACCCGTTCACCCGCGTCAGACAGGAAGCCTCATGTCCACTACCGCCTCGAATCACGACAATCCGCTCCTCGATTTCTCCGACCTGCCGCGCTTTGGCCAAATCCGCCCCGAACACGTCACGCCCGCCCTCGATGTGCTGCTCGCCGACGCGTCCGCCGCCGTCGAGCGCGCCGCCCAGCCCATCACGCCTGCTTCATGGGCCGACGTGGTCGAGCCGGTCGAGCGCGCCACCGAACCGCTGTCGCGCGCCTGGAGCGTGGTCGGCCATCTGAACGCGGTGGCCGACACGCCCGAGCTGCGCGCCGTGTATGGCGAGAATCTGCCGCGCGTCACCGAATTCTGGTCGAGCGTCGGACAGAACCTCGCGCTGTACGAGAAGTACAAGGCACTGCACGCCAGCAGCGATTTCGAATCGCTGACCGGCGAGCGCAAGAAGATCCTCGGCAATGCGCTGCGCGACTTCCGCCTGTCCGGCGCGGAATTGCCGGAAGACCAGAAGCCGCATTTCGCCGAATTGCAGGAACGCCAGGCGGCGCTGTCGAAAGCGTTTTCGGATCACGTGCTCGACGCGACCAACGCATATGCGTATATCGTCGCAGCCGGCGACGAAGCGCAACTGGCCGGCCTGCCCGAAGACGTGATCGAAGCCGCCAAGGAAGCGACCGAGCGCGAAGGCAAAACCGGCTACAAATTCACGCTGCATTTCCCGTCGTATTTCCCGGTGATGCAGTACTCGGAGAATCGTCCGATGCGCGAAGCAATGTATCGCGCCTATGTCACGCGCGCCTCGGAACTCGGCCCGCAATACGGCAACGGCAAGCCCGAGTGGGACAACACCTCGGTGCTCGCCGAGCAGTTGAAACTGCGCGCCGAAGAAGCGCACATGCTCGGCTACAACAATTTCGCCGAAGTCTCGCTCGCGCCGAAAATGGCCGAGTCGCCCGCCCAGGTGATGAGCTTCCTCGAAGACCTCGCCACGCGTGCGCGTCCGCATGCCGAGCAGGACTGGAAGGAACTGCGCGAATTCGCCGCGAACGAACTCGGCATGAGCGAACTGCAGCCGTGGGACATGACATTTGCCGCTGAGCGTCTGCGTCAGAAGCGCTATTCGTTCTCCGAGAACGAGGTCAAACAGTACTTCCCGGAAGACACCGTGTTCAAGGGTCTTTTCAAGGTCACTGAAACGCTGTTCGGCGTGCGCATCCGTCGCGACAAAGCGGCCGTGTGGCATCCGGACGTGCGCTTTTTCCGTGTCGAGAATCAGGACGGCGGCCTCGTTGCACAGTTCTACCTCGATCTGTACGCGCGCGAAGGCAAACGCGGCGGCGCCTGGATGGACGACGCGCGCGGCCGTCACAGACACACGCACGGCGGCGTGCAAACGCCGGTCGCGTATCTGACCTGCAACTTCTCCGCGCCGGTCGGCGGCAAGCCCGCCTGCTTTACGCACGACGAAGTCATCACGCTGTTCCACGAGTTTGGCCACGGCCTGCACCACATGCTCACGCGCGTGGACGAGCTGGGCGTGTCGGGCATCAACGGCGTGGAGTGGGACGCGGTCGAACTGCCGTCGCAATTCATGGAGAACTTCTGCTGGGAGTGGGACGTGCTGAGCGACATGACCTCGCACGTCGAAACGGCCAAGCCGTTGCCGCGCGAACTGTTCGACAAGATGCTCGCGGCGAAAAACTTCCAGAGCGGTCTCGGCACGCTGCGCCAGATCGTCTTCTCGATGTTCGACATGCAACTGCATACCGGCTTCGATGCGTCCGGCACGAAGAGCGCCACCGAGCTCGCGAGCGAAATCAACGAGCGCTTCCACGTCGTGCCGCAGGCACCCTTCTCGCGCTGGCCGAATACATTCAGCCATATTTTCGCGGGCGGTTATGCGGCGGGCTACTACAGCTACAAGTGGGCCGAAGTGCTGTCCGCCGACGCCTACGCGGCATTCGAAGAAGCCGCGCAATCGGCCAGCGGCAGCGTGCTCGATCAGGCCACCGGCATGCGTTATCGCAAGGAGATTCTGGAGGTAGGCGGCAGCCGTCCGGCAATGGAATCGTTCAAGGCATTCCGCGGCCGCGAGCCGAATATCGACGCCTTGCTGCGGCACAACGGCATGACGCCGGGCGCTGCGCATTGATCGGTTGAGGTTGATACAAGCGTCGGCGCCTTGCATGGGCCGATGAAAGCCGGTGACCTGCTTGACGCAGGCGCCGGCTTTTTTGTTCGTGAACGTTGAATGCGCAACTAGGCGCGATGCAGCTTGAAATCCACCTCCGAAGGCCGGCCTTCGAGCGACAGCGCCGCACGCGCAGCCGGTGCGCGGCTGACCACCTTGCCGCGGCTCACCACCGCGAGACGCGCGGCGCGCAGGCGGATCGCCTCCACCGGATCGCGCGCGTCGAGCAGCACGAGATTGGCCGCGCAGCCCGGCGCGATACCGTAGCCCTCCAGACCGAGAATACGCGCGGCGTTCACCGTCACCGCGTCGAAACAGGCGCGCATGCCGTCGACGCCCGTCATCTGCGCCACATGCAAGCCCATGTGCGCGACTTCGAGCATGTCGCCCGAACCGAGGCTGTACCACGGGTCCATCACGCAATCGTGGCCGAACGCGACGTTGATGCCCGCCGCCATCATCTCCGGCACGCGCGTCATGCCGCGCCGTTTCGGATAGGTGTCGCTGCGCCCTTGCAGCGTGATGTTGATCAGCGGATTCGCAATCGCCGCGACGCCCGCCTCGCGCATCAGCGGCAGGAGCTTGCTGACGTAGTAGTTGTCCATGGAATGCATCGAGGTCAGATGCGAGCCGGTCACGCGCCCTTGCAAACCGAGCCGATGCGTTTCGGCCGCGAGCGTCTCGATGTGGCGCGACATCGGATCGTCCGATTCATCGCAATGCATGTCGACGCGTAAGCCCTGCTCCGCCGCGTACTCGCACAGGAGGCGCACGGACTGCGCGCCGTCGGCCATGGTGCGCTCGAAATGCGGTATGCCGCCGACCACGTCCACGCCCATCGCGATCGACCGCTTGAGGTTCTCGAAGGCGCCCGCGCTGCGCAATACGCCGTCTTGCGGAAAGGCTACCAGTTGCAGGTCGAGATACGGCGCGACACGGCGTTTCACTTCCACCAATGCCTCGACCGCGAGCAGGCGCGGGTCGCACACATCCACGTGGCTGCGGATGGCCAGCAGGCCGCGCGCGACGGCCCAGTCGCAATACTGCAGCGCGCGCTCGATCAGCGCTTCCTGCGTCAGGTCAGGCTTCAGTTCGCCCCACAATGCGATGCCCTCGAGCAGCGTGCCCGACGCGTTCACGCGCGGCAGACCGTACGAGAGCGTCGCATCCATATGGAAATGCGGATCGACGAACGGCGGCGTGACGAGCGAGCCCGCGGCATCGATTTCTTCGCGCGCACTGGCGGCCAGATTCGGTTCGACGGCGACGATGCGGCCCGCTTCGATGCCGATGTCGACCGGCTCTTTTTGTTGCGGCGCGGCGCCTGGGGACAGCATCGCGCGGCGGATGATCAGATCCATGTATCGCTCCCTTTGAGCCTTCCTGATTGATGACGATTCTATCGGCGTCAGAAAGCGCGTGCCGACGTTTTTATCCGCCGCCGTTGCGTCAACCCGTACCGGCGGGCGACGCGCGATCCGTACCGGCTGCGGGTCGCGCCGCCCGCCTATACTCGCCAGACAGACGGCCGATGCCGCGCCGTCATCCACTCATGGAGCAGGGACATGAAGACAATCGGCGTGATCGGCGGAATGAGCTGGGAATCGTCCACCGAGTATTACAAGCTTCTGAACCGCCACGCGAAGGCGCGCCTGGGCGGCCACCACAACGCCCGCAGCCTGATGCTCAGCGTCGACTTTGCGCCGATCGAAGCGCTCCAGCGCGCGGGCGACTGGAGCGCGCTCGGCCAGCAGATGGCCGACGCCGCGCGCCGACTCGAACAGGGCGGCGCCGATCTGGTGATGCTGGCGACCAATACGATGCATCGCGTGTATGAGTCGATCGAAGCGGCGATCGACGTGCCCTTCCTGCATATCGCCGATCCGACCGGCAGCGCGTTGCGCGCGGCGGGAATCGAACGCGTGGGCCTGCTCGGCACGCGCTATACGATGGAGCAAACTTTTTACACGGGACGCCTGCACGAGCGCTACGGCCTCGAAACGCTGGTTCCCGACCAGGCCGAACGCGCGGACGTGCACCGCATCATCTACGACGAGTTGTGCCACGGCAAGGTGAACGACGCTTCGCGTGCGGTGTATCAGCGAGTGATCGAAGCGCTGGCCGCGCGTGGTGCACAGGCGGTGATTCTCGGCTGCACTGAAATCACGTTGCTGATCAAGCCGGAGGATTCAGTAGTGCCCGTGTTCGATACGACCGCGTTGCATGCGCAAGCGGCGGTGGAGTGGGCGATCGGCTCGGCGTGAAAGCCGATGGGTGCGTGTGCTCCAGCGCGTGTGCGCGGACGAACGCAAACCTCGCAGCAAAGCCATCAGCAAATTGGCGCGCAAAGGGCTTGGCCAATCGTTCCGCCACGGATTGCAAGTCGGTTTTCTCCGCTCGTCCCATGCAGTCACTTTGCGCCAGTTAAACGCGAGCTCCCACAAGGAAATTTCCCACACATTTTTGTGATTCTTCTGATGGCGCAAGGGGTCGGCTTGCGATCCAATAGCTCTTCCGATCTGTCTTTCGACACAATTAATAAGGATGACATATGGATTACGTCTGGACGACATACGCAGAAGGCGCGCCTGCCTACGCTTGCGGACGCACCAATCCGTTTCCCCACCCATGCACCACCTGAAGTGACGTGAAGCGATGGATCCGCGACTTCTTGGGTACTACAACGCCGAATTGCTGTTCATGCACGAACTGGCGCAGGAGTTCGCGAAAGCACATCCCAAGGTCGCGAAGCGCCTTGGCATGCAGGCGGGCGAAGTCGGCGATCCCTTCGTCGAGCGCCTGCTCCAGTCTTCGGCCTTTACGACCGCGCGCATGCAGATGCGCCTGGATCAAGCGTTCGCGGAATTCACACAGCCGCTACTGCAAACCGTCTATCCGAACTATGTCAGCCAGATTCCCTCAATGGCTGTCGCGCGCATGTTTCCGCTCGTACGGGGCAAGCAGTCCGCTAACGGAACCACGGTGCCGCGCGGCACGGCTTTCTTCTCACGCGTACCCGACGGTGAGCTGACGGCCTGTGAGTTCCGCAGCAGCCAGGACGTAACGCTCTATCCACTGGAGATCGCGCAGGCACGGCTGACCGGCATCCCGCCGGATATCCCGGAGCTCGGCCGCTATATCACGCCAGAGGTGCAGATACAGGGCGCGTTGCGGCTTCTTCTGCGAACGATCAATGGCGCACCGATCTCGAGCCTCGCGGGGCTCGAACGGCTGCCGGTCTGTCTCGCGGGCAACGAAGCCGCTGCTTCACACCTGTTCGAACTGATCCACGCAGCCGGCGTAGCCACCGTTATGGGCGTACCCGGCGAACTCGCGACCGGCACGCTGCATGTCGTCACAGCTGACGCGGTCGTTCATGACGCACTGGAACCGGAACAGAGCCTGCTGCCCGCAGTCCCTCGCAAGTTTCACGGGCATAACCTGATGCAGGAGTATTTCGCCTGTCCCGCACGCTTCTGGTTTTTCACGCTCACCGGCCTCGGCAAAGGGCTATCAGCCATCGGCGGCAATGAGGCTGAAGTCATCGTGCTGCTTGACCGGTCTGTGGACGGGCTGGCGCAGACGGTCGACGCGTCGCACTTCGCGCTGTTCTGCACGCCTGTCATCAACCTGTTTCCGAGGCGCACCGAGTGGCTGGAGCTCGACGCTCAGGCAACCGGGCACCGCCTCGTGCCCGTGGCCAAATTTCCCCGCGACTACGACGTGCATTCGGTGTCGCGTGCCTGGGGGCAGGTCTCGGAAGACTCCGAAGCGCTGCGGCTCCAGCCGCTGCATGCACACTACCTGGACGACGAGAACCACGGCGGGCACCGCTTTACGATTCGTCGCGAACTGAGCCGCCCGCTCGACGAAACCCGGCACTACGGCACCCGCCGGGCGTTTACGGAAACACGCGCCTTTCTTTCGCTGGTGGATGAAAACGGACTGCCCAGTACCGAAGGCATCCGCAATATATCGCTCGAGGCGCTACTGACCAATCGTGACCTGCCATGCGTACTGCCGTGCAACGGCGTGAACGACCTGTCCGTGGCGAGTTCGATTCCCCAAAGGAGCATCGGCCTGCTGCGCGCGCCGACAATGCCACGCCCGCCGCTCGCGTGCGGCGATCACGCGTGGCAATTGATCGGGCAACTCAGCTTCACCTACGCGGCGTTCGATAGCAGGCCGGATCATCCGTGCGCGGGCGATGGACTGCGCAAGCTGCTGGCGTTGTACCTGGGCAGCGAATCTCCCGGGTTGCGCCGTCAGGTTGCGGGGTTGGTGGGCGCAACCGCAACGCCCGTCAACCGCCGCCGGGCGCTTGACGGCCATCTCACGTTCGGCCGCGGGATCGAATGCGAGCTGACTTTCGACGAAACAGAGTTCGACGGCATGAGTCCGTACACGCTTGGACTCGTACTCGAACGCTACGTGGCACGTCATGTATCGCCTCGTTCGTTCACGACGACCGTGTTGCGCTCGAAGCAGCGCGGGCGTATCGGACACTGGCCACCGCGCTCCGGCACGCGTGACGCGGCGTGACGACCTCGTCTCACCGCGCCTGACTGACCTCGCACATGAGTTGCTGATGATTGGAGTCGCTGATGTCCTGGTTTAAACAGCCGCGCACGCTGGAAGTTACCGGCAAGGCGCTGCCGCAATGGGCGGGCGGACCGCTGTTCGTCGTCTGCCGGCTGTCGGGAAAGGAGAAGCTCGGCCGTCTGTATGACTACGACGTCGACGTGAGCACCATCGATGACGCGGCGCTCAGCGTTATCGAGGCGCAGCAGTTGGTCGATGTCGATGCGCTGATCGGCAAGGAAATCACCGTCCGCATCGCCATCGAAGGCAGCGGGACTGCGGAGCCAGGCCGCACGGGCGGGGCGGAAAACTTCGGCGCGCACGTGCGCAAGCTGACAGGCCTGATCGTTTCGGCGCAGTGCGTCGGCGCGGATGACCGGCGTGCGTTCTACCGGCTCAGGATTCGCCCCTGGCTATATCTCGCCACGTTGAACCGAGACAGCCGGGTCATGCAAAACAAGGACGTGACAGAGATAACACGGGAGGTACTGCTGAAATACCCGTACCCGTTCGACATGCGTCTGGCCGGTCCCGGCGCGGCGCGGCGCCCCTACCCGAAGCGCGAATATCAGCGACAGTGGTGGGAGTCGGATTTCGCATGGCTGTCGCGCTTGTGGCAGGAATGGGGCATCACGTTCTTCTTCAGCGAGAGCACTCTGGTTCTGTGCGACTCACCCGGCGGCTATAAGAAACACCCGGCCGCCTACCAGACGCTGCGCTTTCTCGACCGCGACGGCCAGCGCATCGACGAAGAACATGTCCACGCCTTTCGCATCGCCCGGCAACTTACAACGGGCCAGGTGACGCTGGTCGACTACGACTACACGCAGTCGCTTGCCGACCTTGCGGTTGACGAGGCGAACCCTAGCCAGCGCTCATTCGACAACGCCGAGGAATACGCGTGGGGCGACTATTCGCAGCCGATGGAAGGACCGAACGGCGTCAATCCTTCGTGGCGGAACGATCCCGACTTCGACAGCAGGCACCTCGCGCGCGTGAAAGTCGAGGCGCACCGTTCGAAGAGCCTGCGCGCGAAAGGCAAAGGCAACCTGCGCGGACTGATGACGGGCTATACGTTTGCGCTCGAACGCTATCCGCTGACGCCCGGCAACGGCGAGTATCTGGTCGTGTCGACCGACACCAAGATCGTCAACAACGACACTGTCACCCAGCACGGCGGCTTAATCCGCCAGTACCACTGCGATACGAGGTTTACGGCAGTACCCGCCGCGACGTTCTTCCGTACGCCGCAAAAAGCGCGGAAGCCCCGCGCCTATGCCGAGGCGGCCATCATCACGGGTTATGGGGAGGAACCAACCTTCTGTGACCAGTATGGGCGCGTCAAAGCTCATTTCGTCTGGGACAGGATCGGTGCGAAAAACCAGGACGCAAGCTGCTGGCTACGGGTCGCGTCGCCGTGGCATGGCGCCGAACACGGCGCCATGTGGCTGCCACGCGTCGGACATCATGTACTGGTGGGCTACTACGACAGCGACCCGGACCGGCCCTACATCATGTCCGAGCACACGACCGAGTTGCATCAGGCGCCGTGGGCCTTGCCGAAGAACGACGCGCTGTCGGGCTGGCGCAGCCAGGAACTGAAAGGCCAGTCGGCGAACAGTGTCGTGACGGACGACACGCCCGGACAGTTGCAGGTTCAGGTGGCAAGCGACCACGCGCAGTCGCGGCTCGTGCTTGGCTATAACACGCGCATCGACGGACATGAAGGACGCGACAACGCGCGCGGTGAAGGCTTCGAACTGGCAACCGAAGCACATGGCGTCGTGCGTGCAAATCGGGGCATCCTGGTGACGACCGAAACGCGAGCCGGAGCAATGTCGCCCGTCAAGGACATGGGTGAGACCGTACAACGCCTGACGCAGGCGCGCGAGCAGCATGAAGACCTCGCGCAGCTTGCGCAGCGGCACAACGCGCAACCCGCTGAAGCGAACCAGAACGACGCGACCGGCGCGATCGGCACACAGAACAACGCGATCAAAGGCGGTACAAGGATCCGCGAAAATCCGTCGCCGGAAATGACCCGTCCCGACCTGCTAATGGCAAGCAGCGCGGGCATCGCGACCTCGGCAGCCGACAATACGCACATGGCAAGCGCGAATGATCACGCAGTCACGGCGGGCCGCGATGTGAGCGTGTCGTCGGGGCGGTCGTTACTCGCCTCGGTGCGCGGCGCGATCTCCCTGTTCGCTTACCACCTGGGCATGAAGCTGATCGCGGCGAAAGGCAGGATAGACATCCAGGCGCAAAGCGATGAGCTGGCGCTTGCGGCGCTCAAGGACGTTACCGTTAGCAGCGCGGACGGCAAGATCATCCTCACCGCATCGAAGGAAGTCTGGATTGGCGCCGGCGGTTCGTACATTCAGATCAACGCAGGCGGCATTATCAACGGCTCACCCGGGCCGATTCTCGAAAAGACCCCTTCCTGGGAAAAACCGGACGCATCGTCGATGCGCGCGCCACTGCCAGTCCTTCCGCTCGCCCCGCTCGCTCAGAATCCGACCGACATTTATACGCAGATGTTCGACGTCGGTACCGTTGTCAGGAATCGTGGCATCGGCCCCAAACTGGCTGACCGTCCCTATCGCATTTATCTACCGGACGGCACGATCCAGCAGCAAGGCATGCTGACGGACGGGGCCACGCTGGCCGTTACCACGTCGGTATCGACCAAGGTGAAGTGCGAAGTCGGCGCGGGCGACTGGCGCATCGCGGAGGACGCTTACGACCACGGCGAGTCCGACGGTAGCGACACGTCTGCGTGAGCGCGCATGCAAACGCAGAACGAACTGACTAGAACCTATGGCCCATCACCAGCATCCAGCAAGCCAGCCGAAGGCATCGGCCGCCCCTTACGTGCAAGTTACCCTCGTCTTTCGCGATGTTCTGCAAAAACCCATTGAAGGGCTGTCAGTCCAGATCAAGGCCGGTACGGGCGCGCAGCCCGCTCCCCAATGGACGACAGGAGCGGGCACAGACGCCGACACCGCATCCGCACCGGCCGTTCCCCTCGCACCCGTCTCTACGGCGCCGCCGCCCGCGGTTGCGAACAGCATTCAGGCAACAACGGACAAAGACGGCTATGCGGTCACGATTCGCAATGCCGCACGCAACCAGCAGATTGATGTGCTCGTGAAGAACCGTCGCGGCGAATTCGTCTGGAAGGCAACGGTTACGCCGAAGAAGGACATCAGCGTATTCACGGTCACGAGCCCTGAGTACCACCTGGAAGCCACGACGAAGCTGACGCCCAAAGAGGAATTTGAGCAGGATCTGAATCTTCCCTTCGTCAAACCAGGTGAAGTCATGACGATCGAGCGGCTCGTGAAAGAGTTCGGGCCGTATATTGGGTGGTCGCAGAAAGTCACCGAGCAGGGCAAGGTTAAAAAGGATACCCCGACTCGCCATAAGGAAACCACTGTCGACGACAAGACGAAAAAGAAAAAGACGACCGTGACCATCGAACACCACTACAAGGTTGTCGATACTGGCAAGCCGGCCACTGTCGCATTCAACGTACTCGGTTCAAAGCTCAACTATCCCAAAACGCTGGAGATAAGCGAAAGGAAATACGCCGAAGCCGCGAAGGCTCTCGGTTGTGAGGCGGCGGCCATCAAGGCAGTCGCGATGACCGAAAGCCAAGGGGCAGGGTTTTGCGACAACGGATTACCTAAAATTCTCTACGAACGCCACGTCTTTTTTCGATCTCTCCTGCCAAAGGACAAGCAAAATGAAAAGACGAGTTTATTAAAGAAGGAAGCCAATCCCTTCCCCGCATTTCCTAATCTTTGTCTGCCCATTCCAGGAGGATATACGGCTGGGGAAACTGACGACCGTGGCTGGTCGCATAGCGACGAGAAGGTAATGCATCAATATGAACGCTTTATTCAGGCATGCGCTTTGAATCGTGACGCCGCGATAATGGCATGTTCATGGGGAGCTTTTCAGGTACTGGCCTTTTTCTACAAAGAATTGGGGTACACAAGTCCCACGGAATTGGCCAACCTCGCCATGCAGGGCGTTGATGAGCAATTCGATCTTTTTATTGCCTACGTCAACATGAACGATTCAGCCAAAAAGGCCCTGAAAAAGAAGGACTGGAAGTCTTTTGCATATTATTATAATGGCCACAGCTATCCTAAAAAATATCCGGATAAGATGAGCAAATTTTATGAAAAATTCAAATAGAATATTTTTTAGATTTATTACACTCTGCCTCATTATGCCTTTCTGCCGGATGGCAACAGCAGGTGTCGCGACAACATACGACGAACTGAATTTAGTAACATATCAGTCGGGACAGGATATCGTCGGTTATTACCGCGCTCACGAGCCTCCATTCTCGTGCGAGTTCCTGTTTATGGCGAATCGGGATCATGGAGTAAAAAGTGCGGACGGAACAGAGGCGTTGCAAATGAAAACGTTCGATTTCGTTCCTTATAAAAATACCTTCTCTTATGCTCAGCGTGACCCACGGGCAGAAATCGGCGGAACGCTATACCTGCGCGACAATGAAATCGCCCTGAAAACAGATCATCCACACGGAGGATGTCAGAGTGCAGCGGGATTATTCAACGCGGCGCCCGGAGAACGCGGGGGAAGTCAATATTCGGCGACCAAACGGTTCGACGCGGTCGGCATCGCCGTTTCCGTCGAGAAATCCTATTTTTATGAAAAACCGGGTATTGGCAGACGGCGACAATATATATTGCCAGGAGATCTTGTCACACTACTTAGCCGACGCAATGGTTATTCGTATGCGCGGTACGTTAATCCCGATATGGCGATTGATGAAACAGACTCCCGCAAGGTCGTATCAGGATGGCTTCGCAACAGCGATCTGGCCAACCCCTTCCCTGCTTCTCCGGCAATCGAGTTGATGCGGAGTAGCAAGAAAGAGCGGCGAGATAATGACTGATTCGGTCCGGCTCGGATGGCGCCATCGTGGGTTCAGTGCACACCTCGGCATTTTTTAGAAATTTCGCATCTGTCATGATGAATTGGCCAAAAAAAGCTTTGATTGCCTTGCGTGCGGGGCAGCGGTTCGACCTGCCCCGCACGCCTGTCAGACAACCCGTCAGACGAGCCGCGTCAGACTTGAAACATCGGTGTTGCTGACGCGTGGCGCGCCAATGTTTTACCGAACCCAGGGGCATGCTCTCGTTGCAAGCTTCACGCTCTGTCGAGCCCGCGAGCCATGCGACCGAACAGCAGAAACGTCGCGAACAAAGGGCAGCCGCAGCCGATTCATGGAAGTATCGCGGAGGGGTTTCGCAGACACGCTGGAATTGAGAGAGGCACTAACCGGCGACGCGACAAACGAAGCAAGACAAATCTTTGCGACGCTAACAGGACCGATCGAACTGGAACAGAGGGAAGGCGCTCACTTCGCGCCTTATGACGACATTTCCGAACGGCTGCTCGTCTGTGCTGCCGGAAATGTGTCTTTTGTGTTGGTTGCGGGGGTAGGATTTGAACCTACGACCTTCGGGTTATGAGCCCGACGAGCTGCCAGACTGCTCCACCCCGCGTCAGAGAAAACGGATTGTATAGAGATGTTCGCAATACGTCAAACAGTCGCACGAATTATTTCGCGCTCGTGAAATGACTCAAAGATCCTGGACCGTTGCGCCTTCCACTTTACCGTCGATGATATCCGCGCCGTACTGGCTCGCGCTGCGTTTAGCCACGCCGAAATCGGAGAACGTGGCCGGCAGCACGAGACGAAACACGCGGCTCGCCGTCGAGCCGCTGATCGCGCCAGGCCGGCAGACGCGCACCGCGACGTCGTAACCTTCGGCGTGACGCTTGTGGCCGTCGAATTTGTCGAACGTCCGCGAAAACACTAGCGGGTGCACTTCGAAGTCCTTATAAAGTGCTGGGTAAAGTTCAGCCATGATGCCTCCCCGATGCGCAAGAGTGCGAGTGTGTGTGATCCCACTATACGCCGCGGCACGAGCGATCCGCCCTTTTATTTTCTATGCCGCGGCGGGGCCATTTTCACGGCCCCTCTTTCGCGCGATAAGATGCGGGACTATTGGAATTACGCAAGCTGGAGAGAATGCCATGAAAATTGCCACCTGGAACGTCAACTCCCTCAAAGTCCGCCAGCAACATGTGATCGACTGGCTCGAAACCACCGGCACCGATGTACTGTGCCTCCAGGAATTGAAGCTGCCGGACGAAAAATTCCCGCGCGCCGAACTCGCGGAGAAAGGCTACCGGAGTTGGTTCGCGGGGCAGAAGACCTATAACGGCGTCGGCATTCTGGTGCGCGACGGCCTGACGGTCGATGAAAGCAGCATCGTGCGCAACATTCCCGGCTTCGAAGATCCGCAGCAGCGCGTGATTGCCGCGACCATCGAAGACACGCGCGTTATCTCCGCCTATTTTCCGAACGGCCAGGCGCCGGGCACCGACAAGTTCGCGTACAAGCTGCGCTGGCTCGCCGCGCTGCACGACTGGATCGCGAGCGAGATGGCGTTGCACCCGAAGCTCGCGCTGCTGGGCGACTACAACATCGCGCCGGAAGATCGCGACGTGCACGACCCGAAAGCGTGGGAAGGCCAGAATCTGGTGTCGCCCGAAGAACGCGCCGAGTTCGTGCGGCTGATCGGACTCGGCCTCGTCGACGCGTTCCGCCGGTTCGAGCAGCCGGAGAAGATCTACTCGTGGTGGGACTACCGGATGATGGCGTTCCGCCGCAACGCCGGGCTGCGCATCGATCACATTCTGCTGTCGAAAGCGCTGGCCGAAGTGTGCTCTTCGTGCGACATCGACAAGGTGCCGCGCAAATGGGATCAGCCGTCGGACCACGCGCCGGTCGTCGCGCAACTGGGCTGACGGCCGGCTGGTTGAACCTCGCACGCTGAGCCGTTGCGCTGCTCGCTGTCACCCAGGCAAGACCACAAGAACTCGAGGACGAGGGCGTCCTGCGCCGCCATGTGCAAGCCGTCCGCCGCTCCGTGGCCGCCCTCCTTGTCCTCGAAGTACCAGACGTTGCCGGCGCCGAGCGCCTGCATTCGCGCGGTCATTTTTCGGGCATGGCCGGGGTGCACGCGGTCGTCGCCGGTGCATGTCGTGAACAGCACGGGTGGATACGTGCGCTCAGCCGACAGTTGATGATAGGGCGAATAGGCGGCCAGTACCCTCGCCTGCTCGGGGACATCCGGATCGCCGTATTCTTCGAGCCATGACGCCCCGGCGTGCAGAAAATGGTAGCGGCTCATGTCCAGAAGCGGCACCTGGCTGACCACGGCGCCGAACAACTCGGGCCGTTGCACCATGCACGCCGCCACCAGTAAGCCACCGTTGCTGCCGCCCCGGATGCCCAGTTGCGCCGGCGTCGTCACCCCAGTATCGATGAGCGCCTGTGCGACAGCGATGAAATCGTCGAACGCGCGCTGGCGGTTTGGACCCATCGCCGCAGTATGCCAGGCGGGCCCGAACTCGCCGCCGCCGCGAATATTCGCGACCACGTAGACACTGCCGCGCTCCAACCATCCGACACCGATCCCGCTCATGTAGCCCGGCGTCAGCGCGATTGAAAAACCGCCATAGCCGTTTAGCAGACACGGGCGCGTTTGCTGTCCGGGCTCACGTGGCCCGATCAGGGTATAGGGTACCCGGGTGCCGTCTGCCGAGATCGCATGGGCGCGCGTCACGGCGAAACGCGTGGCATCGAAACTGGCAGGGAATTGATCGATCAACTCCCACTGCGAGAGATCGTCCTGCATCAGATCGACAATCCAGCAGCCGCCGGGCTGAAGATAGTCCTCGACGCCGACATAGGCCTCGTCGTCCATGGTCGGCTCGATCGGCGAAACACCGATCTGCGCGTTCTCCGGCAATGGAAACTCGCGCGAATCCCACTGCCAGATCCCGTCGCCCGACTGCTTTGCCTGCCACAGTATGGTGCGCTGCTGAACGTCGTCGAGATACGAGACGATTAGCAGGTGCCGTGTGAACGAGTAGCCGCAGCCCGACGTTGTCGGCGTGGGCACGAAGAGGGGCACGCAATCCCGCTCGCCGCGCAGGAATGCCGCCTCGCGAATGGCCAGCAACGCGCCGCCCGCGTAGGTCACCTCATCGCAGTCCCAGGGGAGGCGCGGCTGAAAAAGCAGCCATCCGTCCCACACGCCGACTGCAACATGTGCCGGCACGTCGAAGCGCTGCCACTGCCGCGCCTCGTCGAGATAATAGGTATCCGAATCAAATGAATCGACACTGACGAATAGCGCATGGCGCCGTTCGATGGGATCGTAATCTGCACCCACCGAGACGTCGTCGAATTCGGCACGGAACACGACCGGCGCGTCCGTTATCGGTGTACCGCGCGTCCAGCGCCGCACTTCGCGCGGATAGCCGGAACGCGTCAGACTCAACCCGCCATTGTCCCAACCGAGATAGACGGTGTCACGGTCGATCCAGAAAATCGAATGCTTGCCAGGCTCGGGTAACACAAATCCATCGTCGACGAAACGACGTGTCTCGAGATCGAACTCGCGCACGATGACGGCATCCGAACCGCCGGACGAGAGGGAAATCAGCGCCCGGTCGCCATCCGGATAGAGGATCTGCTGATCAGCGCACACCCACTGCGTCTGCTCGTCTTCGCCGAGCGCGTCGAAATCGATCAACGTCTGCCACTCGGCTTGACCGGCACGCCAGCTGGCCCACGAAGTGCGGCGCCAGATCCCTTTGGGATTGTGTTCGTCCTGCCAGATATCGTGTGCCCAATCCCGCCAGCGTGCGGGAATGACCGGCGGATCGCGCGGCAAACAGACGGAAGCGAGCCGGTCTTTGAGCGCGTTGAAGCGTGGCCCGCTTCCCCATGCCGCAAGCGTGCGCGCGTTCTGCCGCTCCACCCATTCGAGCACCACGGGGTCGTCGAGCGCTTCGAGCGCGAGGAATGTGTCAGGAGAAAGAGGCCAGGAAAACGATGTCGGCATAACGGTTCCCGAAATAGAAAGGACAACCGATTATGCCGGTCACTCTAACCGCGGAATCGTGAAGGCGACGACGTGCCGCACCATGCGCGTCAAACGCTCATAGTGCGGGACATCAAGATCAGAATAAATAGGATTACCGCCCCGGCATTCCCATCAAGGTTCGAGATTCAGTTCCTGAATCTTGCGCGTAATCGTATTGCGGCCAATGCCGAGGCGTTCCGCCGCTTCCACCTTGCGGCCGCGCGTGAAATCCAGCGCTTCGCGAATCACCGCCGCTTCGAAGCGGCGCGCGAGTTCGTCCATTACATCCGCGGCGTTCTCGCGCAACATGCGCGCGACTTCGGTGCGCAGGCCGCCTTCCCAGGCGCTGACGGCGGTCGCGACCGGCATGCCACCCGCTGCGGCCGGATGCGCTGCGGCACTCGTGCCGTTGACTGGCGCGCCGCCGGCGAGACCCGCCTCGCCCGTACCGATCACCCCGCTCCCACCGCCGGTCAGATCGCTCACGCCGGCTTGCGCGGGTCCGAGGTCGGGCGGCAGGTCCTTGATCTCGATGGTCTGCGCGGGCGCCATCACCGTGAGCCAGTTGGCGAGGTTCTCCAACTGGCGCACGTTGCCCGGAAACGGCAGCGACGCGAGATAGGCCAGCGCCTCTTCGGACACGCGCTTGGGCTCGACGCCGAGATCACGCGCGCTCTTTTGCAGAAAGTGACGCGTGAGCAGCGGAATGTCTTCACTGCGCTCGCGCAAGGCGGGCAAACGCAAGCGGATCACATTGAGGCGGTGATACAAGTCCTCGCGGAACAAGCCTTGACGTACGCGCGACTCCAGATTCTGGTGTGTCGCCGCGATCACACGCACATTGGCGCGCAACGGATTGTGTCCGCCGACGCGATAGAACTGTCCGTCCGACAGCACGCGCAGCAGACGCGTCTGCAAATCGAACGGCATGTCGCCGATTTCGTCGAGAAACAGCGTGCCGTTCTCGGCCTGCTCGAAACGCCCCTGACGCATGGCCTGCGCGCCGGTGAAGGCGCCGCGCTCATGGCCGAACAATTCGGATTCCAACAGATCCTTCGGAATCGCCGCGGTGTTCAGCGCGATGAAGGGACCGTTCGCGCGTGGGCTATGTCGGTGCAACGCACGCGCGACCAGTTCCTTCCCGGTGCCTGATTCGCCGGTAATGAGCACGGTTGCCGCAGAATGGGACAAGCGGCCGATCGCGCGGAACATGTCCTGCATGGCTGGCGCCTGGCCGAGCATTTCCGGTGCTTCGGTAACGCGTTCGTCCCACGTCTGTTCGCCGCGCATGCTTTCGTCCACCGCGCGGCGAATCAGTTCGACCGCCTTGTCGACGTCGAACGGTTTGGCGAGGTATTCGAACGCGCCGCCCTGGAATGCGGCGACCGCGCTATCCAGATCCGAGAACGCCGTCATGATGATGACGGGCAGGCCCGGCACCTTGTCACGAACGGTTTGCAGCAATTCGAGGCCGGAGCCGCCGGGCATCCTGATGTCGGATACCAGCACCTGCGGGCTGTCGTGATCGAGTGCGGCCGACGCCTCGCGCACGTTCGCGAAGCTGCGGGTCGCGAAGTTTTCGCGGGCCAGTGCTTTTTCGAGCACCCAGCGAATCGATTGATCGTCGTCTACTATCCAGATCGGCTTCATATAGGTCGGTCAGAAGTCTTCAAATACGCGTGGGGTTAGCAGTCGAGCGGCAGCAAAATCTGAAACTCGGTGTGGCCCGGCCGGCTATCCACTTCGATCAGACCGTCGTGTTGTTGCACGAAGGTCTGCGCGAGCGTCAGTCCGAGACCGCTACCGTCCTCGCGCCCCGACACGAGCGGATAGAAAATGCGGTCACGGATCTCTTCGGGAATGCCCGGGCCGTTGTCTGTGATATGCAAGTCCAATGCCAGCTTACATAAGCGTTTCGACACCGTAATCTTGCGGGCAATGCGGGTGCGCAATTCGATCCGCGCATCGCCTTGCGAAATACGTTCGCGCAAGGCTTCGGCCGCGTTGCGCACGATGTTCAGGAGCGCCTGGATCAGTTGCTCCTTGTCGCCGCGCAGGTCCGGCACGCTCACGTCGTAATCGCGCTCGATGGTGAGGCCGCGCGGAAACTCCGCGAGAATCACCTGTCGCACGCGTTCGCACACTTCGTGAATATTCACGTCGCCCACGATATGCGGATGCCGGTGCGGTTCGAGCAAACGGTCGACCAGCGTTTGCAGCCGGTCCGATTCCTTGATGATGACCTGCGTATACTCGCGCAGTTCGTCGCGCTGACGCTCGCCGAGTTCGAACTCGAGCAGCTGCGCCGCGCCGCGAATCCCGCCGAGCGGGTTCTTGATCTCGTGCGCGAGATTGCGGATCAGTTGCTTGTTGACCGCCGTGAGGTCGTTGATACGCTCCTCGCGGTCGGTGCGCAGATGCCGCTCGTTCTCGAACAGTTCGAGCAGCACGTAGTCTTGCGCGCTTTCCAGGAAACCGACGATCGCGTGCACATGCAGCGGCTCGTGGCCCGGACGTTCGAGCACGGCGTCCAGATGCGTCGCGTGAAAACGGTGGGCGGCGATCGCGGAAATGGTCGCGACCAGTTCGTCGGCATTCGAGAAGATGTCCGGCCACGCCATTTGCGTCAGTTGCCGCCGCGAGAGTTCCAGCATCGACTCCGCCGACGGGTTCGCGAACGCGACGCGCAGCGTGCGCTTTTCGAGCACCAGCACGACCGTCGGCAACGCCTCGAAGCCCGGCAGCAAACCGGAGCTGACGAGTTGGGCGTCGTCCGAGAGCGTCGGCTCGTGCGTTTTCCTTGCCTTGATCAGATTCTTAAGAACCATCTTGCAGTCTGGCCGATATGAGATGGTGATAAATCAGGTAGTCCGCCTGCTGTCCAGCTTGATAACGAAAACAATACGACGCAAACGTTGTGCTCGGCCTAACGAAAAAGGGACGGCGCCGCCGTCCCTTCGTGACCGATCGCGAGCGTCGGGCAAAGCACTTCGCCGTGTGAAGGGCGAAGCGCCATTGCCGCTTACAGCGAGTAGTACATTTCGAATTCGATCGGGTGCACCGACTGACGATAGCGTTGCAGCTCGCCCGTCTTCAGTTCGATGTACGCGTCGAGCATCGAATCCGTGAACACGCCACCGCGCGTCAGGAATTCGCGATCGGCGTCGAGCGAATCAAGCGCCTGGTCGAGGCCGGCACACACGGTCGGGATCTTTGCATCCTCTTCCGGCGGCAGGTCGTACAGGTTCTTGTCGGCAGCTTCGCCCGGGTGAATCTTGTTCTGCACGCCGTCCAGACCCGCCATCATCAGCGCGGAGAAGCACAGGTACGGATTCGCCATCGGATCCGGGAAGCGCGTTTCGATACGGCGGCCCTTCGGGTTCGACACGTGCGGAATGCGGATCGATGCCGAACGGTTGCGAGCCGAGTAAGCCAGCTTGACCGGTGCTTCGAAGTGCGGCACGAGGCGCTTGTACGAGTTCGTCGACGGGTTCGTGATCGCGTTCAGCGCGCGAGCATGCTTGATGATGCCGCCGATGTAGAACAGCGCGAATTCCGACAGACCTGCGTAACCGTTGCCCGCGAACAGGTTCGCGCCGTCTTTCCAGATCGACTGGTGAACGTGCATGCCCGAACCGTTGTCACCGACCACCGGCTTCGGCATGAACGTTGCCGTCTTGCCGTACGTGTGCGCGACGTTGTGGATGATGTACTTCATCTGCTGCAGCCAGTCGGCGCGTTGCACCAGCGTCGAGAACTTCGTGCCGATTTCATTCTGGCCCTGGCCCGCGACTTCGTGGTGATGCACTTCGACCGGAATGCCGATCTGTTCGAGCAGCAGACACATTTCCGAACGGATGTCCTGGAACGTGTCGACCGGAGCGACCGGGAAATAGCCGCCCTTCGTGCCCGGACGGTGGCCGGTGTTGCCGCCTTCGAAGTCCAGTGCCGACGACCACGGTGCTTCTTCCGAACCGATCTTGACGAACGTGCCCGACTGGTCCGTGCCCCACTTGACCGAGTCGAAAATGAAGAATTCGGGTTCCGGACCGAAGAATGCCGTGTCGCCGAGGCCCGTGCTCTTCAGATAGGCTTCAGCGCGCTTTGCCAGCGAACGCGGGTCGCGCTCGTAACCCTTGCCGTCCGCCGGTTCGACGACGTCGCAGGTCAGCACGAGGGTCGATTCTTCGTAGAACGGGTCGATGAACGCCGTGTTCGCGTCCGGAACCAGCAACATGTCCGATGCTTCGATGCCTTTCCAGCCGGCAATCGACGAACCGTCAAACGCATGGCCGCTTTCGAACTTGTCTTCATCGAATGCCGACACCGGCACCGAAACGTGTTGCTCCTTGCCGCGCGTGTCGGTGAAACGGAAGTCGACAAACTTGACGTCTTCGTCTTTGACGAGTTGAACGACGTCGGCCACGGATTTACTCATAACCTATCTCCTGATTAACGAATTCGGCGGATTCAGCCGCCGCCCAATCTAGCTGACCCGTCCCGGCGCGTCCACCCCTCAATGGGCAGGAACGAATATAAAAATCTGCTCGGACAAATCGATCGGCACCACTAAAGCAGCTTCTGTGCCATGCATGCGCCAACCCGGCGCAAAACCCGACTGCGCGCGCATTTGCGGGGAATGGGCGCACCGAACGGCATGCAGCCCCGAATTCTTCGAACCTCTTCTCGCACCAGTTTCGTGCATTCGTCAATTCGGTAACAGCCGCCATCTTTATTTTGGTGCATTCCATAGAATTTGCACCATATTTGCGCATTCCTCCGGCCGAGGCGTCCAACCGGCCAGCGCCGTTCGCGCCACGCGTGCGCGCTTCACTCCGCGCGCTAGAATGATCATTTGGTCCGAAGGAGATATGCGCTCATGAGCACGCTCGAACAGTTGTACGCGGTCGCGGACAAGCGCCGCGCCGAGAACCAGTTGCCGTATGCGGGCGCGATATCGCCTGCGGAAGCGTTCGAACTGTTGCAGCTCGATCCGCGCGTGCGCCTCGTCGACGTGCGCACGCGCGCCGAACTCGATTGGGTCGGCCGCCCGGTGATCGGCGACGGACAATATGCGCACGTGGAATGGACGCGCTATCCGGGCGCGGTGCCGAATCAGGAATTCCTCCAGCAATTGAATCAGGTCGCCACGCCTGACACGCCGGTGCTGTTCCTGTGTCGCAGCGCCGCGCGCTCCAAGCTCGCCGCGATTGCGGCCACCCAGGCTGGCTTCAACAAGGCGTACGACCTGCTGGAAGGCTTCGAAGGCGACAAGGACGGCCAAGGGCATCGGAAGACGGTGTCGGGCTGGTGCTTTCGCGGATTGCCGTGGATTGGCGCGTAAATGCAGCATGTGGCGGCTTGATTGCTGCCTGGTTGTTACATTGCCTCTGCCTGCGCTCTTGCCTGATTGCCGCATGCCGCCCCGGCTCGTCGAAACCGGCTCAAGACAGCCCTGTCGAGGCTCGCGCGTGCGGACAAGTGCATCGTCTGCGCTAAATGTGACGCGCCGATGATGCGCCGATGCCACGCCCAGATGGATGACGAGCGCGATAAAAAAGGGGCGCCGCAGCGCCCGAACAAATCTGGATGCATGCCGCGCTGATCAGGCGCGCGGTTTCGTCGCCACGGCTGCTGCCGCTGCCTCGGGTTCGACGATATCGCCGCCCAGCAGATGCACACCTTCGCGCAGCTTGACGAATGCCGCTGCCACTGCTTCGGGTTCGCCCTTCACGCCCAGGTCGATATGATGCCGCGCATACACACCGCCGCGTTCCGCATCGCCCACGCTCGGCAGACTGAAGACCCGCACGCCCGGAAAATCGTGTTCGATCTTTTCCATCAGCGGCGTGAGGCGTGACTCCGGCAACTCAAACACCAGTAGCGACTTCTCCGCGTGCGGCATAGCGTGATGCAGATGCGCGTATTGCGTGTCCAGCACCCACTCGATCATCGGCCACGCCATGACGGGGAAGCCCGGCACGAACTGATGCTGCTGGATCGAAAAACCCGGAATCTTGTTGTACCCGTTCGGAATGATCGACGCACCCTGCGGATAGGTGCCCATATTCAGGCGATGCCGGTTCTCCGGCGACTCCAGATCGAGCGGCGTCGCAGCGTTCGCCGGGTGCATGTCGCGGATCCGCTCCTGAATCAGCTTCGCGGCTTCTGGGTGCAGTTCGAGCGGCACGCCGAGCGCGGCCGCCGCGCATTGGCGCGTGTGGTCGTCCGGCGTGGCGCCGATGCCGCCCGTGGAAAACACGATGTCGCCGGAAGCAAACGTGCGCCGCAGCGTCGCCGTGATGCGCTCGGGGTCGTCGCCGATGTACTCCGCCCAGCCGAGCGACAGCCCACGCGCGCCGAGCAATTCGATAACCTTCGGCAGATGCTTGTCGATACGCCTGCCCGACAGGATCTCATCGCCGATGATGATGACGCCAAATGCCATTGCCGCCTCTTTCGCTTAGTCAGTAATTCATCAGTAAGGAACCGGCGCCGCGTGTCGCACGCCGCCGTGCTCTTCCGCGCGCATGCGTTGCAGCGCGCGCAAACAGTAGTAGCCGAACCACAGCGCCGAAAACACGAGGATGAAGGCATAGATCCAGATCGTCACGGCCGTGACCACCGGAAACAGTACGATCAGCCAGACTGACGACGCCCATAGCAGCGTGGGCAGCGAACCCAGCAAGCCGCTGGCAATGCCGATCAGCAGCAGCGGCAGGCGGAAGCGCCGCACCAGCGCGCGCCGCTCGTCACGCGTGGCATGCAGCGCTAGCGCGTCGTAGCTCATCACGCGATACGTGAGCCACCCCCACAGCAGCGGCGGAATCAGCGCGAAGAACGGCGGCACAAGCCAGAGCGGCAGCGTGACGATCAGCAGCACCAGACACACCAGCGTGGTCCACAACGCCTGCGCGAGGCTACCGTACCACGTTCCGCCGCGGCGCATTTCCAGGCTCGGGAACTGGCGCGCGGACAGGAAGCGGATCACGGCGGGCATCGACAGCGTGGCGATCAGCAGCAGCACCGTGACGACGATCAGCGGAATCGCCATCGCGATCACGATAAACGGCGCGATCGCCGCGTGCAGCGCCGCAAAACCGAGCCAGTCGAACAGATGATAAAGCGTCAGCGTGAAAGACCAGCCTTCGAGCCAGGTGCGGGTCGCGCCGATCAGCGTCTGCCAGGAAAACCACAGGATCACGCCCCACCCGACCGTTGCCGCGAGAAACGGCATGAAGGTCAGCCAGAGCATGCGCGGGTGGAGCGCGCTTGCGAGCGCGCGTCCGAACGAGCGCAACAGATCATTCATGCGAGCCAGTGCCGGTGAACGAAACGATGGAATAGGAAAAACCGCGCGACGATCCGGCCAGGCGGCCCGACGCCCGTCCAACAAGGGGACTTCCTGCGGGGCGTGCGCAAACGTGAACAGGATAAACCACGTGATGCGCCGCCGGGGAAACCGGCGGCGTGGGAGGATGCGCGCTCAAACGGCGGCGGCGTCGTTACTTTCGGTGCGGCGCTTCGGCGAAAGGCGCCCGGCGATGCGCACGAGGGCGAGCCAGTGCTGCGCCCAGAAACCTTCGCCGTAGCGGCGGCCTTCGAGTTGATCGCTGATGCCGGTCGGCTCCATGTCGCGGCTCCAGGACACACTGCGAAACAGCATGTCCCACCACGGAAACAGCACGCCGAAGTTGCAACCGTACTTCAAACCTTCGTGGCCGTAGCCGATCGCATGATGGCGGCGATGAAAGGTCGGACTGACCAGCAGACGCTCACCCAGCCAACCGAAATACAGACGGATATTCGCGTGCTGCACGCTCTGCGCGAGATTCGTAATGGCCACCAGTACGACGAACTGCGACGGCGGCACACCGATCACCAGCGCGATCACCGCGAAAAACGAAGCCTGCAGCAGATCGTCGAGCAGATGGTTGCGGTCGTCGGACCACAGCGACATCTGCTGCTGGCTGTGGTGCACCGCATGCAGTTCCCACCACACGCCGATCCGGTGCTCCCAACGGTGATACCAGTAACCGGCGAAGTCGAGCACGAGCAGATACATCACGAACGTGACGAGCGGCTGCGTGGTGACGCCCGGCCACAGATTGTCGAACTCGATATTCGAAATGTTGTGCAGCCGCAGCCACGCCTGCACATTGTCGAAGAACGGCTGCAGCGCGAAAAAAAAGAACAGGTTGAGAATGCCGAGCTTGGCGATCCACGTGTAGATCACATCGACGCGCACCGCCTTGCGGTTCTCCCACTGCTCCACCGGACGCAACGCTTCGAGCGGGCGCAGGATCGCGTACATGGCCAGCACTTCGAAGACGCCCACGATCACCCAGTACAGGCTGTCGTAGGTGTCTTCGTCGTAGTCCATCAGATTGAAGCGGAACAGCAGCGGCTGCACCACGTCGACGTACAGCAACGTCTGCACGGCTGAGACGAAGCTGTCGAGGGAAGAAAAAATCAGATGGAACATGGTGCTGGCCTGTTACTTCATCCGTGACGGTTCGCCTGGTGCAGCATGAACCCTTGCATCAGGCGCCATTCGGCGCCGTGACCGGCGCGCGATTGAAGAAATAGATGCCGTGCGGCGAACGGCCCACGGCAATCGTCTGGATCAGCTTACGCGTTGTCAGGTCGATGATGCCGACGTGCTTCGCGAAGCGGAACGTAACCCACAGATAGCGTTTGTCGGCGGAAAGTTCCATGTCGTCGGGTCCGGGCATCAAACCCGTGATGTCGCCGACGTTGGTGAGCGCATCTTCGTCGATGATGCTGATGGTGCTCGCCACCCGGTTCGACACCGCGACGTGCTTGCCGTCGGCCAGCGAGCGGAAGTTATGCGCGCCGTTGCCCGTGTGGATCGTCTTGATGACCTTCTGGTTGCGCCAGTCGACCACCGCCACGTAATCCGCGCCCGTCATGCCGACCAGCAGGTATTTGTCGCCCGGCGTCATCCACAGGCCCGCCGGCACCTTGCCGACTTTCATCTTCCACTTGACGGTCTGCGTGGCGAGATCGATCGCCGCCAGTTCGCCCGATACCTGCAGCGTGACGAAAACCGTTTTGCTGTCTGTCGTGAACGCCATGTGGCTCGGCATGACCGCGAGCGGCAGGCGCGACGCCAGCGTCATCTGGTTCTTCTGGCCGTCGTAATGATAGATGTCGAGACGGTCCAGACGCAGGCCGGTGGTGACCAGCCATTTGCGGTCAGGCGAAAACCCGATCTGATACGGATCTTCGATATTTTCGACCCAGCGCTGCACCTGGCCGGTTTTCGGATCGACGAACATCAGATTGTTCGACACCGAATTCGCCACGATCAACGACGAATTGTCCGGCGTGGCCATCAGATGGTGCGGTTCCTTGCCCGTGGGCACGGTGCCGATCACCTGATGGGTGGTCTCGTCGATCAGGCTCAGCGTGGCTTCGCCGGAATTGAGCACGATCACGTTGTTGGCGTGGGCGGCCGGAGAAAAAAAACCTGCGGCGGCAACCAGTGCCGCACCCGCGGCGAACGTGGCAGTCAAGCCGGGAAGAAAAAATTTGCGCATGAAAACTCACTTCGGAGAACAGCCATCATTGTAGAACGTTTGCCAGGGCCAGCGGTTGACGCAGGTCGGTGTTCGGGCACGAGAGAAATCAGGGGCGCGATGGGCTTTGGCGCCGCCTGGCAAGCAGGCCGGCGCCATCCTCGCTCACGTCGTTCCGAAACAACGGGCAATGATTATCAGGCTTGAAGTCTTAAATCTCATTCAAAGCATGTGAATACGAGAACAGACTTAAATTGAAAACATAATTGCCAGAATATCTAGGATCATTCTTTGGTTGATTCATTTTCCCACACCGGTGAATCGACAGTTACGCTCACAAAAAGAATTTTCCTCGCTGACTTCGCGATTTAACTGACCTCTCTGCGTTTCGCAGGATTGGACAATCCCGCAGCCTCATCGCCCACGCGATCAACCCAGTGGACGCAGGCATGACGCGGGCGGTTCCTGCGCGCAAAAAATACCGGGGCACCGGCACAGGAACTCCGAATCCTGCGGGTATTTATTTTTGCGCAATTTATCAGGGCGATGAATCCTTACTGGTCCCCCGCGTTGATGCGCTGTCCGTCTACACAATAGCGCGGAGTTTCTAAAACAATGAATTTCAATAAACCATTGGTCTGGTATAAAACGACGGAAACGTGGCTGGCGGAACCGGCGCCGGCAAGATCGAAGACAAGGCGAGCAGCGGGTCGCGAGAAAGCTATCGCGCGGGCGGTGCTGGGGCTGGCGGTATTGGCAGGGGGCGCGCCGGCGGCACAGGCGGCCACCATCTATTTCGCGGCAGCCCCGTTCAATCCCGCAACGGACGCGAATGCCACGGCCGTCGGCCCCGGCTCGATCGCGGAGGGCATCGCGGCACAGGCGGTGGGCGCCTATTCCATTGCGCACGGCATGCAGGCGAACGCGGCCGGCACTCATGCGGTAGCACTCGGCATGGACGCGCAAGCGCTGAGCGAAAGCTCGATCGCAACAGGTTTTCAGGCCACGGCGGCAGCCACCTTCTCGATTGCGACGGGCGTGCAATCGAACGCACAGGCCTTCGGCTCGATTGCGACTGGCGTGCAAGCAACCGCGCGCGGCGACAGATCGACCGCGACAGGCCTTCAGTCCGATGCCGAGGGCGACAATTCGATCGCGACCGGCGCGCAAGCAAGAGCGATCGGCACGAGTTCTGTCGCGATCGGCTACCTGTCGAGCACGCTCGGCACCGGTGCCTTCGCGGGCGGCAATTGGGCCCTGGCGGCGGCTGACTACAGCACTGCGATCGGCAATCAGGCCTTCGCGAACGGCGTTGGGGCAATGGCGTTGGGCGCATTCGCGCAGGCTGCCGGCGGCAACGCCACGGCTCTCGGCGCCAATTCCAGTGCCTCGGGCACAGGCGCCACCGCATTCGGCGCCGACGCATCCGCGGCGTCGGCGGGCAGCATCGCCGTCGGTTACGCCGCCGTTGCCAGCAACGCCGGCTCGATTGCAATGGGCCGTAACGCGAATGCATCCGCTGACGGTTCGGTTGCCTTGGGCCAGGGTTCGTTGGCTGACCGCGCCAATTCCGTCTCGGTCGGCTCCGCGGGCAACGAACGTCAGGTCACGAACGTCGCAGCCGGCACCCAGGCAACCGACGCCGTCAATCTGAGCCAGTTGCAGGCTGTTAGCGCGAACGCTTCGCGCTATTTCAAGGCAAACGGCCTGAACGACGGAACGGACGATGCATCGGCCACGGGCGCCAACGCAGTCGCCATCGGCGGTTCGGGACTCGCCGCAGGACAAGCGAGCCTTGCCGTCGGCACGGGCACGCAGGCGAATGGCGACTTCAGCACGGCGGTGGGCGGCTTCGCCGTCGCTCAGGCTGACGGGTCCACCGCCGTTGGCTATCAGGCAAGCGCAATGGCCACCAATGCAACCGCACTCGGTTATCAGGCAAGCGCAATGGCCACCAATGCAACCGCACTCGGTTATCAAGCCAACGCCGCCGCCGCGAACTCCACCGCGCTCGGCCGTCAGGCGAGCGCGGTGGCCGTCGGCTCGGTCGCACTCGGCCAGGGCTCGGTAGCCAACCGCGCGGGAACCGTCTCCGTGGGCTCCGCCGGCAACGAACGCCAGATTACGAACGTCGCGGCCGGTGCCGCCGACACCGACGCCGTCAACCTCGCACAGTTGAAAGCCGTGAGCGCGCAAGGCGCGGCCACCGCCGCGAAGCTCGACGGCGCGGTGATGTACGACCGGAACGCCGACGGCAGCGTTGACCGGAGCAGCGTCACGCTTGGCGGCGACAGTTCGAACGGCGGCACCCTGATCCACAACCTCGCGGCCGGCGTTGCCGGAACCGATGCGGTCAACGTGAACCAGCTGAACGCGGCCATCGCCGGCGCCGTCAACAACGCCGTGGTCGATGCGGCCAATCCGTTCTTCAGCGCGCAAGGCAATCGTGATACCGAAGCCGCCGTGTCGTCCGGCACGCACGCCGTCGCCATGGGCGCCAGCGCGCAGGCCACTGGCGCCAACGCAATCGCCGTCGGTGCAAGTTCGCTGGCGGGAGGCAACAACGCCACCGCGCTCGGCGCGGCGGCGAATGCCAGCGCCGACAACTCGGTCGCGCTGGGCCAGGGCTCGATCGCGGATCGGGCGAACACGGTATCAGTCGGCGCGGCGGGCCAGGAACGCCTGATCACCAATGTCGCGGCCGGCGTGCAAGGCACCGACGCCGTCAACGTCAACCAGTTGCAACAAAGCACCAGCGCTGCGCTCAGCCAGGCAAACAGCTATACCGATGACCAGATCCGCTCCGCCCGCCGCGACTCATACGGTGGCACGGCATCCGCAATGGCAATGGCCGGTTTGCCGCAAGCGGTCCTGCCCGGTCACGGGATGGTCGCGATGGCCGGCGGCACCTACGCCGGCCAGTCGGCGTTCGCCATTGGCGTATCGCAGCTCTCGGAAACGGGTAAGTGGGTCTACAAGCTGCAAGGCACCACGGATTCGCGCGGCCAGTTCGGCGCGTCGATCGGCGCCGGTATGCACTGGTAAGCCGGACCAGGCCGAACTGACAGGGCGAACCGGGGCCGAGGCCGCCACTGCCGTGGCCCGGGTATCGATGTAGCGAGTGTCTCGGGCGCGAGTCGGAAAAAGAGGCCCGCGTCTTTCGCGCGCGACGTCATTCTCACGAGGCATGGCGTTGCGCGCCTTTTTTATCCGCGCGGTGAGAGCTTAGCGGCGCGCCACGCGAGCCGCCCCTCCAGACGGGGCAGGCATGGCGCCCCACCCCGCTTGTCGCGGCGCTCAGCGCTGCATCGACTCCCACACCTTGTAGAGGCGCTTCACCGAAACCGGCATCGGCGTGCGCAATTCCTGCGCGAACAGCGAGATCCGCAGTTCCTCCAGCAGCCAGCGGAACTCCGACAGGCGCGGATCCAGCACGCCGCCGCGTTGCGCCACCGCGCGCTGATAGTTCTGCAGCAGCGGATGGAACTCGGCGAACTGTCGGGCGTCGCGCGCGGGGTCCGCCTTCAGCTTGTCGATGCGCAGCGCGATCCCTTTCAGATAGCGCGGGAAATGCGCCAGTTGCGGGTACGGCGTGTCGGCCACGAAGCGCTTGCCGATCAGCCCATCGAGCTGATTCTGCAGATCCGCATGCGCGGTCGTGAACGACTTCGCCTGCACCAGCTTTTTCGTCACGCCCGCGTATTCGCCGAGAATCTGCCCGACCAGGCGGGCAATTTCCTGAGCCAGCAACGTCAGACGGCTGCGGCCCTCGTCGCGGCGCGTGTGGAAACTGAGGTCGTCATCGGGTAACGGGTCTTGCAGACAGGCGCGGTCGAGCGCGGTGTCGATCAGTTGATCGCGCAACTCTTCCTGGGTGCCGCGCGGCATGAACTGCATCGCCATTTCGCGCAAGCCCGGCAGATTCTTTTCCAGATACTTGATCGGCTCCTTCAACTGCAACGCGAACAGCCGGCGCAATCCCGCGCGATGAATCCGCGCGGCTTCGTCGGGTGAATCGAACACTTCCACGTCGCAATGCGTGCCGCGATCCACCAATGCGGGATAACCGAACAGCGTCTGCCCGCCACGACGGATTTCGAGCAGTTCGGGCAATTTGCCGAAATTCCAGGTCGTCAGCTTTTCATACAGCGCGGTGCCTTGCGCACCGGCTTGCGGCGCGGTCTGCGGGCCCGATGCGGGCGCGCCCTTGCCGCGCTGTGCCGCTGCGCCCGCGTGGCCGGACGCTTGCGACGGCGTTGCGACACCGCCGCCGCCCGCGTCCGCCAACGCCGCACCCGCCGCGCTCGATGCGATCTTCTGAAAATGCTGCTGCGCCTGGCCGCCGAGTTCGGCGCGCAGTTGCGACAGATTGCGGCCCATCGCGAGCTGACGCCCATGCTCGTCGACGATCTTGAAGTTCATGAACAGATGCGGCGGCAGCGTTTCGAGCTTGAAGTCCGACTGCTTCATCGCGACCTGCGTGTGCTCGCGAATATCGGCGATCAGCGACTCGAGCAAACCGCCCGCGCCGAAGCGCGGCCCGCTATGCCGGTCGACGAAACCCGTCGCGTACTCGGGCAGCGGCACGCAATGACGGCGCAGTTTCTGCGGCAAGGACTTCAGCAGCAGTTGCGTCTTTTCCTTCAGCATGCCGGGCACGAGCCATTCGCAGCGGCGCGCATCGACCTGATTCAGCGCATACAGCGGCACGCCGAGCGTCACGCCGTCGCGCGGCGAACCCGGCTCGAAGTGATACGTGAGCGCCATGTCGACGCCCGCCATCGTCATCCGTTTCGGGAACAGGTCGGTGGTCACGCCGGCGGCTTCGTGCCGCATCAGATCGTCACGCGACAGATACAGCAGGCGCAATTTGTCTTCGGGCTGGCCGCTCTTTTTCACCTCGTCGCGATACCAGCGCTCGAACGACGCGCCGGTGTAAATGCCCTTCGGCAGCGCCTGATCGTAGTAGGCAAAAATCAGTTCGTCGTCGACCAGCACGTCCTGGCGGCGCGACTTGTGTTCGAGCTGTTCGATATCGGCGAGCAGCTTGCGGTTGTGCGTGAAGAAAGCGAGCTTCGTATCGAACTCGCCTTCCACCAGCGCGCCGCGAATGAACAGCTCGCGGGCGCGCGCCGGATCCTGTTTACCGAAGCTCACGCGCCGCCGGTGATAGATCGGCAGGCCATAAAGCACCGCGCGCTCGAAAGCGGAAACCTGTGCCGCGCGCTTCTCCCAATGCGGCTCGGAAAGCGACTTCTTCAACAGGTGCGGGCCGATCTTCTCGATCCACTCCGGCTCGATCTTCGCGATGCAGCGGGCGTATAGCCGGCTCGTCTCGACCAGTTCGGCGGCCATTACCCACTTGCCGGCTTTCTTCACCAACGCCGAGCCGGGCCACAGATAGAACTTGATGCCGCGCGCGCCGAGATAGTACGGTTCGTCGTCGGCCTTCAGGCCGATGTTGCCGAGCAAACCCGTCAGCAGTGCGAGATGGATCTGCTCGAAAGTCGCTTCCGCTTCGTTCAAACGCCAGCCATGTTCACGCACCACCGTGAGCAGTTGCGAGTGCACGTCGCGCCATTCGCGCAGACGCAGTTGCGACAGGAAGTTCTTGCGGCATTCCTCGTGCAGTTGCTTGTTCGATTTCTTGTGCGTGATCGCTTCTTCGAACCAGTTCCAGATTTTCAGCCACTGGAGGAATTCCGAGCGCTCGTCGGCGAACCGGCGATGCGCCTGATCGGCCTGCTCCTGCGCTTCGATCGGCCGGTCGCGCGGATCCTGCACGGACAACGCACTCGCGATGATCAGCACTTCCTTCAGCGCCTGCTGGTCGCGAGCGGCCAGAATCATCCGCCCCACGCGCGGGTCGAGCGGCAGGCGCGCGAGTTCGCGGCCGAGCGGCGTGAGCTGGTTGTCGTCGTCGACGGCGCCGAGTTCGTTGAGCAGTTGATAGCCGTCGGCGATCGCGCGGCCCGGTGGCGGCTCGATGAACGGGAACGTCTCGATCGCCGTCAGATGCAGCGACTTCATGCGCAGAATCACCGAGGCCAGCGACGAGCGCAGAATCTCCGGATCCGTGAAGCGCACGCGTCCCTGGTAGTCGCTTTCCTCGTACAGGCGAATGCAGATGCCGTCGGCGACCCGGCCGCAACGGCCGGCCCGCTGATTCGCGGCGGCCTGCGAGATCGACTCGACCTGCAACTGCTCGACCTTGTTGCGATACGAGTAGCGCTTCACCCGCGCGAGTCCGGTATCGACCACGTAGCGGATGCCCGGCACCGTCAGCGAGGTTTCGGCGACGTTGGTGGCCAGCACGATACGGCGCGCGTTCGACGTGCGGAACACGCGCTCCTGTTCGGCCGCGGAAAGCCGCGCGAACAGCGGCAGAATTTCCGTATGCGGCGGATGGTGCTTGCGCAGCGCCTCGGCGGCGTCGCGGATTTCGCGCTCGCCGGGCAGGAATACGAGCACGTCGCCCGGACCTTCGCGGCAGAGTTCGTCGACGGCATCGACGATGGCTTCCATCAGATCGCGATCGGTTTCGCGCTGGGTTTTCGGCCGCTCGCCACGCGACGCGGAAGACGACGCGCTGCCTTGCGCGGCCTTCACGGCGGGGCTGTCTTCCGCGACGGGCCGGTAGCGCACCTCGACCGGATAAAGCCGCCCGCTCACCTCGATCACCGGCGCGGGCTTGTCTTCGCTCCCGAAGTGACGCGCGAAACGGTCAGCGTCGATCGTCGCCGAGGTCACGATCAGTTTCAGATCGGGCCGCTTGACGAGAATTTCCTTCAGATAACCGAGCAGAAAGTCGATGTTCAGGCTGCGCTCGTGCGCCTCGTCGATGATCAGCGTGTCATACGCCTTGAGCAGCGGATCGGTCTGCGTTTCGGCGAGCAGGATACCGTCGGTCATCAGCTTGACCGATGCGCCCGGCGACAGATTGTCGGTAAAGCGCACCTTGTAGCCGACCACCTCGCCGAACGGTGTGCCGAGTTCCTCGGCGATGCGGCGGCCCGTCGCCGACGCGGCGATCCGGCGCGGCTGCGTGTGGCCGATCAGACCGGAGCCGCCCGCGCCGAGCCCGCGGCCCAGTTCGAGGCAGATTTTCGGCAGCTGGGTGGTTTTACCGGAACCGGTCTCGCCGCAGACGATCACCACCTGATTCCGCGCGATGGCGCTCGCGATTTCCTCGCGGCGGCCCGACACGGGCAGCGCTTCAGGATAGGTGATGGGCGGAATCGGATTGGGCTCGACGAGACGCGGCGCGCGTGCAGCGCGTGGCGGACGCGGCGGCTGCGGTTCGCGGCGGTTCGCGCTACCCTCACCGCCTCGCTGCGACTGCCGGTCTTGCGGCGCACTCTCTGCTCGACTCAGGTGCTGGCCGGAACCACCACCTTCCTTGGCGCGTGGCGACTGCGACTCGCCGCTTCCCCGACGGGACGCGGCGCGGCCCGATTCACTTTTCAGCGCCTGCGCATTTTCCGCGGCGCGCCGCGATTCGCGCGCCGTATCCGGCGCGTTGCGTTCGGCGTCCTGCGCATTGCGGCGCTTCGCGTCGCCGGCCTTCGCCTGATCGGCGGCCGGCGCCGGATTCTCGTTCGCCGCAGCGGGACTTTTGGGTACATTCGACATGGGGGCGCATTATAATCCCCGGCATGAATTCCCAAACCGACCTCGTCCCCGCGCCCGCGAGCGCTCCGGCCCCCGCCGCAGCAACGGAAAACCTCGCACAGCACGCGCAATTCGTCGACTGGATGCGCTCAGTCGCCCCTTACATCCATGCGTTCCGTAACAAGACGTTCGTCGTCGGTTTCGGCGGCGAGGTGGTGCATCAGGGGCTCCTGAATGCGCTCGTGTCCGACATCGCGCTCTTGCAGGCCATGGGCATCCAGATCGTGCTGGTGCATGGCTCGCGGCCGCAGGTCGAAGAACAGATGAGCCTGCACGGCGTGGAATCCGAGTTTTCGCACGGCATGCGCATTACCGACGCGCGCGCGCTCGAGTCCGCGAAAGAGGCGGCAGGCGAAGTGCGTCTGGATATCGAGGCCGCGATCAGCCAGGGGTTGCCGAATACGCCAATGGCGCACGCGCACATCAGCGTGGTGTCGGGCAACTTCGTGACGGCGCGGCCGGTCGGCATTCTCGACGGGGTCGATTTCGCCCACACCGGCGTAGTGCGCAAAATCGACGCCGATTCGATCCGCCACTCGCTGGCAAGCCGCAAGCTGGTGCTGCTCTCGCCGCTCGGCTTCTCGCCCACCGGTGAGGCCTTCAATCTGTCTATGGAAGACGTGGCGTCCGCCGCGGCAATCGCGCTGCGCGCCGACAAGATCGTGTTCCTGACCGAAACGCCCGGCCTGATGCAAGCCGGCGAAGACGGCCCCGAACTGGTGCGCGAACTGTCGCTCGACGACGCCTACAAGCTGCATGAAAGCGGCGAAGTCACCGGCGACGCCGGCTTCTACCTGAAGCACTCGATCCGCGCCTGCCGCGGCGGCGTGGCGCGGGCGCACATCATCCCTTACGCGCTCGACGGCAGTCTGCTGCTCGAGCTGTTCCTGCACGACGGCGTGGGCACGATGATCTCGTACGAGAATCTGGAAAGCCTGCGCGAAGCCACGCCGGACGACGTCGGCGGCATTCTGGCGCTGATCGAGCCGCTCGAATCCGACGGCACGCTGGTGCGGCGAGGGCGTCACCAGATCGAACGCGACATCGACCATTTCTCGGTGATCGAGCACGATGGCGTGCTGTTCGGCTGCGCGGCGCTGTATCCGTACACACAGGAGCGCATCGGCGAAATGGCCTGCCTGACGGTCGCCCCCGAAGCGCAAGGCACCGGCGACGGTGAGCGGCTGTTGAAGCGCATCGAGCAGCGCGCGCGGGCGCGCGGCCTGACGCGTATTTTCGTGCTCACCACGCGCACCGAGCACTGGTTCCTCAAACGCGGCTTCGTCAAGGTCACGGTCGACGACCTGCCGGAAGACCGCCGCCGACTCTATAACTGGCAACGCAAGTCGCTCGTGCTGATGAAACAGCTCTGAGCGGCCCTATCTATAGCGACTGTCGCCCCCACACCGATTCCAGGAGAAGCACAGCATGACTCGTATGGTTCAATGCGCGAAGCTCGGCAAGGAAGCCGAAGGCCTCGATTTCCCGCCGCTGCCCGGCGAACTCGGCAAGCGGATCTACGAAAGCATTTCGAAGGAAGCCTGGCAGGCCTGGTTGAAGCAGCAAACCATGCTGATCAACGAAAACCGCCTGAACATGGCCGATCCGCGCGCACGTCAATACCTGATGAAGCAGACCGAAAAGTTCTTCTTCGGTGAAGGCGCGGACACGGCGCAGGGTTACGTGCCGCCGTCGGCGTAATCTAACGCTTGCGCGCTTCAGGCTGCATCAGCGGAATCCGCGCCCCGTGCGCGGATTTTTTTCGCCTGCGCTGCCGGAAATCATCCCATCGATCAGGCGGCGTTCGGCTGGCCACTCGTCGCCGTGGGGAAATTCTCCAAACGGTACATTTCGAACCATTTTTAAGCCGTGTCTCCAGACGGCCAGGATCGCCCCAATCCTACGCCCCGCAAGGGATTGAACGTCCTTGCCAAGGCCTCCGCCCGGCACCGGGTTTGCACGATCCTCCGTCATCGTGCTATCATGTGCACCGTTCCAACAGCATTTCACCTACATTCACGTTCTCTTCAATCTGGCGCGAAGTGAGTGCGCCGGACCGAATCGAACAGTTTTTATACAAGAAGGCTTGTCGGTCGTTTCCCGTTTCATGCCACCGCATGAGCGGCGAATACAGCACCGGCCTTTTTCGTTTCAAGCCTTCCGGCGGCGCGTGGGCCAGCTTTCAGCCACCCGGCGCCCTCATGCATCTGCCCCCCTTCCACGGCCACGCAGGTGCAACAGTCAGCACAATCTAGACGAGTGTTTTTTCGCGACCTGTCTCGCGAGGCACGGGCGTTCTGTTTTCCATCCCGCCCAGCTCTGTCGCCCTTGAATGGCGAGGGAGACGCTTTCGCCTTGCTCGCGACATTGCACTTCCCAGCAACCGTGGCGGAACGTTCACGTGCATCATGAGTTTCGTCGCAGTCATTGGAGTTTTCACCTTGACCGCTTCCAGCAACGGCTTCTGGCGACACCACAAAGAAGAACAACGCCTCTCTCTGGACGACATCACCGTCGTCGACAAATCTCTCCTCAAGCGGGCCGTCGGCGCGATGGCGCTCGGCAACGCAATGGAATGGTTCGATTTCGGCGTGTACAGCTATATCGCCGTCACGCTCGGCAAAGTGTTCTTTCCGTCGTCGAGTCCGTCCGCCCAGTTGCTCGCCACCTTCGGCACGTTCGCCGCGGCGTTTCTCGTGCGGCCGGTCGGCGGCATGGTGTTCGGGCCGCTCGGCGACCGCATCGGCCGTCAGCGCGTGCTGGCCATGACCATGATCATGATGGCGCTCGGCACGTTCGCGATCGGTCTGATCCCGAGCTACGCGACCATCGGCATTTTCGCGCCGGTGCTGCTGCTGGTTGCGCGTCTGGTGCAAGGCTTCTCGACCGGCGGCGAGTACGGCGGCGCGGCGACCTTCATCGCCGAATTCTCGACCGACAAGCGCCGCGGTTTCATGGGCAGCTTTCTCGAGTTCGGTACGCTGATCGGCTATGTACTCGGCGCGGGCACGGTGGCCGTGCTGACCGCGACGCTGCCGAACGACGCGCTGCTGTCGTGGGGCTGGCGTGTGCCGTTCCTGATCGCGGGTCCGCTGGGCCTGGTGGGTCTGTATATCCGGATGAAGCTCGAAGAAACGCCCGCGTTCAGGAAGCAGGCCGAGCAGCGCGAAGCGGAAGACAAGGCGTTGCCAAGGCAATCGTTCCGCGAATTGCTCATGCAGCAATGGAAGCCGCTGCTGCTATGCGTCGGCCTCGTGCTGATCTTCAACGTCACTGATTACATGGCGCTTTCGTATCTGCCGAGCTATCTGTCGGCCACGCTGCACTTCAACGAAACGCACGGCCTGTTCCTCGTGCTGCTCGTGATGGCATTGATGATGCCCATGACGCTCGCCGCCGGCCGCCTGTCCGACACGATCGGCCGCAAGCCGGTGATGCTGTTCGGTTGCGTGGGTCTGTTCGCGCTGTCGATTCCCGCCCTGCTGCTGATCCGCATGGGCACGGTGCTGCCGGTGTTCGGCGGCCTGATGATTCTCGGCGTGCTGCTGTCGTGCTTTACCGGCGTGATGCCGTCGGCGTTGCCGGCGCTGTTCCCGACCAGAATCCGCTACGGCGCGCTCGCCATCGGCTTCAATATCTCGGTGTCGCTGTTCGGCGGTACGACGCCGCTCGTCACGGCGTGGCTGGTCGAGCGCACCGGCAATCTGATGATGCCCGCGTACTACCTGATGGGCGCGTCGTTGATCGGCATCGTCTCGGTGATGGCGCTGCGCGAAACCGCCCGCAAGCCGCTGCCCGGCTCGGGCCCGTGCGTGGCGACGCGCGCGGAAGCGCATGCCGTGCTGCGCGGCGAGCGTGAAGCCGAAGAGATGGATGAAGGTTATGCGGCAACGGCCACGGCGCGAGCCTGAGCATAGGCTGAGTCACGGTTGGCGCAAGGGTTGTCCGTGAGTTGTACGAGTGCGGGCCGGCAAATCTGTCGGCCCGTTCTTTATGGCATCAGTGAATCGAAGCTTGCGGTTACGCTCGCCCCTTCGACGATCAGGATTGCAGCCGAAACCGGCAGTTTGAAGCGCCGTGGCCCGGCACTGCCCGGATTGACGAACAGCACGTTGTCGCGCTCGCTGATCGACGGCTTGTGCGAGTGGCCGGTCACCACCACGCCGATACCCTCGCTGCGCGGATCGGTGCCCACGTCGGCGATGTCGTGCACGACGAGAATCGTCACCTGCTGCACGGTCAACGTGGCGTGCGTCGGCAACGATGCGGCCCAGTCGCCGGTGTCGTTGTTGCCCCGCACGGCCGTGACCGGCGCAATCTGCCTGAGCGCTTCGAGCACGGCTTCGTTGCAGATATCGCCTGCGTGAATGATCGCGTCGCAACCCGCCAGATATTGCAATGCCTCGGGGCGTACGAGGTTGTGCGTGTCGGAGATCAGGCCGACTCTTGTGCGTGTGGATGGTCGATTGCGCGAAGTCATGTCGGCAGTATCGGGCAAATGAGCGGAGCGTGTGCGCGGTCGTTTTGCTTGAAGAGGCGTGCCGTGTGTTTCGAATCGCAACTACGGAGTGCGATGAACCGCGCTAAGCCGCAGTTCATCAAGCACGCTCAATCCGCCGACTGCCGTTCGGCAAGCTCACGCGCTACGGCCTGCACCGGCCGCTTCGCGCCGAGCATCCGCCTCGTCGCGCCCTGCACGACGATCGAGACCACGGCTGCGCACACGAAGCTCAGCCACACACCGTACCGCGGCAGCATGGTCGCCGTCACGGCAAAGAATGCCGCGAACGAGGCACGGCCAATCACCATGCCGCGCATCAGCAACGCGACGAAGTCCGCGCCATGCGCGCGCTGCGCCGAGATCGCGAGCACGATGCCGAGCAAGGGAAATACCGAGAACAGTCCGCTCCACGTCGCGCCCATCGACGCGGACAGCGTGGTCACCACGACCGTCAGCAGCGCGCCGGCGAGCATACGCATGGCGAGATCCCCGAGCCCGAGGCGCGCCGCCGGCACGTGACCGGTCACGCGCGGCAAGCCGCTTTGCGACACCGCCACGGCCACACAGGCCGCCGCCGCCGCGCATGCGAGGCTCGCAGGGATCTGCGTGAGCAGCATCGCCACGCCGGCCCAGCCCACCAGCCCGACGACCAGCGCGAGCGGCCACACAAAACGCCGGCAGCTCCAAGCGTACGCAAAATTGAAGGCTTCCGACGCGGCGATCGCCGCAATCGAGGCGGCCGACGTCTGCGCCGCGAACGACGAACCGCGCTCCAGCGCAAGCAACAGCACGATGGGCCCGGCGACGACCGGCAGCCCCGCGAGCCACCCCGCCACCGACGGTCCCCACACGCGTCCGGCCACGGTCAGCGCAGCGAGAAACGCCGGCACCAGCATGAGCTTGAGAACGAGCAGCATGTTTACGCTTCCTGCATGTGCCTGATGCTTCCGTGCATGTCCGGCGAGCTATTTCTGTTCACCGCATTCCCTCGCCATGACAATCGCTCGCGCACGGTCGTAGTGAGCGCACCCTCGTTCCTGACGAACAGCAAAGCCGGCGACAAACCGCCAGTGTGAAGCCGTTGGGCACCCGCCTGTGAAACCGACGACCCCCACGCTCGCATCACCCCGCGCTCCCCGCAGCCTGGATCATCTTCCACCCATTGCCGGCAGGATCACGAAAACCCGCATCGACGCTGCCGAAGCGCTCTACCGGCTCCTGAGTAAATTCCACACCGCAGGCTTTCATCCGGGCATAGCTGGCGCGACAGTCCTCCACCGCGAGGACCAGCGGCGGCATGGCCCCCTTGGCGACCATCGCGCGCAAGGTTTGCGCGGTGGCCTCGTCGTGGATCGGCGGGCCGGGTGTGAACAGGCCGAGCTGAAACGACGGCTGTTCGGGATGCTGGACCGTGAGCCAGCGATAAGCGCCGTTGCGCACGTCCGTATGCACGCGAAATCCGAGCTTGTCGACATAGAACGCGAGCGCTTCATTCTGGTTATCGACATACAGTCCCACCACATTGATACCCTGATTCATGACACCTCCCTGGTTGATGGCCGGACTGTATCTTCGACCGCGCGGCGGCGCTTCTCCAAAACTGCGACGGTGAGATCCGGGCGCTGCGCGGCCTTCAGAACACACGCGGGTACGCGGTCGAGTTGAACCATGCCGGCCTGGGCTCGGGCCTGGACACGCATGGCGCCGGGGCTCTGGCCGGTGATGTCGCGAAAGATGCGGCCGAAGCTCCCCAGGCTCTCCCAGCCAGTGGCAAAGGCAATTTCCGTGATGCCAAGCCCCGTGTCGCGCAACAGGGTGACGGCCTGCTCGATGCGGCGTGTCAGCAGGTAGCGGTGCGGCGGAACGCCGAAGGCGCGCTTGAAGGAGCGCGCGAAATGCGCTTCGGTGACGCCGCTGAGCTCAGCCAGGCGTTTGACGGGCCAGGCCTCGTGCGAGGCGGCGTCCATGCGGTCTTTGGCGCGTAACAGCCGGCGCAGCAGGACCGGATCTTGCAACGCGTCGGCGTCGACCTGTGCGGGGGCCGATACAGGCGGCAGGACGTGATGGTCGTCGCGAGGAGGCATGAGTCCGGGGGGCGCTGGCGGAATGCGTAGTTTAGGCTCGCGCGGGTACTTCGTGGGCCATTCCCGGCGTGCTCATGAAGCCGCGCACTTCGAGTTCGCCGACAAAGCCCTGCCACCGGCGAATCCCAAACCGCCGCAAACATCGGGATAATGCACGTGTTCACCTCACTGTTTTACCGGCCTGCACGAGCCCAGCGAACCGGCCGGATGCATCGCCGGCGTTCGCGCCGGCGTACGAGCGCCGCGGGCATCGCGTGACAGACGGTGCGAGCGGCACCCTTAAGAAAAAGGATGAGGTCATCATGTCCAGACAATCGACATCGCCGGGTTTCATCGTCGTCATCACCCTGCTGTTCACTGCGCTCACCGCGCTCTATCTGCTGATAGGCGGCGCATGGCTGCTTTCGCTCGGCGGGTCCGCGTATTACGTCGTCGCCGGGGTCGTGCTGCTCGGCGTGACCTGGCTGCTGTACCGCCGCAGTCCGGCGGCGCTCGCGCTCTACGCACTCGTGCTGGTCGGCACGGCGATCTGGGCGCTGTGGGAGTCGGGGCCCGACTTCTGGGCGCTCGCGCCGCGCTCCGGCGTGCTCGTGGTGTTCGGCGTATGGCTGCTGCTGCTCGTGAGCTGGCGCCTCGACGCGCCGCGCAAGCTCGGCGTAACGTCGCTAGTCGGTGCGCTCGTGATCTGGGCCGGCGTGCTGGTCTACGCGAGCTTCAACGATCCGCAGACGATCAACGGCACGCTGAGCGCAGCGGCCACAACGCCCGCCGCCAATCCGAACGGCATCGATCCGTCCGACTGGCCAGCCTATGGCCGCACCCAGGAAGGCACGCGCTACGCGCCGCTGCAGCAGATCACGCCCGAAAACGTCAAGAACCTGCAGGTGGCCTGGACCTTCCGCACAGGCGACCTGAAAGGTCCGGACGATCCGGTCGAGATCACCAATGAAGTCACGCCGATCAAGATCGGCAATCTGCTCTATCTTTGTTCGCCCCACCAGATCCTGTTCGCGCTCGACGCGAAGACGGGTGAGCAGAAATGGAAGTTCGACCCGAAACTGCGGCCCGATCCGTCGTTCCAGCACGTGACCTGCCGCGGCGTGTCGTATATCGATCTTTCGGCAAGCGCCGCGACCGCGCAACCCGCCGCGCCCGCGAGCGACACCGCCCCGGCGGCCCCTGCGGCATCGCTGGCCAACGGCGCCTGCATGCGCCGCATCTATCTGCCCGTCAACGACGGCCACCTCTACGCGCTCGACGCGCAGACGGGCGAGCGCTGCGCGGGCTTCGGCAACAACGGCGATCTCGACCTTCAGCACGCGCAACCGGTCACGACGCCGGGCATGTACGAGCCGACCTCGCCGCCGATCGTCACGAACACGGCGATCATCGTGGCGGGCGCGGTGGAAGACAACTTCTCGACGCGCGAACCTTCGGGCGTGATCCGCGGCTTCGACGTGCGCACCGGCCGGTTGCTGTGGGCGTTCGATCCGGGCGCGCAAGACCCGAACAGGATTCCGGGCGCGGGCGAACACTACACCATCGGTTCGCCGAACTCGTGGGCACCCTCCGCCTACGACGCGAAGCTCGACCTCATCTATCTGCCGATGGGCGTGACCACGCCGGACATCTGGGGCGGCAACCGCACGCCCGAGCAGGAGCGCTATGCGAGTGGCCTGCTGGCGCTGCATGCGTCGACGGGCAAACTGGCCTGGTTCTACCAGACCGCGCACCATGACCTGTGGGACATGGACCAGCCGTCGCAGCCCACGCTCGCCGACATCGCCGGCAAGGACGGCAAGACCGTGCCGGTCGTGTATGCGCCCGCCAAGACCGGCAACCTGTTCGTGCTCGATCGCCGCACCGGCACGCCGGTCGTGCCCGCACCCGAAATGCCGGTGCCGCAAGGCGCCGCGCCCGGCGACCACGTTTCGCCCACGCAGCCGTTCTCCGATCTCACGTTCCGCCCGAAGAACCTGCTCACCGACGCCGACATGTGGGGCGCGACGATGTACGACCAGCTCGTGTGCCGCGTGATGTTTCACAAGCTGCGGTATGAAGGCACGTTCACGCCGCCTTCGCTGCAGGGCACGCTGGTGTTTCCGGGCAACCTCGGCATGTTCGAGTGGGGCGGCATTGCCGTCGATACCGACCGGCAGATCGCCATTGCCAACCCGATTGCGCTGCCGTTCGTCTCGCGCCTGATCCCCCGCGGCCCAGGCAATCCGATGCAGCCGGAGCCGGGCGCAAAGGGCAGCGGCACGGAAGCGGGCATCCAGCCGCAATACGGCGTGCCGTACGGCGTGACGCTGAACCCGTTCCTCTCGCCGTTGGGCTTGCCGTGCAAACAGCCGGCCTGGGGCTACATCTCGGCGGTCGATCTGAAGACCAACGAGATCGTGTGGAAGAAGCGCATCGGCACGGTGCGCGACAGCTCGCCGATTCCGCTGCCGTTCAGGATGGGCATGCCGATGCTCGGCGGTCCGATCGTGACGGCGGGCGGCGTCGCGTTCATCGGTGCGACTGCGGACAACTACATCCGCGCGTTCGACGTGAACAACGGCAAGGAACTGTGGCGCGCGCGTCTGCCGGCGGGCGGCCAGGCCACACCGATGAGCTATTCCATCGACGGCCGCCAGTACATCGTGATCGCCGCGGGCGGGCATGGTTCGTTCGGCACCAAGCTCGGCGATTACGTGATGGCTTACGCGTTGCCGCAGTAACGGCTTCCTTCGGGCGCGGCGCGCTGCGCCCGAAGGAAGCGCATCGGCGTTTCGCTCGACCTCTGATCTGACTGCAATGGCATAGACGTAGCGCTCCACGTCTATGCCCGACTCGGTCGACACCTCGCGGGAAGGTGGATCGACCGGCTCTTCGAGCGCCATGACCTGCTGCTTTGCCCGACAATCCATACGCTTGCCGAGCCAATCTCCGCGTCCACCCTGAACCCTGGTTGACAATGCTCCTGTCTTGAACGGCTCACGGTATCCGGCGCGCTCATTTCCCTCCATTCGCATTCGAACCGTTACCGCTCAAGCGGGCAGCACAATGAATTGAGCATTTCGCCATCGCGCAACTGCACGGCGGGCACAATGGCTTCGATCCACTCACCAGATCAGCGAGCGTGGCAATGCACCCGATAATCTTGCTCTTTGTCTGCCTCCTGATCGGCGTGTTACTTCGCCTGACGCACAGGCTGCCGGAGAACGCCTCCAAGGTGTTGGGCGGATGGGTGATCAACGTCGCGTTGCCGGCCGCCGCCATACGCAGTCTTCACCAGGTGTCCGTGCGTGCCGACTGGTGGCTCGCGGCGCTCACACCGTGGGCCGGAGCGATACTTGCGATCATCGTGCTCGTTCCGCTTTGCCGCAGCCTCGGCTGGTCGGCCCGGCGAACGGGTGCGTTGGTACTGGTGGGAGGCTGGGGCAATACTTCTTTTGTCGGCCTGCCAATGATCGCCACCTTTGCAGGAAGCCAGTGGCTAGGGCTGGGCATCGTGATCGATCTGCTCGGTTCGTATCTTGCGCTGTCCACGCTTGGACTGGTGGTGGCGACTGTCGCAAGCACCGGGCGCATGAACTGGCGCGCGGTTGTCCTGCGGATCGCAACGTTTCCACCGTTTTTCGCGATCATCATCGCGTTCGCGACCAATCATCTGGAACGGCCGGAGTGGCTGACACAAACAATCGACTCGCTGGCCAATACGCTGACGCCCGTGGCGCTCGCTGCCGTCGGATACGCGCTGCGCGTCGACCGTATTGCCGGACGCATCGGCGCACTTCTGGTCGGACTGGGGTTCCGGCTTCTTCTCGCACCGCTCGCGATCCTGGTCGCCTATGTCGCCGTGAGCAGAGCCAGCGATCCCGTCGCGCAGGTTGCCATGCTCGAGATGGCCATGCCGCCCATGCTCGGCGCCAGTATCATTGCCATCGATCACGATCTCGAGCCCGATCTGGTCGCGTTGCTGATCGGTTTGGGAGTGCCGCTGTCCATTGCGAGCGCCCTGGCGTGGTGGTCGGCTATCGGCCATCTGTAGGTCAACCGAATGAAAAATATCGCGCTGACGGCTGTACTGAATACGCTCCGGGGCTTTCACACTGAACTCTCGCTGGCGAAAGTATTCGAGCGCGCGCCTAGATGCGCGGACGCGATGCTCTCGACGGTCCTCGCCGTCTATGTCGCCCATTGGATCGGCCTTGGCGAAGTCTGGTGGGCCGCCATCTGCGCATTCTCGCTCACAGGCCTCGAACTCAAGGCGGCAGCCAGCCAGGGAATGCAGCAAATCGCCGGATCGGTCTGCGGCGCGTTCATCGGATGGGTACTGTCACAGCACGTGGCCGGCGAGGTCGGCCTGTTCGTCGTTTCGATCACCTGCCTCTCCGTGGTTGGCCTCTATCTGGCGACGAGCCGTGCGGCAAGCTTCATGTGGATCTTATGCACGGCGCTGGCCATATTCATGATTGCCGCAGTGCACGCACACACTGAAACCGATCCTCTGGCTGTGGTGAAAGCGCTGAGCGTCAACGCCGTAGCAGGCACGACCGCTTACTGGATGATCAGTGCGCTGTCCCGTATCGTGCTGCGCCTGTCTGGACGCCGGACGGGCATCGCGGCTCCGGCTCCGAGCGCTTCGCCAGTGACGTCCGCCTCACCGTCCGGCCCGACACTCGGTCGCCTGCGCCACACCATTGTTGGGGCGGCCACTTTATCCGTGCTGGCGTATTTCGCCTACCAGTATCCGCTCGACGGATTTGCCCAGGCAATGACGACGGCGCTCGTCACCCTTCTGGTCCCACTCGATGTCCGGGGCGCATGGTCTTTGGATGCCGTCGTGTTGCGAATGTGCCACCGTCTGCTTGGCTGCCTTTTCGGCAGCGTCATCGTGCTCGCGGTCATGCCTTTTACGGCGGGGCACATGGTCTACTGCATGATCGCTTTATGCGCGTCGATCTGGGTGGCGTGCCATCTCCGTTTCGCCGATCTGAATATAAGTTATGTCGGCACGCAACTGGGAGCGGTGGTCATTCTCGCTTTCGTCCACGATACCGTGTGGCTGAGCGACGACGTCAGCGTGGCTTATGACCGTTTGATCGGCGTCGCTTCGGGCATCGTCGCGCTGGCCGTGGTGCTGGGCCTGGTCAGCAGCATTTTTAGCAGCGGGCCGTTTACGCGGCGAGTATGACCATCGACCCATTCACGACAGCGCATCGAGCAATCCATACCACGCCACGCCGGCACTGATATAGAACCGCTGCAACGCATGAAACGGAATCGGCTCGATAGACGTGGGCGGAAGCGGCAAGCCGCGTGTCGTCCCGCCGATCAAAGCGGCCAGATGCTTTCCCAATGTCGTCGCCATTGCAATGCCGCGTCCGTTGTATCCAAGCGCGATGGTCATGCCTTCAGCCGGCACATGCACGTGCGGCAAGAAATTGCGTGTGATGGCGATCCGGCCGGCCCACCGGTATTCGTATCCGATGTTCTTCAGTTGTGGAAACATCAGCCGGGCGGCACGCTCGAGATGCATCCAGTCCGCGGCGCTGCGAGGCTCGCGAAAAGGGCCGCGCCCGCCCATCAACAGACGCCCGTGGGCATCCTTGCGGAAATAGAGCAGCAGGCGCCGTGAATCGGAAGCCACTTCGCCACCGGGCAGAATCGTTGCGCCAACCTCGTCGGGCAGCGGCTTCGTTGCGACGATAAAGCTGTTCGCTGCGATCACTGATTGCGCGAGGCGCGGCCAAAGGCCATCGGTATAACCGTTGGTTGCCAGCAGGATCTGTTTCGAATCGATGAGCGGACCCTGCGCCGTGCGAATGCGCCACCCCTTCGGGCCCCGCTCCACGCTCGCGGCGCGAGTTCCGCCGTGGATCGCCGCGCCTGCCGTCTGCGCCGCGCGCGCGAGGCCGCGTGCGTAGCTCAACGGATGCACGCTGCCCGCGCGCAAATCCACCCAACCGCCCACGAATGTGTCCGTGCCGAGCCGCCTCGATATCTGCGCACGGTCCAGCAGTTCGACCGGCGCGCCGCGCGCCGCCCACTGCTGCGCCCGGCTGTGAAGCGTGCCGAGCAGCCTGGCCGAATGGGTCGGCTGGATCCAGCCGGCGCGCGTGGCGTTGCACTGAATGCCGTGGCGCCCGATCAGATCGAAAACCGAATCCGCGGCGCCGCCCGCCATCTGCACGAGCGCATCGCCATCGCGTGGGCCGAAGCGCCGGATGAGTTCGTCGGGATCGTATTTCAGGCCGGGAATCACCTGGCCGCCGTTACGGCCGGACGCGCCCCAACCGGGCTCGTTGGCGTCGATCACACAGACCCGCAGGCCTTGTTCCGCCAGATGCAAGGCCGTCGACAAACCCGTGTAACCGGCGCCGACGATCGCCACGTCCGCCGTGACCGGGTCATCGAGCGGCGGCGTATCTACGGCGGGTTCCGCCGTTGCCGCCCAGAGAGAGGGAGGCAGCGGTTCTGCAACTTCAACCAGGCTCATGGTGTATTCAAATCCGGGGGGCTTCGGTAAGCACGGGCATCCTGCCGAGAAATTCGCGTGTGCGAGGATTGCGCGGACGTTCGAACAGATCGGCGGCTGACCCTTCTTCATGGATCGTGCCGTCATGAAGAAAACACACACGGTCGGCCACTTCACGCGCAAAGCCCATTTCATGGGTGACGACGATCATGGTCATGCCGTCGTCGGCGAGTTGGCGCATGACGCCGAGCACTTCGCCCACCAGTTCCGGGTCGAGTGCCGAGGTGGGCTCGTCGAAGAGAATCGCCTTCGGCTGCATGGCCAGTGCGCGCGCAATCGCCACACGCTGCTGCTGTCCGCCCGACATTTCGGCCGGGTAAGCGTTCATGCGGTGCGCGAGGCCGACCTTGTCGAGCAGATGGCGGGCTCGCTCGCGGGCTTGTGTACGCGCTTCCTTTCTGACGAACACGGGGCCTTCGAACACGTTTTCCAGTGCGGTTCGATGCGGAAACAGGTTGAAACGCTGGAACACCATGCCGACCTGCGCGCGAAGGTCGTGGATCTGCTTCGATTTCGCGTCGACGGCGTTGCCTTCGACGGTGATCGTCCCGGCGTCATGCCGCTCCAGTCCGTTGATGCAACGAAGCAGCGTCGACTTGCCCGATCCGGACGGACCGATCAGACACACGACCTGGCCGCGTTCGACACTCAGACTGACGCCTTTCAGCACGTGCTGATCGTGAAAGCGCTTGTGAATCGCGTCGACCCTGATCATCGTTTTCCCTTCAATCCGAGGCGGCGTTCGATCCGCCGCAATCCATAGACGAGTGGCAGGCTGAGCCCAAGGTAAAGCAGCGCGACCAGCGTGAAAACCGTCATGTTCTGGAACGTCGACGACGCGATGAGCTGCCCGGCGCGCGTCATTTCGGCGACGGTGATGGTCGACGCGAGCGACGAGTCCTTGAGCATCATCACGAGGGTATTGCCGTACGCCGGCAGTGAGATTCGGAACGCCTGCGGCAACACCACGCGCCGCATGATCATCGCGCCGCGCATGCCGATGGACTGCGCCGCTTCGATCTGCCCGGGATCGATCGCCTGGATGCCCGCGCGAAAGTTTTCCGCCTGATACACCGAGTACGCGACGCCGAGACCAATGAAACCGGCCTGGAACGCCGACAACTGCACACCGAGATCGGGCAGCACAAAGTAGATGTAGAAGAGCTGAACGATGATGGGCAGCCCGCGAATCACGTTGATGAAAGTCGCGGCGGCGTTCGATACGGCGCGGTTGTCGGACACGCGCATGAGCGCGAGCACCAGGCCGAGCACCGTGCTCAGAACGAACGAGCAGAAGGTGATCTCGATCGTGACAACCGCGCCTTTGAGCAGGATCGGCAAAAACTCGATGGCGTTCTGGAAGAACATGGCGGACCGTCCTTATTCGGAAAACGACGTCATTCCACCTGCCACTTCTTGACGATCTGCGTGAGCGTACCGTCGGCCTTGATCTTTCTGATGCCGGCGTTCAATTGCTCCAGCGTCGCCGTGTCGCCCTTGCGCACGACAAAACACACCTGGCCTTTCACCGACGGCTGATATCCGCTGACCAGCCGCAATTGCGGATTCGGATTGTGCTGAAGCTGGTAGGCCAGAATCGGATGGTCGCCGAAGCCCGCCTTGATGCGGCCGAGTGCGACGTCGCGCATGATGTCGGCGACTGAATCGTAGGTGCGCACTTCCTTGAAGATGCCCTTCTTGTTTAACGCGTCGACGAACGCGGTGCCGACCTGCGCGCCGACCACCTCGCCCTTGAGATCGTCCATGGAGGTGTACTGGCCTTTGTCGTCGGCGCGCACGATCAGGCCTTCGCCATAGGAATACACGGTGTCGGAGAAATCCACGATCTGCTCGCGCGCCGGCGTTTTTAGCATGGCCGCCGAGATGATGTCGATCTTCTTCGTGGTCAGCGACGGAATCAGCGCCGAGAACGTGGTCTGCTCGATCTTGACGTCGAAGCCCGCCGCCTTGCCCGTCGCGGTGATCGCATCGACCAGAAGGCCCTGAATCGAATTGGTCTTCACATCGAGAAAGGTGAACGGCACGCCGGTGGCGGTCGCTCCAACTTCGTACGTGGTGGCGGCCACCGACAAGGCCGGCGCACCGGCGAGCAGCAATCCTGTTGCAAAGACACTGGCGAAGCGTTTGGCGAACTGGAACATGAGTCTCTCCACGAGTTGAAGACGGCCGATCGGAATATCGGTATCCATCAGTTGAAGCATGATATTCGAGTCAAAAATATCGACAAACGAAATTTGCGTATCGATATTCGATATGATAAAGTCGGTAGCAGGCGAAAACAATGGGGTGATTCCATGACACGCAAGCAACTCAGCCCGGAGACGGAAGCGCCCCAGGAGCCGGAAGAACCGCCGGACGCACTGTTCAATCAGTCGCTGGAGAAGGGAATCGCGGTGCTGCGCGCGTTCAGCGCCCAGCGCAGGTCGATGACACTGCCGGAAGTCGCGGAGGCAACGTCGATCACCAAAAGCTCCGCGCAGCGCATGATCTACACGCTGGAAAAGCTCGGCTATGTGAGAAAGCATCCGCGTACGAGGCGCTATCAACTGGCGCCGCGCGTGATGCAGATCGGCTTCAACTACCTGGCTGCCGACACGCTGATCGACGTCGCCAATCCGTTTCTGTCCGAACTCACCAATGTCACCGGCGAGACAACCAATCTGACCGAGCCGGATGGCGTCGACATGGTCTATGTGGCGCGGTTCGTGTGTATGAAGTTCGTGCCGATCCACATGCCGATCGGCAGCCGCATTCCGATGTACTGCACGGCGTCGGGACGGGCGTATCTCGCGGCGCTCCCGGACAACGAGTCACGCACGCTGCTGCTGGCCAGCGACCGCGTCGCGCATACGCAATACACCGTGACGGATCTCGACGAGATCGAGACGCGGCTCGCGCTTGGACGGCTCAATGGCTATGCGTCGAACCGCGAGGAACTGTTCATCGGCGATATGACGATCGCGGCGGCCGTGCTCGACGGCGAGCGCCGGCCGGTCGGCGCGGTTCACGTCGTCGCGCCGACGAGCCGCTGGACAGCGGCGGAAGCGGAGGCACGGCTCGCGCCCGCGGTGATCGATTGCGCACGCGGCATCAGCAATTCGATCAGGACGCTTGCCTGAGGGGACGTGCCCCCGTTCCGCAATCCGGCGGCAACGCGGGCGCCGCGCTCAGGCTTCCAGCACGTGTTCGATGCGCCGGTCCGGCACCAGCCACCAGGCGGCGGCAAGCGTATAGAGCGCGGCCGAGGCCCACGGCACGACAAAAGCCAGCGCAATGCCCGCCAGATAGATCACCACCGAGACCTTGCCCTTGAAGTCGTTGCCGACCGCTTTGGCAATCGTCGAGTCCTTGCCGTGCTCGCGAATCAGCACGCGCGTCAGGATGAAATATGCGATCGCCGACATGAACAGCACCACGCCGTACATGGCGGTCGGCCAGGAGGCCAGATGGTTTTCGCCGACCCAATGCGTGACGGCCGGCAGCAGCGACAGCCAGAAGAGCAGATGGAGGTTGGCCCACAACACGGCGCCGTTGACCTTCTGCACCGCATGGAACATGTGATGATGATTGTTCCAGTAGATGCCGACGTAGATAAAGCTCAGCACGTACGCGCAGAACACGGGAAGCAGCGGACGCAGCGCCGCGAGATCGAAGCCTTCCGGCACCTTCAACTCGAGCACCATGATCGTGATGATGATGGCGATCACGCCATCGCTGAAGGCTTCGACACGTCCTTTGCCCATCGGTTGGATTCCTGATGATGAATACGGTTGAGCGCACCGCTCGCCCGCGCCCCGCGGACGACCCGCGCCGCTGCCGATTATGTGCGATGCCGCGCCGCTTTGTCGACGTGTTCCAGACCGGCTCGCGTGTTGAAACTCACTTCATGGGCTTGAGCCCGTCGAGCAAGGTCGGCACCAGTTCGCTGATGGTCGGATGAATATGCATGGCGTACTGCAAGGTCGGATACGGCGCGCCCGCCGCCATGATGTCGATGAAGGTATGAATCGCCTCGTCGCCTTCGATGCCGTGAATGGCCGCGCCGAGAATCTGCCTGCTCTCGCTGTCGACCATCACTTTCATGAAGCCGTCGGTCTCGCCGCGTTCACGCGCGCGGCCCACCCGCGACATCGGCATGGTGGCGATCAGCGCGGCGCGGCCCGATTTGCGCACCTCGGCCTCCGAAGCCCCCACGCGTGCCAGCGGCGGATCGACGAACACCGCATACGCCATGATCCGCGTATCGACACTGCGCGCGCCGCCGTCGAGCAGATTGGCGGCGACGATCTGAAAGTCGTCGTAGGACGTGTGGGTGAAAGCACCACGCCCGTTCACGTCGCCGATGGCCCACACGCCCGGCACGTTGGTCCGCAACTGGCCGTCGACCGGAATCGTGCCGTGCCGGTCCGTCGTGATGCCGGCGGCCGCGAGGCCGAGATCGTCGGTATTCGGCGCACGGCCGGTGGCGAACAGCAGGTGCGACGCTTCGAGCGCGGGAATGTTCTGCTCGAAGCCGATACACACTTCGTTCGGGTGATGCGGATGCGGCTCGACCCGCGAAGGCTGCACACCAAAGCGGAACTCCACACCCTCGCGGGCGAGCACCTTGTGCACGGATTCGGCAAAATCGGCGTCCTCGCGGGTCAGCACGCGTTCGCCGCGCACCAGCACCGTCACACGGCTGCCGAAACGGCGAAAGATCTGCGCGAATTCGAGCGCGATATAGCTGGCGCCGACAATCACCAGATGATCCGGCAATTCCGTCAGCTCAAGCAGGTTGGAGTTGGTGTAGTAGCGAATCCGCCCGAGACCTTCGAGCGGCGGCACGACGGCGCGCGTGCCGGTATTGATGAAGATTTCGTCGGCGCTGATCTCCTCGAGCAGCTTGCCGTCCGGACCGCTGATAGAAAGCGTATGCGCGCCGGTGAAGCGCGCGTGGCCGTTGAACACGCTCACGTTCTTCGCGCCGCGCAGCCATTTCTCGACGCCGTCGCGCGACTGCCCGATGATACTGTCCTTGCGCGCCTTGACCGCGGCCAGATCGACGCTGATCGCGCCGCTCACCTGCACGCCGAGTTCCGCGCAATGGCGCGCGACATGCGCTGCGCGAGCGCTTGCGACATAAGATTTGGTCGGCGTACAGCCCACGTTCACGCACGTGCCGCCGAAGGCCCCGCGCTCAATGACCGCGGTTTTGCGGCCGCTTTGACCGAGACGCACCGCAAGCGGCGAGCCGCCTTGTCCCGTACCGATTACGACTGCATTGAAGTGCTGTGGCATGGCAACGCTCCCGTGGCTGGAGTGCAGGTCGTAGCATCTTACCCTCCACGCCTCGAATCACCACGCCGGGTTGTCGATTGCCTCAGTTTGTTGCCCGTTTTTGTTGCCCTTTGCCGTGCGCGACGCTCAGTCGTGGCAATGCGCAGCGCAGATCAATTCACGCGAGCGTTGCAGCGCGGCCTGCGCGCCACGGGACGCCATGACCCAGCCGACCTGGCCCAGGTTGAAATCCTGCGACACCATCACCTGCATGAGGGCGACCATCGGCAATACCACCGACGGCCGGTAAAGCTGGTTCCTGATCAAAGCTGGCATGACAACAACTCCCGTAGCGCGGCGCCGCTTCGGCTTCGCGCTGATTCACGTTTCGATGGGAGGATTGTAGGGAGACTGTAGTCGCGGATAAATACCGCTAACGCGAAGGCACTTGTTTGTCAAACCGAACAATCAAGTCCGGACGCGGGCGGCCGGGCGCGGCGGGTTCCCGCGTCCGCGAGGCCAGGCAAGGCGCCGGGCTGGCGCGCGAGGCCGCCGGCCGGCTCAGGAGGCGTCGGCGAGACCGACCTGCGCGTCCCACAAACTGCGGGCATACGCGCTGGCCCCGACCGGGCGGCTATAGAAATAGCCCTGCTGCTTGTCGCAGTCGATCGCGCGCAGAAAGGCCGCCTGTTCGGCGGTTTCCACTCCTTCGGCGGTGACGTTCATGCCGAGCGAGTGCGCCATCGCCACCACCGCCTGCGTAATCGCAATGGAATCGCGATGATCCGGCAAGCCGACGACAAACGAGCGATCGATCTTCAGGTTATGCAGCGGAAAGCGCTTCAGATAAGACAACGACGAATAACCGGTGCCGAAATCGTCGACGGAAATACGCACCCCCATCGCGTTCAGCGCGCTCAGCATAGGCAAGACGGTTTCGCTGTCGCTCATCAGCAGCCGTTCGGTGATCTCCAGTTCCAGCGCCGCCGGTTCGAGTCCGGTTTGTATCAGGCAGCGCTGGATGCGCTCCACCAGGCCGTCGTTGAACTGCCGGGGCGACAGATTCACCGCGACGATCAGTTCGGGCGCCAGCGTGCGCCGCCATTGCGCCACCTGTTCGCAGGCCCGAGCCAGCACGAAGTTGCCGATCTCCACGATCAGCCCCGCGTCTTCGGCCACGGGGATGAATTCCACCGGCGACACGTTGCCCAGCTCGCTGTTGTACCAGCGCAGCAGCGCCTCCGCGCCGATCGTGCGGCCGTCGTGGCTATCGACGATTGGCTGATACACGAGGCTCAGCTCGTTGGCGGCGAGCGCGCGCCGCAGCGACTGTTCGATCGTGAAGCGGCGTTGCAACTGCCGGTTCAGCTCGGCGGTGAAGAACTGGAAGTTGTTGCGGCCGCGCTGCTTGGCGTGATACATCGCCGAATCGGCGTTGCGCAGCAGCGTGGCCACGTCCTGCCCGTCTTCGGGAAAGCGGCTGATGCCGATCGACGCGCCCAGATAGTACTCGTTGTCCGCCACCGCGAACGGCACCGCGATCATGTCGAGAATGCGCTGTGCGAGGCCGATCAGATGCCCGGTATTTTCATACGCGCTGACCACGATCACGAACTCGTCGCCGCCTACGCGCGCGAGCGTGTCCTCGGTCGAGATGCACGCCGCGAGCCGCTCCGCCACGCTGCATAGCAGGGAGTCGCCAGCCTCGTGACCGGCGGTGTCATTGACCTTCTTGAAGCCGTCCAGGTCGACGAACAGCACCGCGACGCTCGCCAGTTCGCCCATGCCGGAAGACGTATCGAGCGAGAACAGATCGCGCAGCCTCTCCGTCAGATAGGCGCGGTTATAAAGGCCGGTGAGCGAATCGCGGGTGGCGAGGAACTTGAGCTGCCGTTGCGCTTCGCGCACGGGGCCGATGTCGGTAAACGAGATCAGCACCGAACTGGGTTCGCTCTCGCCCGGCTTGATGATCGGCACCACGTTCTCGGTGATCCAGACGATGTCGCCGCCAATCAACTCCACGCCGATCGTGACGCCAAGCATGGGTTTGCCGGTTGCCAGCACCTGGGTGGTCGGGCGAACCGCCTCGGTGACGACCGAACCGTCCTCGTGATAAGCGCGCACCATCACCGTGTGAATACTGCGGCCGACGATCTGCGGCGTTGCCCGCAAAATGCGCTGCGCGCTCGGATTGCAGGCCAGAACCACGCCTGCGCGCGACTGCACGACGATCCCTTCGATCAGGTGATCGACTACCAGGCGGTGATGCTCCTCGCTGTGCGCGAGCCGCTGCGCCATCGTGTCCTGATGCACCGCCAGACCCACGCTGCGGCTGATATCGCGCAGCATGGCCTCTTCTTCGGCGCTGGGACGGCGCGACTTGCGGTAGTACACCGCGAATGCGCCGAGCACCGCGCCGGAATCGTTTTCAAAGGGCACCGACCAGCAGGCTCTGAGGCCGAGCGGCAACGCGAGGTGCCGGAAGTCGGCCCACAACGGATCGGTTTCGATATCTTCGACGGCGATGAGCCGCCGCTCGAACATGGCGGTGCCGCACGAGCCGGCCTGCGGACCGATCGCCACCCCGTCGATCGCCGCGCTGAAGTGTTTAGGCAGCGACGGCGCGCCGCCTACTCTGGCGTGCATGCCATCGGCGTCGAGCAGCAGGATGGAACAGGACGCGCCTTCCCCCAGCAGCGCTTCCGCGCGGCGGCATACTTCGTCCAGCAATTCCGGCAGCGGCGTGTTGCGTGTAATCAAACGCAGCACCGTGCGCTCCGAGGCCAGCACCCCTTCGGCGAGATTCGCGCCGTAGCGGGTGCCCTCAGGCGCCGCTCCCATCGTGTTTTCTGATGTCGCTTCGCAAGTCATTTGTGCGCCCCCTAACCCGACATCGGCAACTTAGTGTACGCGGCACACGGGGGTTTACGCGAGCGGTGCGAGTGTATTCTTCGCACATCGCGGACCGTTCCGGTGGTCTGGCCTCGCCGTTGTCCGACCGGATATTGCCGTTGTCGGGACAGGATGACGGTATCCGCTATCGCCTGATGGTGAGTTGAAACACGAACCCGCTCCGGCTTGTCACGACGACTTCCCGGGGTGAGGCCGGCGGCGTGGGCTCGATCAGCCGTGCTGGTCCGGTGGGCGCCCTCCACCACCGCCTCGTCCGCCGCCACCGTTTTCACCACCCGGCGGCCTACCACCAGCGTTACCCTGCTGGCCGCCCGGTGGCCTACCACCGACGTTCCCCGGTTGCCCGCCCGGTGGCCTGCCACCGACGTTCCCCGGCGGTCTCGCTCCGCCGTGCCCCGGCGGCGGCCCACCCGGCGGACGGCCACCCGGCGGCCTGCCGGCGCCAGGGCGCGGCGGAGGCGGCGGCGGATGATGCGCCCAGCGCGATTGCTGGCCGTACCACGGCCTCCCGCGATAATAGTTGCCCCAATACGTGCCGATCGAGAACGTCACGATCGGCAGGCCGATCACCGTGCCGTACGTCATCACCGGCACGTTGCCGCCCTGATAGGGATAGCTGAGCCGCCCGGCATAGACCCAGCCGCGCAGGTCCGGCGCGGCGACATCGCACCACTGATAGTTGCTGATGCACCCCATCACGGTCACCGGCACGCCGCCCGGCAGTTGCGTCACGATCGGGTAATCGGAGGCCGGACCCGCCCGCACGTTGACGGTGCCATTGGTGTAAGCCTGCGACTGGGCGCAGGCTGCGGCCGGCAACGCCAGCACGCCAGCCACCGCACAAAGACATCGAACGAGGCGTTGTTTCATTCTTTCTCCCGATTCAAGGCCGTGTTCCGCTGCCGGTCCGCCTTGCTAGTGTGTCATGAGTGCTGCTTCTTTCTTGCGCAACTCACCGCGCTGCTGCGAGACGCATTTATTCAAAGACTGGACGCACGGCGCATGCCTGAACGCGTTCATTTCCCCTTTCTCGACGCTCCCGCCGTCCCCGTCAGGCAAGATCTGGTAACCACCCTGCCGAAGTCACGCGTTTTTCGGGCGTCCGGGTAACGGCAATCCGGCCGATCATCCGTTGCATGAAAAAACCATGCACTGGCCCGACCGCGATGAACCGCCTCCGCCCGCTTCTGCTTGCCGCGCTGATGCTCACGCATCCGCTCGCCCACGCCGCCAGCTTCGACTGCAACCGGGGGCGCTCGCTGACCGAGAAAATCATTTGCAGCGACCCCGCGCTCTCGAAGCTCGACGACGCGCTGGGGCAACTGTACTGGAAAGCACGGCGAAGAGTCGCCAACCGGCGCGCCTTTCTCACCGATAGCGACAGCAAGTGGGCATGGCGGGAAGGCAATTGCCGCGATGCGGCGTGCCTGGGGACGTGGTACGCGACGCGTATCGAAGAGCTGCAAAAGCTCGTGGAAAGCCTGCAAGCGGGGACGCCGCCGCCAGTTGCAACACCGTCCGCAAAGCCGGCCGAACCGGCCACGCGGCGCACGCCGCTCACGGCGCCCGTGCAAGCCGTCGGCATGGCGACGCATCAGTGCACGGCGGCCAATCCTGGGATCGTGGTGAACGAACAGTGTTCCGCCGTACTCAAGAAGAACGGCAGTCAATGGAAATACCCGCCGCATGACGGCGACTGGTTCTGCGGCGTCGCCATGCTGGCGCCGGCGCAATTGCAGGTGGACGCTGCACAATAGGAAGCTGTCGCGCGTGCGGGCCGCGCTGCGGGCATGCATGGACGCTCGCTTGCGCGAGACCCGCGAGCAACGCCGCCTCAATTCCGCAGAAGCGCCGCTCTCGCGAAATCATGAAATACCGCTACCGGCTACTCCAGAATCGACGCTGAACTCCCATCACCTCGGCCTCCATCTCAGCTACCGGCCCGATCACCTCGACCGGTTTCTGGCAATGATCGAAGACATACCGGCAATCCACGCTCATGGTCGGATTCTCGGCGTGATCGCCGGTCGCTTCCAGCAACCGCTTTTCGGTCATGCCGAACACGACCCGGCCGATATTGGCCCAATACATCGTCCCGGCGCACATGCAGCAAGGCTCGACTGACGTGTACAGCGTGCAACTCCACAAATACTCCGGCGTGAAGTTCAGCGCGGCCACGCGTGCCAGCACCGACTCGGCGTGATTCACCGTGTCGACGTTGCCCTGCTCCATCAGCACAGTCTCCTGGTCCGGGCCGACCAGCACCGCGCCGAACGGATGATGCCCTAGCAGCGTCGCCCGTTCGGCCACCCGGCTCGAATGCCGCAGATGCCGCACCATCTGCTCGTGCGTGGGCGTCAAACCCTGCGGCGGATAGTTCGCGGCCGCTGCGGCGGCCTGCGTCGAGACGGTCGGACTCACGGGCGATCTCCTTGAATAATAGTTAGATTAGCGAAGCAAATTTCACTTCGGCAGTGAACCGTCCACACCCTGCACGAACCAGTTCAAACGCAGCAGTTCCGGATCGCTCAGCGACTTGCCGGCGGCGACCTTCACCGCGCCGGACTGATCCATGATCGGACCGGCAAACGGATTGAACTTGCCGGAAATGATGTCGTCGCGCTTCTGGCTCAAGGCTTTCTGCGCGGCCGGCGAAACGGCTTCAGTATTGATGTCGGCGAGATCGATCGCCTTCTCTTTCAGCCCCCACCACACCGGCGAGTTGTTCCATGTGCCCGACATCACCTGCTCCACCAGATGCGTGTAGTACACGCCCCAGTTGCTCACGCATGCGCCCAGTTGCGCATTCGGCCCGAACTTCTTCATATCCGAGTCCCAGCCGAACGCATGCACCTTCTTCTGCTCGGCGGTCTGCATGGTCGCGGTCGAATCGGTGTTCTGGATCAGCACGTCGGCGCCCTGGCCGATCAGCGTTTCAGCGGCCTGCTTTTCGCGGCCCGGATCGAACCAGCTATTGATCCACACCACCTTCACGCGCGCTTTCGGATTGACGGAGCGTGCGCCCATCGTGAACGCGTTGATGTTGCGCACCACTTCGGGCACCGGCACCGAGCCGACAAACCCGAGCGTGTTCGACTTGGTCGTATAGCCCGCGACGAGGCCGGCCAGGTAAGCGCTCTGATAGGTGCGCACGTCATAGGTGGCAAAGTTGGCGGCTTTCTTATAACCGGTTGCATGCTCGAACACGGTGTCCGGGAAGTCCTTGGCGACCTTCAGTTCGAAATCCTGAAACCCGAAGCTCGAGCCCACCACGATCTTGTTGCCCTTGGACGCCAGATCGCGAAACACGCGCTCCGAATCCGCCGACTCCGGCACGTTCTCGACGCGCGTCACCTTGACCTTGTCGCCGAATTTCGCCTCGACCTCTTTCACGCCCTGTTCGTGCGCATAGGTCCAGCCGGCGTCGCCCGGATTGCCGAGATAGACGAAGGCGATGCCGATCGGCTGCGTGGTGGCGGCCGCCGCGCCCGCGGCGCTGAACGCCAGGGTCGCGCCAAGCGCCGCGGCGAGTACGGTTCGAACGGTTTTGATGCGCAGTGAATGATGCAGCGCTCGCGCCAGCGTGGTTTTCATGGATTCTCCGAAGATGGTTGAAGGTGCCTGCCCCAGCGCTCGGGATGACCCGGGCAAGGCTCCAGCATAGGGGGCCATATTCGAAGGCCAATTTCAGCAGAAAAATTATTATTCGTTATCCCGCCCATAACGAAACCCGTATTCTGGTCTCTGGGGAACATGTTCGACGCCTTCGAACGAGTGCATCGGCAAAGTGGTACGACAAGCACCTTCCGCAGGCGCAATATCACTCTCACCAACCCGCAAAACTCTTTCGGAGAAACAAAATGACCCGCTTCCAGAACAAGTCGGTTCTCGTTACCGGCGGCAGCAGCGGCATCGGCTTCGCCGCGGCCAAAGCATTCGCCGATGAAGGCGCCCGCGTCGTCATCACCGGCCGCGACGCCGCCGCGCTCGAAGCCGCCAGAGCGGCGCTCGGCGCCAATGCCGTCGCGGTGCGCAACGAGGCCGGCTCGGTGGCCTCCGCGCATGAACTGGCGGCGGCGGTCCGCGCGGCCGGCATCCGGCTCGACGCGGTCTTCGTCAATGCCGGCACGGCAAAATTCGCGCCCTTCCCGGACGTCGACGAAGCCTTCTGGGACGCGATGTTCAACACCAACGTCAAAGGCGCCTACTTCCAGATTCAGGCACTGTTGCCGCTACTCAATCGCGGCGCGTCGATCGTGATCAACGGTTCGATCAACGCCCATATCGGCATGCCGGCGTCGTCCGTGTATGCGGCGAGCAAGGCCGCGGTGATTTCGCTGGCGAAGACGCTGTCATCGGAATTGCTGCCGCAGGGCGTGCGCGTCAACGTCGTGAGCCCCGGCCCGGTGCAAACGCCGTTGTACGGCAAGCTCGGCCTCGACGCCGCCGCGCTCGAAGCCACCGCCGCGCAGATTCTCGGCCAGGTGCCGGTCGGCCGGTTCGGCACGCCGGAGGAAATCGCCTCGACCGTGCTGCATCTGGCCGCGCCGGAATCGGCGTTTATCGTCGGCACGGAAATCATCGCCGACGGCGGTATGAGTCAGCTTTGAGGGCACGCCCAGGCGAGGCGGCCGGCGCGCACAGCGGCGGCCCGGCCCACGGCGCTGGCCCGGTAAAGCCGGGCACACTTCAATGAAGCTTCGGCGGCGGATCCGGCTGGTCCTCACCGGGAGTCTCGCCGTCGCCGAACAGTTCGGCGCACAGACTTTCGCCGAGCTCGCTCAGGCGCGCCGTCCCGGTGCCCTCCTCGCTGAAGGTGGTATGCACCAGCTCACCGTCGACGAGCGCCGTCAACTGCCGCCGCAAGCCGCTCATCGGCACGCCCGCCTGCTTCGACAGTTTGGCGAGCGACCAGGCCCCGCCCGGCGTTTCCCGATGCGCGCGCCATAGCTGTTCCAGCACGGCGACCAGCACCGGATCGAGTTCGTCGTCTTGCATGGTGAGTGTCTCCTCGTTGTCATGCCATCTGCGTGACCAGTTCGCCGAGCGTCTTCAATGCCGCCTCGGTCTGCGCCGTCCACGGATAGCTGTAGTTGAGCCGGATGAAATGCCGAAAATCGTTGCGCGTCGAAAACATCATGCCCGGCCCGACCGTAATGCTGCGTGCGAGCGCCGCCTGATAGAGCCGCATGGAATCGACGCGTTCGGGCAACTCGACCCAGAGCACGTAGCCACCTTGCGGCGTCGACATGCGCGTGCCCTCGGGGAAAAATCGCTGCACCATCGCCATCATGATGCTCGCCTGCTGCCGGTAGACCTTGCGCACGTGCCGCAGATGCCGGTCGTAGCCGTCCTGGCGCAAATAGTCGGCGACCGCGACTTGCGGCACCGACGGCGTGGTCAGCGTATTGAGAAACTTCAGCTTCTCGACCTGCGCGCGATAACGCCCCGGCAGCGCCCAGCCGATCCGGTACGACGCGGTCAGGCTCTTCGAAAACGACGCGCAATGCAGCACCAGCCCTTTGGTGTCGAAGCTCTTCAAGGTCGAAGGCCGGGTTTCGCCGAAGTACAGCTCCTGATAGACGTCGTTCTCGATCACGGGAATCTCTTGCGCGGCGAGCAGTTCCACCAGTTGCCGCTTGCGCGCGTCGGGCATGCGGAAGCCGAGCGGATTCTGGAAGTTCGGCATCACCATGCAGGCCGCAATCTTCTGTTCGGCGATCACCCGCGCGAGCGCCTCGATATCGATGCCGTCGACCGGATGCGTCGCCACCTCGATCGCGCGCATGCCCAGACGCTCGATGGCGTGCAGCATCGCGTAATAGGTGGGCGATTCGACCGCCACCGTGTCGCCGGGTTTGGCGACCGCCTGCAGGCTCAGGTTGATCGCTTCGGTCGCGCCGAGCGTGATGATGATTTCGCCGGGATCGACCGGCACACCGTTCTCGGCGTAGCGCCGGGCGATCTGCCGGATCAGCTCGGGGTTGCCGGGCGGCAGATCGTCGATCAGATTCCAGCTCGCGTGGCGCCGCGCAATCGCGTTCGCGTACTGGTTGATGCGCCGCCACGGAAACAGCGAGGGATCCGGATACGGCGAGCCGAACGGCACGGCGTCGTGCGCGCGGATGCTGCGCAAGGTGGACAGCACAAGGCGGCTCACATCCACCGCCGCAGCCACCGGCTGCGTTGGGGGCGCGGGCAGGCGGCCCGGCCGCGGCTCTTCGAGCGCCACCGACCTTGCTGCGGCGTCCCGCACGAAATAGCCCGACTGCGGGCGGGTTTCGACAATCCCACGGCTTTCCAGCAACGCGTACGCGTGCAACACCGTCTTGATACTGACGCCGTGCTGCTGGCTCGCCTGCCGCACGGACGGAATCCGCTCGCCGGCCGCGAACACGCCGTGGCGCACGGCTTGCGTTATTTCGTCGGCGAGTTTTTCGTACAGGTTCAAGGGCCTGGATCAAACAAAGACGTGGGTTGGAACGCCAGTCTATGACAAAAATCAGGCAACTGTATCCCTTCCCTTTCCAATTTTCTGTATGCTGCGCGCTTTTTGGAACACAGTAGGCTTGCACCTGTCGGCTCAACAGCCTCGTCAAGCCCGATTGGCGGCACATCATGAAGAAACCCGAAGCTCGCATCGAACCGTATACGCATCCCGCCGCCGGCTGGGGGGCGCTCAAGTACGTCGCCATCAACCTCATCAAGGAAAAGGTGACGGGCGGCGACTACCGCATGCTGCTCAAACAGAACCAGCCGGACGGCTTCGATTGCCCCGGCTGTGCATGGCCGGATCGCGAGCACGCGTCCACCTTCGAGTTCTGCGAGAACGGCGTGAAAGCCGTGGCCGCCGAGGCGACCGGCAAGCGCGTGACGCCGGCGTTCTTCGAGGAGCACACGGTTGCCGAACTGATGACGCAGTCCGACTTCGAACTGGAACAGCATGGCCGTCTGACCGACCCGCTCGTCTACGACGCCCTGCGCGACCGTTACGTGCCGATCGGCTGGGACGAAGCATTCGACCTGATCGCCGCTCACCTGAAGCGGCTCGGCGATCCGGACCGCGCCGCCTTCTACACCTCGGGGCGCGCGAGCAACGAAGCCGCGTTCCTGTACCAGTTGTTCGTGCGCATGTACGGCACCAACAACTTCCCCGACTGCTCGAACATGTGCCACGAGGCGACCAGCCGCGGCTTGCCGCATACGGTCGGCACCGGTAAAGGCACGGTCACGCTGGATGACTTCGAACACGCCGACACGCTGCTGATCTTCGGCCAGAACCCGGCCACCAACCATCCGCGGATGCTCGGTGAACTGCGCGAGTGCGCCAGGCGCGGCGCGACGATCGTGTCGATCAATCCGCTGAAGGAGCGCGGCCTGGAGCGCTTTGCGAGCCCGCAGCACCCGGTGGAAATGCTGACGATGGGCAGCACGAAGATCAGCTCCGTGTTCATTCGCCCGAAGGTCGGCGGCGATTTCGCGCTGATCAAGGGCGTCGCCAAGCGTGTGGTCGAGCTCGACGACGAAGCTTTGGCTTCGGGTCTCGAACGGGTGCTCGACGTCGCGTTCATCGCCGAACACACCGTGGGCATCGACGCATTCGCCGACGATCTGCGCGCCGAAAGCTGGGACACCATCGTCGCCGAAGCGGGCGTGCCGTTCGAAGACGTGCTGAAGCTCGCCGACATCTACGTGAAGGGACGCGCGGTGATTTCGACGTGGGGCATGGGCCTCACGCAGCACAAGAATTCGGTGCCGACGGTCCAGATCCTGTCGAACCTGATGATGATGCGCGGCAATATCGGCCGGCGTGGCGCGGGCCTCTGCCCGGTGCGTGGGCACTCTAACGTGCAGGGCGACCGCACAGTCGGCATCGAGGAAAGACCGACTCAGGCTTTTCTCGACAAGCTCGGTGAGGTCTACGATTTCGAGCCGCCGCGCGAGCATGGACTCGACGTCGTCAATACGATTCAGGCGATGCTCGACGGCAAGGTGAAGGTGTTCATCGGGCTCGGCGGCAATTTCTCGATTGCGACGCCGGACACGCCGCGCACGTGGGACGCAATGCGTTCGTGCGATCTCACCGTGCACATCACCACCAAGCTGAACCGCAGCCACCTCGTGCATGGCCGCGACGCGCTGATCCTGCCGACGCTCGGCCGTACCGAGATCGACTTGCAGAACGGTGTCGCGCAAGGGGTGAGCGTCGAGGACTCGATGAGCATGGTGCATATCTCGTACGGCATGAACAAGCCGGCGTCGGAGAATCTGCTGTCGGAGATCGCGATCGTCGCGCGCATGGCGCATGCGACGCTCGGCAGCGAGAAAGTGGATTGGCTCGCCCACGCGGCGGACTATTCGCTGATTCGCGACGGCATCGCCAAGGTGATCGAGGGGTTCACGGACTACAACGAGCGCCTGAAGAACCCTGGCGGTTTTCATCTGGGCGTGGCGTCGCGCGAGCGGATCTGGAAAACGCCGAGCGGCAAGGCCCAGTTCCTCGTGCATGCGATCGATGTGGCCACACCGATTCACCAGGCACGCAAAGCGCATGGCGAGCGGCTGATGACCTTGATGACGACGCGCTCGCACGATCAGTACAACACGACGATCTACGGCCTCGATGACCGCTATCGCGGCGTGTATGGACAGCGTCGCGTGCTGTTCGCCAACAAGGACGACCTCGCGATGCTCGGTTTCGTCGCGGGACAACGCGTGGATATCACGAGCGTGTGGGCCGATGGAATCGAGCGTCGCGCGGAAGGTTTTCTGCTCGTGGAGTACGACATTCCGCGCGGCTGTCTCGGTGCGTATTACCCGGAGACGAATCCGCTGGTGCCGCTCTCGTCGGTCGCCGACGGCGCGGGAACGCCGACCTCGAAGTCCATTCCTGTTTTGTTGACGGCTTCCGCGGTCGAGGCGGTTGCTGCCTGATGCGCGAGACCTGACGCTGGATCGTCAGGTCTGTTTTTTCTCCAATTCGCGTTGCGTCAGGTAAAGACGCAGATCGAATTCGATCTGGTGGTAACCCGGCTGCATGAACTCACAGAGGCGATAGAAAGCCTTGTTGTGGTCGCTTTCCTTCAGATGCGCGAGTTCGTGCACCACGACCATCTTCAGAAATTCCGGCGCGGCCGATTTGAACAGCGACGCTATGCGGATTTCTTTCTTCGCCTTCAGCCTGCCGCCCTGCACGCGGGAAATGCTCGTGTGCAGACCTAACGCATGGCGCACCACGTCGAGTTTGCTGTCGTAGGTGACCTTATCGATCTGCTCCGCGCTGCGCAGATGTTCGCGTTTAAGCTCGGCGCAATAGGCATAAAGCGCCCGATCTGTCTGTACGTCATGCGTATTCGGATAGCGCGCGGCGAGATACGCGTTGAGTTCGTCTTCGGCGATCAGTTTCCTGACCTTCTCCTGGAGCGCGGCTGGGTAGCCGGTGAGGTATTTCAGATGAGACATGATCCGGGTCCACGGTCCGTCAGACGGCGCGGCGATTTTCTTCGCAATCGTCCCAATAGCGCAGCGGATCGCGATGGTCGGGGTATTGCGCGTCCAGCCAGTCAGACAGGATCTTCCACTGCGGATGATTCGGACCGCTCCTCGTGTCCCAGAACGACTCCTTCAGAGCAGCGTTGTTTCGGCCGCGATCTCGCACCACGATCCGGCAGTGATCGTTCGACTCATGGAATTCCGCCTTCAGGTAGTAGCGCGGCAGTATCTGCAATGTCGCGCCCTCCACGATCCGGCCCTGCGCACGAACCACGCCCGCGCATTCGATTCGCAGAACACCGTCCACCGACTTGTCCGCGCGCCACCCGAGCGGCAGCCTGACCACACATTCGTCTTTGCCGACCTTGATCCAGTCCATACGCCAGGTGCGGGCGAGCGCATCGCGCATGGCCGCCGCATCTTCGTAGCCGGGCGGCAGTTCGAATTGGGCCGGGAGAACGACGAGTTCGTCTCCGGTCTGCACTGCGCCGGCCGGATGGTGGAACGGATCATCCTCGAAAGGGTTCGAAGGGCGGCTGGCCGCGGTGTTGCTGGTTTTCGGCAAATCCCCGAAGAGGCTTTCAGCGGCACGGCGTGCGCGCTTCGATTTTTCACTGCCCATCGATTTCTCCGTTGGGGTTGGGTTAGCGTAGGCTTGGTGGGGAACGCGGGTTGATTACGTCATGGCATCGCACGTTGTCGAGCGAGCAGGCGAGCGCAGTGCCCCGGCTACAAGACAGGATTGTAGTCGCAGGATGCGCAAGAGGGCTGACGCTCGTGGGGGGAACCCGGCGATGCCTCACACCGGGGTTGATGAATCGGTCCCGCTCGGGACTCACGGGGCGAGCGCTACCAGTGCCGGCGCGCCCGCGTTCTGAAATACCCTCACTCCTTGTTCGTCCAGACAAGCGGGAAATGCTCGCACGCAAACGGCTCGCCATCAGCAGGTGCGTCATCGGGAAGAGGCGGAGACATCTTCCCGCTGCGGCGCCGAACACGTGCATCATCTCCAAGCCAGCGCGTCGACAGAATCCGCCGGGGCGTGTCGCGCAAGTTGCCCGGGGCGCCGTGAAGGGTCAGCCCGTGAAAGACCAGCACGTCACCCGGCTGAACGCCCCATCCGAGAATGGGCCATGCCGGGCGGTCCGCTTCAATGTCCGGAAGCAACGCCCACCGCGGATCGTCGTCCACGCGCAGCGATCCGTCAATGAAGCGCTGCGGCCGATACCAGGTGCCGGACCGCTGCGAGCCCCCCACGAACTCCAGCACCGCCTCGCGCGGCACGGGATCGACCGGCATCCACATCGTGCAGAACTGCGATCCCTCGACCGGGCTATACGGTTGATCCTGATGCCACGGTGTCGGCTTTGTCGCCCCCGCGTACTTCACCAATACATGGTCGTGCAGGAAAGTCACCGTTCGACTGGAAAACAGTTGAGCCGCAATCAGCCGCGCCGGCGATAAGCGCACGAATGCTTCAAACTCTTCGATCCTTTTCCAGTTGTTGGAGTCCTGAAAGAAGCGCTTCTCGCTTCCGTCGGCAAAGCTCGCTGCGGGTCCCGGCGCGGCCAGATTTCTTTCGATCCCTCGCCGCACGATATCCACCCACTCTGTTGAGAAGACACCGCGTAAGCAGACCGCTCCATTGCGTGCGAAATCTTCTATAACTGCCGCGTCAAGCGCCAATGCGTTCGCCTCCGCCGAAGCAGCGATATGGGCTTCATTCTCGTTAGATCGAGCATCGTTCATTTTCTCTCCCCGATGGAAGCTGTCGGTCAGATATCGAATAGCGTATTGACAATGCCCGGCCTGGAACTTTCCAATGCCCAATTTTTCATTCTCTCGATGTCGTCGGCAAGGTAGCGGTCTTTCGTATAAAAGGAAACGCGCGCGCGAATCTGCACATGCTGTTCCTCCAGCAGTTCACTCGAACGCAGCGGACGATGAAAGTCCATGCCCTGCGCCGCGGCCATCCCTTCTATTCCCACGATAACAGCCGTGTTGTCGGTCATATCCTTGAGCCGTCTCGCAGCAAATGTGGCCATTGAAACGTGATCCTCCTGATTCGCCGACGTCGGCAAACTGTCCACGCTCGCGGGATGTGCGAGCGACTTGTTCTCCGAAGCCAACGCCGCGCTCGTTACCTGCGCAATCATGAAGCCGGAATTGATACCGCTTTCCTTCACGAGAAACGCCGGCAAGCCCGACATATGGCTGTCTAGCAACAATGCCGTACGTCGTTCGGAAATCGCACCAATCTCCGAAATAGCCACTGCCAGCGCGTCTGCTGCCAGCGCAATCGGTTCCGCATGGAAATTGCCGCCCGACAGCACATCGCCATTGTCGAAAACGAGGGGATTATCCGACGCGGCATTTGCCTCGATGGTCAGAATTCCCGCAACGTAGCGGATGTGGTCGAGGCATGCCCCCATGACCTGCGGCTGACAGCGAATCGAATACGGATCCTGCACGCGAGTCCCGTTTCCATGCGACGCGATGATGCCGCTGCCATCGAGCAGTGCCGCGAGACGCCCCGCCACGTCGATTTGCCCGCGCTGGCCGCGCGCAACATGAATGCGCGGATCGAAAGGCACGGTCGAACCTTTCACAGCTTCGAGCGACAACGCACCGGTAACCATCGCCGAAGCGAACACGCGTTCCGCGGCGAAAAGCCCCGAGAGCGCGAGCGCAGTCGACGCCTGCGTTCCGTTGAGCAACGCGAGTCCTTCCTTCGGACCTAATTCAAGTGCTTCGAGTCCGGCGACGCTCAAGCCTTCTGCGGCCGGCATGCGCTTGCCGTCGATGCGCACGTGGCCCACGCCCAACATCGCGGCCGCCAGATGCGCGAGCGGCGCGAGATCGCCCGATGCACCGACCGACCCCTTGCTGGGAATGCACGGATAGACGCCGGCATTGAGCATCGAGATGATTGCGAGCACAACTTGCGGACGCACGCCCGAGTGACCGCGCGCGAGACTGATCGCCTTGAGCGCCATGATCAGGCCGACGACATGGTCTTCCATCGGTTCGCCCGTGCCCACGCTGTGCGAGAGCACGAGATTCCTTTGCAACTCCGCGATCCGCTCAGCGGGGATCGTCGTGTTTGCCAGCCGGCCAAAGCCCGTATTCACGCCATAGACGATCTTGCCGTCCGCGACGATCCGGCTCACGATGTCCTTCGATTTTTCGACCCGCTCGAGCGACGCGCGCTCGATCTGCACCATCGGTCGCGCTTCGATGATGCGGCGCAACTGACCGAGCGTTACCTGGCCCGGCACGAGAGTCAGAACTTCATCTGGTTTGTTCATAGAGATACCATTTCACCTTGCTTGCAATGCGCGCCGCTCGAATATCGCTCAAACAGCAGTCAGGCCAGTTCGACCGTCATCCAGATCAACTTTTTGTTATCAAAGGTCGAGTCCCAAACTGCGCGGCCGACTTGCTCCAGCTTGCCGGCATCCGCGGCGTCGATTTCGCCGAGCACGGGCTGCGACAGGTCTTCCGTAGTCGGACCGTATTGCACGATAAATTTCTGTCCGGTCGACTGCGAATAGCGCAGACGGCCCACCGGCGCGTCGCAGATGCGTTCGCGCAAATGGATCGGCGCGGTGCTCAGTACAGGCGTCCATGCATACATCGACTCACCTGTCACGACCGCGTGATCCTGAATGACCGTGAATGGCAGCGCCGCAACGACATCCCCGCACAGCTCGGGATTCTCTTCGCTTGCAAGCGTCGCATTGACCGTAATGCCGAGCGGTTCCCAACTGATACGAATCCGCTGCCCGCGCGTGATGCATGCGCGTGTCGCGCCGAGGTCGGCGACAGGCAACGGCGCGTCCTGCAGGCGGGCCTCGTCGTAGCGAAAGTGCTTGCCCAATCCCCAAGGGAAATAGTGAAACGACCACGCCTGTAAACGGTTCGTGTAGGCAGTGAACGCACGCAGCGCCGCGACGACGTCGGAACGCGACGTACTGGCGCGAATCAGGCCGCGCAGTTCGACCGCGAGCTTACCCATCTTCGGAAAGCCGCTGTACCGCAGGTAGTTGCTATACGCCGGATCGAGCGCGTCGACGGTCTTTGACAGGCTGATCAGGTCAATCTCCGCATCTTCGGCCAACGCGGTGATGGGGTACAGCGTGTACATCGAGTAATCGCGCAGCATGCCGTGTGCGATATCCCACGTGCCGAAGTACTGGCCATAGCTTCCCGCCGTGTTCTCCATTTCCCCGCAGCGCATGCTTGCGATTTCCTGCGGCTCTTCGGTCATCATCGCTGCGGTCATCGCTTCGACTTCGGCCGTGAATTCTCCCAGACTGCGTAGTTGCTCCGACATCTTTCTCTCCATGAATTGATACTGGATCCCGATTTTCTTTCGGGATCCTTAATTTATAGATTGAATCTACCCATATTATTTAAAGACGCTTACTCGGCGTCTGGCTTCCAGCGGCCCGGACGCTCCTGGCCGTCCTTGCTGCGGTTGTAGAACATGCCGAGATACCAGGGGAACATCTGATACGACCAGGCGCACAGCCGATTGCCATACTGGAGAAAGGCGCGCAGAACCTGCTGGATCTCTTCTTTCGATTCCGCCTTTGCCACGTATTCGCGCACTTCGCCAGCAAGCGCCTCCAGCTTCTTGAATCCAACGACCGACAGATAGCTGGAATATGGAACGTCGAGTTCGTTCAGCACCTGGCTCAGGGCCTTCGGCTCCAGCTTGCCGGCAAGCGTCAGGATCGGATAGATCGTGTACATGATGTAGTCGCGCAGCATGCCGTTTGCGAAGTCCCACGCACTGAAATACTGCCCATACGTCCCTGCGTCTTCCACTTCGCCCAGCCGCAACGCACGAATTTCTTCCGGTTCGACGAGCTGGATGCGTTCCGCTTCGTCGTACAGCTTTTGTGCAAGCGGCGCCAGGTTTATCGGCTTCGCCGGCTTGCCTGAATGGCCCTGGCCTTCGTGTGCCGACACTTCCAGGAAGATCACGTCCTTCTCGTAGAACAGGTTGTTCCACACAGCCTTGCCCACGCCCGGCAGCAGATGGCAATATTCCGGCAGCACCTGGCCCAGCACCGGCTGTGCGAGCGGCTCCTGACCCTTGCCGTATTGCACCGACATCTTGTTGCCGGTCGATTGCGAATAACGCAGACGGCCAATCGGGCATTCCGTGATCAGCTCGCGGTGATGCACAGGCGCGCTGCTGACCACCGGCGTCCATGCATACATCGACGCGCCGGAGACAACCGGATGCGCCTGCGTCACCTTGAACGGCAACTGTTGCCAGAACTCTTCGCACAGTTCCGGATTGCGCTCGTCATTCAGTTCGGCCACGACTTTCACGTTCAGTTGCGGCCATGCGATATCGATCAAACGTCCCATCAGAAACACCTCTTTAAAAAGACCACCTGGTTTTACAGTGCCCCGCCACGTGTCGTGGCGTTCACTTCGTCAATCGCGACGCTTGCGGCTTGCACCGCGCGTCACGAGTTGCCACTCGCCACCCGGGCTCGCGGCGCCTTGGTTGCTTTCGCGGATTGCCGCTTGCCGTTGCGGCCGCCGCGCGAAAGCCACGCCTCGAGCCCGTGCTGTATGAAAGTCCAGACGCCGGTCAGCATCAGGTAATAAACCGACACGCCCAGATACACCTCGAAGGTCATGAAGGTCGCGGCCTGCATCTGCTCGGCCACGCGAAACATCTCCGACACGCCGATCACGCTCAGCAGCGCCGTCGTCTTCAGCATATTGTTGAACTGGTTGCCGAGCGCCGGCACGATGAGCGGCACCGCCTGCGGCAGCACGATGCGACGCATCGCCATTGCGGGCGTCATGCCGACGGCGAGCGCCGCTTCCATCTGGCCGGGGTTGATCGAGCCGACGCTCGCACGCGTGATCTCGCTCATATACGCGGCTTCATGCAACCCGAACGCGATCACACCGGCTACCAACGCGCCGCTGAGATGCAGCGGCCCGAGCGACATCACAGCGGGAAACAGATCGAAACCCACCAGATACGGCAGCCCGAAATAGATCAGCACCAGTTGAACCAGTACCGGCGTGCCGCGAAAGAACCAGATGTAGCCCTGATTCAGCACGCGCAGCGGGAGCGCGTGGTGCATGCCCGACAGCCCCAGCACAACGCCGATCACGGTGCCGAGCAGTTGCGCTATCGCCGCCCCGAGAACCGTGACGACGAGTCCCTGCAGCAGAGCCGGACGCGGATCGAACACGAAGTGCAGGAAAAACGGCATATCGAAGACAAGATGCGGAGCGTGTGGCACAGTGGGCCTCCATGCGTTGAGTCAGAGGTAGACGGCGCGAATCAGCGAGGGGCGCGCCTTTATTCGCACGGGTGCGCCGTGCTGCACAAGGTCACGCCGTCGTCGATGCCCCATGTCTTCACGACCTTCTGCATGTCACCGTCTGCGTTCATGCGATCGATAGCGGCTTGCACGGCCTGCTTCAGTTCGACATTGCCCTTTGGAATCGCGATCGTCCAGGTCTTGGGCGGCACGGGCACACCGCCCACTTCGAAGCGGCCGTGGCTGCGTGAACGGTAATAATTGATGTTGACCGTGTCGCTCACGAACGCGTCGACCCGCCCAAGCGCCAGATCCTGATACGCGGCGGCGTTCGTGTTCAGCTCCACCGTTTCGATGGGCGGCTTGCCCGCTGCCTTGATCTGTTCATTGATCTGATGAAGCACCGAAGCGTTGCGGCTGCCGAGCAGCACCGCGACGCGCGTGCCGCCGAGATCCTCGAACTTCGTCAGATGACGCGGATTACCGGCCGGCACCAGCAGTCCGGATGCAACGCGCCAGTAGTCGACGAGCTCATAGCGCTGCGCACGTTCCGGCGTCTTGCCGAGGCTTGCCATGACCATGTCGCACTTGCCGGTGTCGAGCGCTGCGAAAATGCCGGAGAACTGGTAGTTATCGATGCGCGTCGGCACGCCCATCGCCTTGCCCACCTCTTTCATGATGTCGACCTCCGCGCCTTGTGGCGTCGATCCGTCGTCGGCCGTGCCGTCGGCAGGCGGATTCGACAGATCCGAACAGAACGCGAGGCCATGTTTGGCCATGATCGACGCGGGCGGCGCCACGGCTGCCGCAGCCGCAATACAAGGCACGACGCCCGAACACACGATGGCACAGACAGCCGCGGACGGCAGCCAGTTTGCGATACGAGAGATCATCTTCATTCCCCATTTACTTAGTATGCCGAATTGACAGGTAGCCGCAAGCCTGCCGTGACGACGTTGGCTTCGCGGGTCTGGCTACAAAAATGCGTGATACGTTTTTCCGACTATTCGCGCCCTCCCCTGCGACGCAGACAACAGGATCAGGAGGGCGCGCCCATCACCAGATCAGGCAGCCACGTCGACAGCGAAGGGATCAGCGCCACGACGATCAGGACGATGAGCAGCGGAATCAGCAAAGGCAGTACTGCCATCGTGACGCGTTCCAGCGACACATTGGACACACGTGTCACGACAAAGAGGCCTACGCCCATCGGCGGATGCGCGATGCCGAGTGCGAGAGCGAGCGTCATCACCACGCCGAACTGCACGCGGTCGATGCCGAACTGGTCGATGACCGGCAGCAGCACCGGCACGAGAATGAGCTTGGCCGGCGCGCTTTCGATAAAGCAGCCGATAAAGAGCAGGAATGCGACGAGCAGCAGCATCAGGACCGTCGGCGATTGCGTGAGCGTCAACACGAGCGCTGCCAGATGCTGCGGCGCCTGCTGGATCGCCAGCACCCAGCTCATGAAATGCGAGAAGCCGATGATCACCATGATCAGGGCCGTGACTGAAACCGTGTCGTTGATCGCTTGCCAGACTTTTTTCAGGTTGATGGAGCGGTACGCGAAACCGAGCAGAATCGAATAAACCGAAGCGAGAATGCCCGCTTCGCCAACCGTCGTATAGCCGCCCATCGTGCCGATCAGAATGATCGCCGGTGCGCCGAGCGCGGGCAGCCCGGCAATGACGGTACGCACCGCGAGGTCGAACGGCATGGCTTCCTCTCGCGGATAACCCCGCCTGCCGGCAATGATGCGATTGCACACCATCAGCGAAATCGCCAGCAATGTGGCGGGCACGATGCCCGCCATGAACATGCGGGCCACCGACGCATTGGCCATGGATGCGTACACGATGAACGCAATCGACGGCGGCATGATCGGCGCCATGACCGACGATGCGACGGACACAGCCGCGGCGAATTCAGCAGGGTAACCGCGCTCGCGCATGGCTTTCACTTCGATCGCCCCGAGTCCCGCGATGTCCGCGAGCGCCGAGCCCGAAATGCCGGAGAAGATGGCGGCTGCAATCACACTGACCTGAGCGAGGCCGCCCCGAAAACGCCCGACGAGCACCAGAGCCAGCGAGAAGATCCGGTCGGTCACACCCACCGCGTTCATCAGGTTGCCCGCTAGAATGAAAAACGGTATCGACATCATCGACGGGCTGTCGATGCCTTCGAGCATCTGTTGCGGCAACACATAAAGCGCATCGGTGAAGCCGCTCATCGCGAATACGGAGAGCGCCGACGCGCCGATCGCCATCGTCACCGGCACGCCGAGGGCCATCAGACCGATGAAAAGCACGAACAGGAAGGCGGGCATTGCGTTCACTCCTGCCAGGCGATTGCCGCGCCCGGCGACATGCGCCGCGCAGCGAGGTGATAGAGATCGAGCGATGCATCGATTGCGATCAGCCCGACGACAAGGAACAGCAGCAGCGCTTCGTCGTACTTTGGAATACCGACCAGATCGATCACACCCTGCTGCAGTTCGACGATCTTCGGCGCCTGCCAGAGGATCGTCCCCGACACGAGCAGCACGACGACATCCCGTATCAGGCGAACGAACACGCGACCCGCACCGCCGAGTTTGTTCACGAAGTACTCGATACAGATGTCGCGTCGCGTGCGATGAATCACATAGAAGCCCGCAAAGCACATCCACACGAAAAGCACTTCCGACCATCCGGTGAACGACGCGATTTCCTGATGATGGGTAATGCGCAGTCCGAGGTTGCACAGGCTCAGGGCAACGATGCCGAGCATCAGCAGGCCGGCGACCACCCGCAAGATGCTGCAGCAAAAATCCAGCAGCCGGTCGATATAACCTGTGAGCCTGTGCATATCATCCTTCTCCCACTGTTCGTGACCGTGCTACTGACCTGACGCCGATGCCGTCGTCACGTTCGACTGCACCGACTGCACCGCTGCAAGAAAGCCCTTGGGCAAGGTGCCCGCCGTCGAGCGCGCGTCGTACAGCGTGCGCGCCTGCTGCACGATCGGCTTCGTATCGAGCACGGTGAACTGCACGCCGCTCTTCTTCATCTTGTCGATGGCCGTATCGGTGAAGCTCTTTTCCAGTTCCGCCGCATACGCGCTGCTCTCGGCATAAGCGCGGTCCACGGCGTTCTTTTCGGCCGGCGAAAGCGCCGCATACGCCTTGTGGTTGACGAAGAACGCAACGCTCTGCCAGTACTCGTCGGTGCGTGCCACGTATTTGGCCACCTCGGTCACCTTGATGCTTTCGAGCTGTGAAATCGGACTCGTCATCGCGTCGATCATGTGACGGTCGAGGCCGTCGTACACCGCAGACCAGTCCAGCACCTGCACGCTCGCGCCGAGCCTCGTCCACACGTCGACGCTCAGCTTGTCCTTCGCAAGGCGCAGCTTCAGGCCGCCGATATCGGCGAGGCTGTGCACCGGCTTCGTCGACACGAGCACGCGATACGGGCCGCGCATGAATTGCGACGGATCGCCGAGAATATCCACGCCGGCCTTGTCGTGGATCTGGCCCACCCATCCCTTCACGACGTCGGAGTGCATGAAGTTGACCCACTGCGCGCGGCTCTGGAACAGAAACGGCGAGCTGACGTACTGCACGTCGGGCACCCATTTCGATGCATCCGCAAGCGCGTCCGGAAACACCTGGATCAATCCGCCGCTGATCTGTTCGAGCATGGCACTCGCGCTGCCGAGTTGCGACGCCGGAAAGATCGTTATCGTCAGTTGATCATTCGAGTACTTCGCCACGAGATCGGCGAAGCGCTGATATGCCTTGCCTTCAGGGCTATCGGCCTGCTGATCGGTAGCCATGCGCCACGTGTCCTGCGCGGACGCCGGTAACGCAGTAAGGGAGGACAGCACGAAAGCGATCGCTGCAACGCCGGTACGACAGGTTTTCTTCAGCATTTCTCTCTCACCCAAAACAGGTTGTCTCGCGGACCTGATGCAACTCTCGCGTCGCATGCAGCCCATCCCTTGGTTCAATGCAATACGTTCGGGCCCGACAGCTTCACGGCCTCCTCGTCGAGCACGCGTTCGAGCGTCCCGGGCGTCACGGTCTCGCCCGCTGCGCTCAGGCGCTTGCGCACGGCATCCACCAGCAGTTGCCGATGCGCCTGCGGACGATTCAATGCGGACGTGGCGAATTGCGCGCGGACGGGGTCAGGCCAGATGCGGTCGTAAGCGTCGCGCTCCGGGCCCATTGCGAAGACCGGCGGCGGCGCCGAGGAACGGCGCGCGGCGCGCAGCGTTTCGGTGCCGCTGCGATCGATCGAACCGTCCAGCGCGAAGGCCACACCATAGTCGCGCGTTGCCGCTTCGGCCGAGAGCATCTCGCGCCGCAGATCGCTTTCGATCGCCGCGAGTTCGCGCTCGAGCGGGTCGCCAAATCCGCCGCCCGCCGGTGTCACGAGCCGGATCACGTCGTCACGCTTGAGCTTGAGCACGGTCACGCGTTCAAGCACCTGTTCGCCTGGCGTGCCCGGATTGATCGTGACCTCGGCGAGCCGTCCCGGATGGCCACCCGCAACACCCCACGGCCGGAACGCAAAGCGGTTCATGCCGCGAATCGTCATCGTTGCTTCGGCGTCGGTGTTTTCCATTTCCATCACGAGCGCCGCGCCGCTGCGATAGCGGCCCGCCGAATAGCTGTCTTTCAGCAGACGATTGGCGCGCACGAACAGCATCGTTTCCACTTCGATGATTTCGGTCGGCACGCTGCGTAGATAACCGGAGCGCGAGTCGATTGCATCGACGCCATCGCATACCGAGCGTCCGCCCCCGCCTCCACAAAGCGGGTTGATCACGCTCACCTGCCGCGTGCCGGTGCGCGGATCGCGCGCACTGAGCACGATCACCGCCGACATGCCGGGCCCTGCCGCCGAGAGACCGCCGGCGAGCGCCTGTTGCAGGCAGCCAAGCATCGTGTCGTAGACGCGTGTGCTGGCCGCGACGCGCGAGCCGCCCGCCGCCGGAAACTCGGCATTGATGACAGTCCCGCGCGGCGCGTGCATGGCGATCGGCCGCAGCAGGCCCGCATTGCGCGGCGCGTCGGGTTCCACGGTCAACAGGTAATAAAGAAACGCCTGCACCGTGTAAGGATGGGTGCGCGCGCCGCTCACGTAGTTGTACGCGGCCGGAATCTGCGGATCGGTGCCGGTGAAATCGAAGCCGAGGCTATCGCCCTTCACCTTCATCGACGTACGGATATAGGTGTGCTGGCCGGGCTCGAGTCCCTCCAGATAGTCGCCGAACTCGTACACGCCGTCCGGGATCGACGCGATCACGCCGCGCGCCTTGGTCTCCGCGAAGTCCAGCACGTCCTGCATGCCCTCTTCGACGACGTCCGCGCCGTAGGCATCGCACAGCTGCCTGAATCTGCGGTCCATACTTTGTAGTGCGGACAGCATCGCTTTCAGGTCACCCCATAGATCGTCCGGAATCCGGCTGTTGTCGAGAAAGAGGGTGCGCACGTCTTCATTGAGCACGCCCGCCTTGTAGAGCTTCACCGGGCGGATGCGCAGCCCTTCCTGAAACACTTCGGTGAAGGCCGGCGAAATACTGCCCGGCACCGCGCCGCCAATGTCGGATGCGTGAACGAAGCCCCACGCAAATGCCATTAAGCGCCCACCAAAAAAAATCGGGCGGAGCATTGTCACATCCATCATGTGAGTGACGAGTCCGTCGGTGGAGAACGGGTCGTTGGTGAGGAAACAGTCGCCCTCCTCGATCCCGATCTCCAGCAGCCGTTCGACGGTTGCCTGCAACGGCAGGCCGATGAAAGAATTCACCCCGCTCTGACTCGGATACGCGAAGATTTCGCCGGCCGCCGTCGCGATCGCGCACTGGTAGTCCTGCACGAGTTTGACGAAGGTCGTGTGCGCCGTCCGGTACATGATCGCCGAAGCTTCCTCGACAATTGCCGTGAACCGGTTGTTCATTACTGCGGTACGGACCGCGTCCATCTCAAGACTCCTTCTCAAGCAGGATGTTGCCGTGGGCATCGACCGTCGCCCGGTAGTGCGGTGGCACCAGAATCGTCGTGTCGTGCTGTTCGATGATCGCGACGCCTACGAGCGTGTCGCCGCCGCGCAGGCGCTCGCGTGCATAGACGCCGCATGAGGCCCGCGTCGCGCCTGCTATATGCAACGTCCGTTCGCCGCTGCGGGCTCCGTCGGCGGCACCTGCGACCGGCGTGCTTTGCTGCGTGCCGGATGCGCCGGCGGACGGCATCGGCAGCTTGCCGCGGATACGCAGGCGCAGTTCGGTAAATTCCACCGGCGCCGCCGGATCGGCGTGCGCATAGAGACGCTCGTGCTGGCGGTGGAATTCGTCTTCGATCGCCGCGACGTCGCCGCGGGCGATGGCTGCGGTCGGCACGTTCACTATCAGTTGGAAAGACTGGCCGCGATATCGCGCTTCCGCGCGCTGCTCGAGCTCGACGTCGCGCAGGCTCACACCGACCTCCTGGCTCGCGAGCCATTGACGCGCACTCTGCTCAAGGGCAGCGAATTCGCGCTGGATCAGGGCGCCGCTCACTGTCACGCCCTGCACGCTCTTCACGTCGTCGTGCGTGAGGCCGGCGACGAGCCCGCCATATGCGCAGAACACCGAAGGCATGGCCGGCACCAGTACGCGTCCAATCCCCAATTCCGTCGCCAGCAACGGGCCGTGCAGCGAGCCCGCGCCGCCATAGACCACCAGCGTCACGTCGGCGGGATCGAGGCCATAGCGCGCCAGATACGGCAGCACGCTCGCCACCATGTTCGACGTCGCCACCGTAAGGCAGGCCTGCGCCGCGGACACGACGTCCATCTTCAATGCGTCGGCCACGGGCTGCATCGCGGCACGTGCGGCGTCGACGTCGAGCGTCATGCGTCCACCGAGAAAATGCAACGGATCGATGAAACCGCACAGCAGGTATGCGTCGGTCACCGTCGGCAGCGTGCCGCCGTGGCCGAAGCACGCCGGGCCGGGACGCGCGCCCGCGCTTTTCGGGCCGACCCGCAGCACGCCGCCGTCGATCCAGCAGACGGAGCCGCCGCCCGCGCCGATCGCTTCGATGCCGGTGACCGGCATCATCAGCGGGAAGTCGCCTACTTCGGCGTCGCCGGTGATCGACGGCTCGTTGTCCTGAATCAGCGAGAGATCGGTGCTCGTGCCGCCCATGTCCATGGTCAACATGCAGCGCTCGTTCAGCGCGGCACCAAGGCTTTGCGCCGCCGTCACGCCGGAGGCCGGGCCCGACAGCAGCGTATGGACGGGCAATTCGCGCGCCTCGTCGGCAGAAAGCGCGCCGCCGTTCGACTGCATGATGAAGAGCTTTGCATTCGGCAGACGCGTGGCCAGCCAGCGTTCGATCTCGCCGATGTAAGCACTCATACGCGGCTTCACGTACGTATTGAGCACCGCAACGATCGCCCGTTCGTACTCGCCGATCTTCGGCCAGATTTCGCTGGAGATCGACACGTTGCGCAAGCCTGTCGCTTCGACCACGGCCTTGCGTGCCGCGATTTCGTGTGACGGATTGCGAAAGCTGTGCAGAAAAGCAATGGCGATGCCTTCCACTCCCGCCGCTTTCGCTGCGTGCGCCGCGTGCTTGACCGCTTCCAGGTCGAGCCGCGTGCGCATACGTCCATCCGATCCGATACGCTCCGGAATTTCGAACACGAACTCGCGCGGAATCAGCGGGTCCACCCGGTTGCCGAACAGATCGATCGCGCGGCGCAAACGCAGTCGCTGCAATTCGAGGATGTCGCGAAAGCCCGCCGTCGTGAACAATGCAATGGACGGACCATTGCGCTCGATCACGGTATTGGTGGCCACTGTCGTGCCGTGCACCACCACGATTTCCTCGTGCGTGTGCGGCTCCATCCGTTTCAGTATTTCATTGCAGCCCGACTTGAAGGCTTCGGCGAAATCCGGAGGTGTGGACGGCACTTTCAACGTTTCGACGCGCCCTTCGCCGCCCTCCCGCCAGGCCGCGAAATCGGTGAACGTACCGCCAATATCAACGCCAATCTTAAGCATTGCGTCTCCGCCTTTCACCACCGCCTGACTGCTGTTGCATGACAACTCCGAACGTGCATTGCATGTGGTATTTGCAAATGTGACGAACCCCGGCTCGTTCGCCGGCTAACCTGTTCGATAGCGCGGCGCGAACGTTGTCCGCTTTACGTCGTCAACGTGTGTCTACGCGTTGCTTTGCGCAGTACGTACACTGTGATTGTTAGCTGTCTTGTTCTTCCGACCCGCAAGCCTTACCTCCCGCAGCGGGCACCCAACACAGCGGTAGCTGACAATCGCAGCGAAGCGTTATCGAATGAAAAACAGCTTATGTACATCAAAAAAAATGTACAATCGTTTTTTTGTTATTGAACATAAAGAAAATGATGACCCTCGAGACTCTTGTTGAACTCGTCACCGCCCGGACGATGCGAGGCATCGCGCTCGAAGTCGCGAACCTGATCCGCAACGGCACGATTCCAATCGGCTCGCAACTTCCGCCAGTCCGCGATCTGGCCGACGCCATGGGTGTGAGCCCCGCGACGATCTCCGGCGCGTGGAAACAGTTGCGCACGTACCGGATGGTGAGCGGCAGCGGCCGCACGGGAACATGGGTGCGCGGCGATCAGACCTCGCTACGTCCCGCGCGGTACGAGGACTTCGCGAACTACGGCGAGAACATCGTCGCGGACCTGCGATTCGCGTCGCCCGATCCGCAGTTGCTGCCGGATATTCGCGAGGCCTTGTCGAAGGCACATCGTGTGAGTCATCTGAACAGCTACGTGCGCGACACCATTGCGCCGGAACTGGAAGAAGTGATAGCGCAGGACTGGTCGTACGAAGGTTGCACGTTCACGGCCGTCAACGGCGGATACGACGGCCTGCACACAACGTTGCAAACCATTGTCGTGCCCGGCGCGACCGTCGCGATCGAGGATCCCACCGCGTTGCGGGTGTTCGATATTCTGGAAAAGCTCGGTGCACGCGTCGTGGGCGTGGCGTGCGACTCGGAGGGACCGCTGCCTGAATCCCTCGCGGCGGCACTCAATGAAAAGCCGGTCGTGTTTCTTTTTCAGCCGGGCTCCCATGCACTAACCGGCGAACGCTTGAGCGCAAAGCGCCTCAAACAGCTCGGCGCCCTGTTCAAGGACAACGACACGCTCATCATTGAACTGGACGGCCTTTCGGGTCTCGCGAGTCAACGGCCTCTGAGCCTTGGCAGCATGTACCCTGATCGCGTCGTGCATATCCGAACGATGTCGAAGTCGCTGGGTACGGATTTCCGGCTTGCGGTGCTCTCGAGTTCGAGCAAATTCGCCGATCAGATTCAGGCATACCGCAATTTTCGCGAAGGCTGGACGAGCCGGATCTTGCAGGGGGCCGCGGCACATCTGCTCACCACGCCCAAATCGCTGAAGGAAATCGAGCACGCGCGCAGCGTCTATGCACAACGCCGCGAAACGCTCGGGGCCGCCATGATCGAACGTGGCCTCCACGTTTCGGGCCGCGACGCCTTGTGCATCTGGCTGCCGGTGCCTGACGAGCAGTTCGCGCTTATTACGCTCGCCGCGCGCGGGATCGCGGTGCAGCCGGGTTCCAGTTTTCAGGTCACACCGCGCCCCTTCATACGCGTGGCCACGAGCGCGAATATTACCGCGGAGAACGTCGATGCGATCGCCGACGCGCTGGCTCACGCATCACGCCGTGGCGAAGGTATGCTTTCGAGAGAATAGGCATGTCTGCTTTGGACGGCTGCTTCTTCCTCTACGAAAACGCCGAGCCGTTACGCGCGGCCCGGGGCTTTGTGGTACCGGGATACCGAAGTTAGCCGCTTCAGAACTTGTGAGTAATACCGAGGCGTGCGTCCATCTGTTTGTTGGTGAGCGACGGGTTCACGAACCATCCGAGTTCCGGGTTGACCCCGGCAGATGCCTTGATATAGTCGCCGGACACGTACACCGTGGTGCGTTTCGACAGATAGTACTGCACCCCGGCCGACACCTGATTCCACGCATGACCCTGAAGCGCATCATGCTGGGCGCTCGCAATCAGCCCCCAGGCCGGCGTAGGGTTGTAGATCGCGCCGCCCTCGAATACATGCATGTACGAAGTCATGCCGTGGTAGCCCAACTCCGTGTTTGTGAAGTTGGCCATCACCGTCACCTTGCCGAACTTGTAACTTCCGCCAACTGCGAAGATGTTGTACTTGTTGAGCACGAAAGCGGTGTTCAGATCCGTTGCTTTCGTACTGGTGACCGTGGCGACCGTCTGCCCGAAAAATACCGGCGTGCCGAGCTGCCCATACGGATCGATCGATTTGCCCGGCAGCGAGGCCCAGGCCAGCCCCAGATGAAGCGGGCCGAAGATGTAGCTGCCACCCACTTCCCACGCACTGCCCGTATGGAAGCTTCCAGGAACGTTGCTGAACGAATACATGATACCGCCCTTGAAGCCGCCAATCCTGGGCGATGTGTACTTCACCGCATTGGGCAGGCGGTCGCATTCCATCCGGTCGATATCGCCTTCGTGAATACCATATCCGCTCGCGTAGAAGCCGACGTTGTAATCACACATGTAGTCCGAAATGATGTCGTACTGATCACCCGCGGTCACGGCGCCCCACTTCTGACTCTGCAGGCCGACCCATGCCTGGCGGCCGAAGATCGCGCCACCATTTCCGGTCGCCCCCGTGTTGAGATTGAACCCGCCTTCAAGATCGAAGATCGCGGAAAGACCGCCGCCCAGGTCTTCCGTTCCCCTAAGTCCCCAGCGGTCTCCGTGCGCGATCCCGCTAGCCAAAGCGTTCGAGCTGTGGCCACCAATGTTGGAAACGTACGTGTAGCCTTCGTCGATCAATCCATACAAAGCCACACTACTCTGCGCGTGGGCGAGATCGGTTGCTGAAGCCAACCAGCCAAATGCGACGACTGCACCAACCCAATTCTTCATTTCACGTTCCCCTGTAAATGTAGTATTCCTAACATATAAATGTTGAGAAAAAACGCTTGTCACGTGCCTCGTCGCTACGGGAATCGACTCGTCGCCGCGCGGGAGCCGTGTATCGATTGAACGCAGCTTATGTTTTACAAAAAAAATGTACAATAATTTTTATGTTATTGAACATTAGTCGTGATTTGTGGCGTGAAAGGCATCTGCGAGGGTCGGCGCCTATCTGCGCAGCGGGTGTTGGCGCATGCCGCCAAGCATGGGAAGGAAGAGCGCCGTGCGCAGCCACGGCGATTGATTGAGCGGGTCGGTTGCGGCGGCAATCGTACGCACGCGGCAGTGTCGTGGAGTCGTCGGCCGGCTTTGTTCGTGGAATTTGCGTAAACCCTATGCCAGGAAAGGCGCGGAAAGGCATGCGTCGCCGGCGGATCTGATCAGGCAGAAAAAACCTTACTGCGCAGAGGAAGGCAGGGAGAAGAAGGAAATATGCGGAGAGTTGCAGTGGTGCCGGGGACCGGACTTGAACCGGCAAGCTGTGAAGCGGCGGATTTTAAGTCCGCTATGTTTACCAATTTCATCACCCCGGCAAGGGTCGGAACGCAGGTGGACGCGAATTCTACCATTTCGCCGCGAGCGTACCAAACGCTGAGCCGCCTGCCTCGCGCCCCGATTCCAGACGCCGCAAACCAGGAATTGAATTCATCCTGGAGTCACAAACCTTCCCGATAATCCGCTCACGAAAACGTTTACGACCCGAACGGAAACTCATGACTCCGACGATCAAAGATGTCGCTGCCCACGCCGGATTCTCCATCGCCACGGTATCGCGCGCGATCAACGCGCCGCACACCGTCAACCCGGTCACGCTCGACAAAGTGCGTCAGTCCATCGACGCCCTGCACTTCCGCCCCAGCCCGCTCGGCCGTCAATTGCGTGGCGAACGCACGCGTCTGATCGGCGTCATCCTGCCGACGCTCGCCAATCCCGTATTCGCCGAGTGCCTGCAAGGCATCGACGAACTCGCGTCGGCGCAAGGCTACCGGCTCATGCTGATGACCACGCAGTACGACGCCGAGCGCGAACGCCACGCTATCGAAACGCTGCGCGAACAGCGCGTGGAAGGCCTGATCCTGACGGTCGCCGATGCCGACACACATCCGCTACTCGACGAACTCGACCGCGCAGGGCTGCTGTACGTGCTGATGCATAACGACACGGTGCGCCGTCCATCGGTCGCGGTCGACAACCGTCTCGCCGCCTATGACGGCGTACGCATGCTGATCGCCCATGGCCATCGCCGCATTCTTATGCTCGCGGGCACGCTGGCCGCCTCGGACCGCGCCCGTCAGCGGCACCTCGGCTATTCGCAGGCCATGCAGCAAGCCGGCCTCACGCCGGCGCCCGCGCTCGAGGTCGATTTCAACGCGGAGGAACTGTCGCCCGCCGTGCTCGCCCATCTGACGAGCGGCGCGAACCGCCCCAGCGCGCTCTTCTGCAGCAACGATCTGCTGGCAATGGTGGTCATGCGGGGCCTGCGCCGCGCGCGTCTGCAGATTCCTCACGACATGTCGATTCTCGGCTTCGACGGCCTCGCAATGGGCGAACTGCTGTCGCCGCCACTCGCCACCATCTGTGCGCCTAATCGCGAAATCGGCTGCGCGGCCTGGCAGCGCTTGCTGGCGCGCGTGACCGGCAGTTACGAGGCCATGAGTGAAACGTCGCTCACGTTGACTTTGCCGCACAGCTTGCGCGAGGGCGCCACTATCGCTGCGATTTCGAACCGCAACGAACCCTCGCCGTTGCGTGCCTCGGCAACCGTCGAACGGCCGTTTGCATGAGACGCCCGCGCACCGGCCATTGGTGACTGCTGAAACCGGATGCGCCGTACAGTCGGCGTCGCACGCCGTAGTCGACGAAAACAGGCTCGCTCTGCAAAATGAGTGGAAGCCCGACAATCCCGTACGAAACTGCCCCGCGCCGTTCCTGATCCTGGCGCCGGGCATGAACAGGGAAGAAAAGACTATTTCAAGGTGGCGGTAAATATCACGGTCTTTACCGTCACTTCGTCGACTGCGCCAGAGATATTGAAGCTACCGTGCACCACCTCATTGGACTTGAACGTGCCTTTCGCACCTTTATAGTCCGAGCCTACGTAAAACTGAACCCCGAAGGTAAAATGCTTTACCCCGTTCATACACTGCTTTTCCCTTGAATCCCCCACGTCATATAGATTGAGGTATGAATTATTAGCGGGAATGAATCCTGAATTATCTGCACACGCGTCGTTTGTAATTTTGATTGCATAGTATATTCCCGGCGCAGTTGTGCTATACAAAACAGCCTGATGGGAGTTGCCGTTGGCGTCCGTGACAGTCGCATATTTATAGTCCGTCGAACCCGCGCGATTATTCTTACCCCTCAATGCCTGCCCGCCCTGCCCGAGATCGCAGTTCGAAGTGATATTGTCATCGGTGGGTGTGATCGACATGCTGCCGGTTGGCTTGATCACCGTATATCCTGACTTCGGCGCAACGACGTTTTGAAACACCAGATTGTTGATATTCAAATCCACAGCGTCATGGGTTTTCTCAAAATAGCATTCCGTGGCTGCGTTAGCAGGCGCGCAAACAGATAAAAGCAGGGCAGTCAGAGCCAACAATAGATTGGTTTTCATACAATCCTCTAATATCAGAAATTTACGGTGACCTTCGGACAAACCGGGATCCAAACAAGATGCCTTTATAAAACCTCCTTTTTTATAAATTCAGTTGATCTTGTCATTCATAGCCGCTTAACAAACGGCGATTTCATAGTGAATTTGCCCCCACTCGCCGCCCATCGGAGAACTCCTAAAGTCGCAATAAATCAGGGACCGGTATTTCCATGCGAATCAGATATCGCAGGAAAATGCGGAGGCGGACAGACCATACAAAACCATCGGATCCGGTCGGACTGGTAATCGGCGCGCGCCCCCCGCTGGGCTATTTCGTCGCTCGTCCAACGTTCGTCCCGACATCCGCAACCTGCCTTCGCTTCGTCGCGATCACCTCAACGCGCATGCCACGGCGGCAGGCCACACGTCATAGCGTCGTCACATACGTTCCCGATAATCCGCTCGACGAAAACGTTTACATCCCGAACAGCACGGCATGCCGGCGCTGTCCGATGCCGCATCACGTGACGTGCATTCCGTCAGTTCACCCGTACTCGACACAACCGCTGAAGCCACCTTGTCCATCTCTGGGAGATTGCTGTGACCCGCCGTTCCTCCACCGCTTTTGTTCGAGTGCGTCAGTTGGCGCGCGCCGCGTTTGCCGCATCGGCACTTGTATTGACTCTGGCCGCGCCGTCGCTCGCGCACGCCGACGAAACCGCGATCTGCTACAACTGCCCGCCCGAATGGGCCGACTGGGCGAGCCAGATCAAGGCGATCCAGCAAAAGACCGGCATTCGCGTGCCGTTCGACAACAAGAACTCCGGCCAGTCGATCGCCCAGCTCATGGCGGAGCAGAAGAGCCCGGTCGCCGACGTGGTGTATCTCGGCGTCTCGTCGGCTTTCCAGGCGAAGGACAAGGGCGTGATCCAGCCGTACAAGCCCGCGCATTGGGACGACATTCCCACCAACATGAAAGACCCGCAGGGCTACTGGTTCTCGATTCATTCGGGCACACTGGGCTTTTTCGTCAACAAGGACGCGCTCGAAGGCAAGCCCGTACCGCGCTCGTGGGCCGACCTGCTCAAGCCCGAGTACAAAGGCATGATCGGCTACCTCGATCCGTCGAGCGCGTTCGTCGGCTATGCGGGCGCGGTCGCGGTAAATCAGGCGCTCGGCGGCACGCTCGACAACTTCGAGCCGGGCCTCGACTGGTTCCGCAAGCTCAAAGCCAATGCGCCGATCGTGCCGAAGCAGACCGCGTATGCGCGCGTGATGTCCGGTGAAATTCCGATCCTGCTCGACTACGATTTCGACGCCTACCGCGCCAAATACAAGGATCACGCGAACGTCGAATTCGTGATTCCCAAGGAAGGCACGATTTCGGTGCCGTACGTGATGAGTCTCGTGAAGGGCGCGCCGCATGAAGCGAACGGCAAGAAGGTGCTCGACTTCGTGCTCTCCGACGAAGGCCAGAAGCTGTGGGCCGACGCCTATCTGCGCCCGGTCCGCGCGAATGCGATGACGCCGGAAACCGCCGCGAAATTCCTGCCGGCGAGCGACTATGCGCGCGCCAAACCGGTGGACTTCGGCAAGATGGCGGAGAAGCAGTCGAGTTTCGGCGAGCGTTATCTGCAGGTGATGCATTGAACGACATCACGTTCCCGCTGCGCTGGCGCATCGCGTTGATTGCGCCCGCGCTGGCGGTGTTCATCGCCTTCTGGCTGTTGCCGATGGGCGCGCTCGCGCAGCTGAGCGGCGACGGCCACGCATTCGCCACCTATCGCGCGATGCTGACCAATCCGCGCTACATGTCGAGCCTCGGCGCGACGGTTCTGCTGTCCGCGGCGGTCACGGCGGCGACGCTGGTGCTGTCGGTGATCGCGGGTCTGCTGCTGGCGCGCCGCGAGTTTGCGTTGAAACGCACGCTGCTCGCCTTGCTCACGTTTCCGCTGGCATTTCCCGGCGTGGTGGTCGGTTTCATGGTCATCATGCTCGCGGGACGCCAGGGACTGATCGGCGCACTCTCGCTGAAACTCACGGGCGACCGCTGGGTGTTCGCGTATTCGATGAGCGGCCTCTTTCTCGGCTATCTGTACTTCTCGATTCCGCGCGTGATCGTCACCGTCATGGCGTCGGCGACCAAGCTCGATGCGTCGCTCGAAGAAGCCGCGCGCTCGCTCGGCGCGTCGCCGTGGCGGATCATGCGCGACGTCGTGCTGCCCGCGCTCTCGCCGGGTTTGATCGCGGCGGGCGCGGTGTGCTTCGCCACCGCGATGGGCGCATTCGGCACCGCTTTCACACTCGCCACGGACATCGACGTGCTGCCGATGACCATCTACACCGAGTTCACCCTCAACGCGAACATGGTGACGGCCGCCGGGCTCTCGATCGTGCTCGGCCTGGTGACGTGGGCGGTCCTGGCGTTGGCGCGCAGCGTAAGCGGCTCGGCCGTGGCGGCAAGCGCATGAACGGTATGTCCAGGCCTGGCGCTGCCAGACCGGAAGACGGGACTTCAATGAATTCCATCACTGCCTCTTTACAGCCGGCGGCGAAGCCGCGCCTGCGCCTGCGCCTGCGCCTGCGCCTGCGCCTGCCGGGCGCCAGAACGTGGCTCGCCGCCGGCCAATGGTTCGTCACACTGTTGCTGTGCGCGTTCCTGATCGTACCGGTCGTCATGTCGATCATGGCGGGGCTGACGGTCAACTACTTCAAGGGCGTGTCGAGCGGACTCACGCTGCGCTGGCTCGCGGAAGTGTGGACGCAATATCACGGCTCGGTGTTTCTCTCGCTCGAAGTGGCGGCGGCGACCCTGGTCGTCACGCTGCTGACCGGCGTGCCCGCGGGTTACGTGCTCGCGCGCAGCAAGACGCGCCTTTCGCGCATCATCGAAGAGTTTCTGGTGCTGCCGATCGCGCTGCCCGGTCTCGCATCCGCGCTCGCGCTGCTGGTGGTGTACGGCGGCTTCACCGTGTTCCGCATGAGCGTGGCGTTTATCGTGGTCGGCCATGTGGTGTTCACGCTGCCCTTCATGGTGCGCGCGGTCGCCGCCGTGTGCGCGAGCAGCGATCTGCGCACGCTCGAAGAAGGCGCCGCGAGTCTCGGCGCGAGCTTCCTGCAGCGCTTCGTGACAATCGTGCTGCCGAACGCGCGGCCCGGCATCGTGGCCGGCGCGCTGGCGGTGCTGACGCTCTCGATCGGCGAATTCAACCTCACGTGGATGCTGCACACGCCCGACACCAAAACGCTGCCGGTGGGTCTCGCCGACACCTACGCGTCGCTGCGCATCGAGATCGGCAGCGCCTACACGATTCTGTTTTTCATCATGACGATGCCGCTGCTCGTCGCCATGCAGTGGCTCGGCGTCGATGCGACCGGCCAGCGCAGCGCGGCGAAAAAGCGCGTTACCGCCTCCTCTTCGAAGTCCCCCCAGCCATGAAACTCGCTTCCGTTCCCGCTGCTGTACCCATTGCGCTGACGCAATGCGCGAAAACGTTTCGCGGCACGCGCGTGCTCGAACCGCTCGATCTGCATATCGGCGCCGGTGAAACGCTGGTGCTGCTCGGGCCGTCGGGCTGCGGCAAGACCACGACGCTGCGCATGATCGCCGGGCTCGAAACACCGGACGCCGGCGGCCGCATCGCGTTCGGCGCCGACGACGTCACCGCCCTGCCGATCGAAAAGCGCCAGGTCGGCATGGTGTTCCAGAGCTACGCGCTGTTTCCGAACCTGACGGTGCGCGGCAACATCGGCTATGGCCTGAAAATCAGACGTGTGCCGGCTGAGACCGTGCGCCAGCGCGTCGACGAATTGCTCGGCATGATGCGTCTGACCGCGCACGCCGACAAACCGATCGATCAGCTCTCGGGCGGCCAGCGCCAGCGTGTCGCGCTGGCCCGTGCGCTCGCGGTGCAGCCGCGCGTGCTGCTGCTGGACGAACCGCTCACGGCGCTGGACGCGCGTTTGCGCGACGCTTTGCGCAGCCAGATGAACACGCTGCTGCGCGAGTTGGGCATCACGACCGTGTACGTCACGCACGATCAGGCCGAAGCGATGGAACTGGGCGATCGCATCGTCGTGATGAGCGCGGGGCGCATCGAGCAGATCGGTTCGCCGCGCGAGATCTATTACCGCCCCGCCAACCGCACGGTCGCGCAGTTCGTCGGCACGATCAACCGGCTCGCGGGCGAACGGCGCGACGGCATGCTGACGACCACCGGCGGCGCCGTGCCGCTGCCCGCAGGCTCTACCCACGCGAGCCCGGCACACGAAATTTTCTTCCGTCCCGAAGACGCTTATCTTGCCGACCCGGCTCATGCGCAATTGCGCGGCCATATCGAAAGCACCGCGTTTCTCGGCGAACGGACACGTCTGACGGTCGGCGGCGCCGCACCGGACGCGCTGCTGATCGACGTAGCCGGCCGGGTGGAATTGGCGCGCGGCACGCCGGTCGGCATTTCAATCGCGCAGGACGCGTTGATTGCGCTATCGTAATGAAGCCGCGCTGTTTTCTTGGCGCGCAATAAAAAGGACATCCCCATGCTGCTGGCTCAAATTAGCGACCTGCATATCAAACGGCCCGGCGCGCTCGCTTACCGCCGCGTCGATACCGGCGCCTATCTCGCACGCTGCGTCGCCGCCCTGAATGCGCTCGAACCGCGTCCCGACGCGGTGATCATGACTGGCGACCTCGTCGATCAGGGCGATCCGGAACAGTACGAGCATCTCAAGACACTGCTTGCGCCGCTGGAAATTCCCTACTTCATGCTGGTCGGCAATCACGACGAGCGCGCTGCGTTGCGCGCCGCGTTTCCCGATCGCAAGGAACTGGCGAGCGGCGGCGAGTTCGTGCAATACGCGGTCGATCTCGGGGCGCTGCGACTCATCGCGCTCGATTCGATGGTGCCGGGCCAAAGCGCGGGCACTCTGTGCGACGCGCGGCTCGCCTGGCTCGCCGCGCAACTCGATGCAGCCCAAGGCAAGCCGACCATAGTCGCGTTGCATCATCCGCCGTTCGTGTGCGGCATCGGGCATATGGACGAACTGCGGCTCGATCCCGCCGCCGCCGACAGACTCGCGGCGTTGATCGCGCGTTATCCGAACGTGGAGCGGGTGATCTGCGGGCATGTACACCGGCCCATGTTCGTGCGGTTTGGCGGCACGATCGCCTCCGCGGTGCCGGCGCCCGCGCATCAGGTCGCGCTCGATCTGCGCGAAGATGCACCGTCCGCGTTCATGATGGAGCCGCCCGCGTATGCGCTGCATCACTACGATCCGGCAACCGGTATCGTCACGCATCACGCCTATGTGGATGCCGCCGATGGGCCGTATCCCTTTTACGAGCCCGAGGGCGATCTGATCGATTGACGCTCGCGGCTCACGCGCCGATGAAAGTCTCATGCACGCGCCGGGACGACCTGAAATACGGAATCCCGAGCGCGGCTGCAACCACCGCCTGAATGACGCCGTCGTACGGAACGGCAATGTCGATGCCGATGGCGTGCGTCATGTAATCGCCGAGCAGATATGCGCCGGCACGCATCACGACAATGGCGACGAGCCATGCTTGCACCTGCGCCACAAAGCGCGCCGATCTGCGCCACGCGAGCAGCGCCAGCCAACCCGCACCTGCGACGATGAACACGCCGGTAGCGACGTCGCAGCCGACCATCGCGACCACGGCGCGATACCAGCCGTGCGTTTCGCGTCGTACGAATACGGCCAACAGTTCCCATTCGAGCATCAGCTTGAGCGGATCGCGCATCGCGATCGCCGTATGGAGCACCCAGGCGGCCAGGCAGATCAAGGCGAGCAGCAGCCAGCCGCGGATGCGCAGAGGTTCATGTGGGGTGGTCGAGCGCATGGAGTCGTTCTGATAGTCGTGTGGGTTGGTAACCGGATAACGCGCGCCGATTCTACGAACGAAAACCGAACGACCATCTCATTTTGTTCGCGCGGCGTTTTCAAGCGGCGCTTTCCCATTGACCCTGTTCATGCAAGCCATATGCGGCGCTTTCTCAGCGCTCGCGGCCGTCTGCACGATCCGCCTGGCTCCGGTATGATCGGCACGCTTGAGGACCGCGCATGGGCCGGTCCGTCGACCGCCCTCTCTCATGTCCACTTCCAACCCGTCCACCCCCGCTTCCGCCGACCGGTCGCTGCGCGGCTTGCTGCTTCTGCTCGCCACCATCGCCGGCGTCGCGGTCGCGAACATCTATTACAACCAGCCGCTGCTCGACGACTTCCGCCAGTCGTTTCCGCGTAGCGCGTCGTGGGTCGGCGCGGTGCCGGCCGTCACGCAACTCGGTTACGCGGCCGGCATGCTGTTGCTGGCGCCGCTCGGCGACCGCTTCGACCGGCGCCGTCTGATCCTGCTGCAGATCGTGGGAATCTGCGGCGCGCTGGTGGTGGCGACCGCGGCGCCGACGCTGTCCGTGCTGATCGTCGCGAGTCTCGCGATCGGCGTGCTCGCCACCATCGCGCAGCAAGCCGTGCCGTTCGCGGCGGAACTCGCGCCGCCGGCGGAACGCGGCCACGCGGTCGGCACGGTGATGAGCGGTTTGCTGCTGGGGATCCTGCTGGCGCGAACGGCCTCGGGTGTGATCGCCGAATATTTCGGCTGGCGCGCGGTATTCGGCGCGTCCGTGATCGCGTTGCTGGTGCTGGCGGTCGTCATCATTCTGCGTCTGCCGAAGAGCCAGCCCACTTCGACGCTGCCCTACGGCAAGCTTCTGGTGTCGATGTGGCACCTGGTGGTCGAGCATCGCGCGCTGCGTGAAGCGTCGCTCACCGGCGCGGCCCTGTTCGCGGCGTTCAGCATTTTCTGGTCGGTGCTGGCCTTGCTGCTGGCCGGCGCTCCGTTTCATCTCGGGCCGCAGGCGGCCGGGTTATTCGGCATCGTCGGCGCGGCAGGCGCGATGGCCGCGCCGCTCGCCGGCAAGTTCGCCGACCGGCGCGGACCGCGCGCGATCATCACCGTGTCGATCGTGCTGGTGGCGATTTCGTTTGTCGTATTCGGCGCGTCGGCGAAAAGCATTGCGGGCCTGGTGGTCGGCGTGATCATTCTCGATATCGGCGTGCAGGCCGCGCAGATCTCCAATCAGTCGCGCATTTATGCACTCAAGCCGGACGCGCGCAGCCGCGTGAATACGGTGTACATGGTGGCGTATTTCATTGGCGGAGCGATCGGCTCCGGCGTGGGCGCGGCCGTGTGGCCGGCTTTCGGATGGCTCGGCGTGAGCGCTGCCGGGCTCGCGTTCGCCGGGCTGGCGGCGTGGAATCATCTGGCGCTTCCCGCCGACGCCGCGAAGGGTTAGTCAGTCGTCCCTTGCCGGCGCGGAGCGCTCATTTGCCGCTTCGCGCGTACGCATAGTCGTGCAGCGCGTCGATCACCCGGTCGAACTCGAACGACTTGTCGTAAAAGTGGCGCACGCCATATTGTTCGCAGCGCTCCCGGTAGGCGGGCAGCGCGTGATTGGTCAGGACTGCGGCGAACACCGCGTCGATCAGCCCTTCCCGTTGCAGGTAGGCCAGTACCGGCACACCCGAGCCCTGCTTCAACTGCAGGTCGACGATGACCGCGTCGAACGACTCATCGCTCAACAGGGCGATCGCCTGGTCCGCAGAATCCGCGTAGGCCGCCACCTTGAGCAGACCGGAGGCGTCGATCGCTTCCACCAGGCTTCTGCGAATCAGCGGCGAATCCTCGATCAGCAGCACACGTAATGGCGTGTGCCGGGCGGGCTCGGCAACAGGGTTCGATTCGCTGTTCATCGGCATATCTCGATCGTCCATTATTCGATCAAGCCGTTCTTGATCGCGTAATAAGTCAGATCGGCATTATTCGCCAACCGCATTTTCTCCAGCACGCGGGCCCGGTAGGTACTGACCGTCTTCACGGACAAATGCAATTCCTCCGCAATCTCCGTAGGAATCTGTCCCGCCGCGAGCTTGCAGAAAATCTGGAACTCGCGCTCGGAGAGCGCTTCATGCGGCCGCCCGACAGCCGGTTTGTCGAGGTTGTCGGCGAGCGTATCGGCGAGCGCCTCGGAGAGGTAACGATGCCCGCGCGCTACCGCACGAATCGCCCGCACGATCTCATCGGGCTCGCAATCCTTGTTCAGATAACCGTTGGCACCCGCGCGCAGCAGGTTGATCGCGTACTGGCTCTCCGGGTATCCCGACAGGATCAGCACGCCCTGGTTCGGGCGCACCTGCTTGATCACGCGCAAGGTGTCGATGCCGTTTTTGTCCGGCATCGCGATGTCGAGCAGCACCACGTCGAACGCCTGCTCGCGCACGAGGCTGATGGTTTCGTCGCCGGTGGCCGCTTCAGCCGCGACGCACATATCCGGCTCGTCAGCGACGAACTGCCTGAAGCCACCTCGGACGATCGCATGGTCGTCAGCTATCAACACTCGAATCATTGTTTTGGGTGTCCGTGCAATGGAATCGCGCCAGAGCAGACATTGTAGTGACCTCCGGTGTGGCTTCTGCCGGAATCGAAAAAAACCCGGTGGCGCATGCCGGCGCGGGTAACCCGCCAGACCCACCCGCGCCCATTGCGCCACCCCGCTTACTCGCGGCCTTCGAGCAGATCCGCCATATCGTCCGCGTGCTCTTCTTCGACTGCGAGAATGTCTTCGAACATACGACGGGTCGTCACGTCCTTATCGCCGAGATAGCGAATGATCTCGCGGTAGGTGTCGATCGCAATGCGCTCGGCGATCAGGTTCTCCTTGATCATGTCCGTGAGGTTGGCGCCCTCCTTGTATTCCGAATGCGAGCGCGTTTTCAGACCGTCCGGAGCGAAATCCGGCTCGCCGCCCAGTTGCACGATCCGCTCGGCAATGCTGTCGGCGTGTTCCTGTTCCTCCGCGGCATGCGCGGCGAACTCCGCAGCCACGGCCTCGGAGTTGATGCCCTTCGCCATGAAGTGATGCCGCTTGTAACGCAGCACGCAGACGATTTCGGTGGCCAGTGCGTCATTGCATAGTTTCAACACCGTCTCGCGGTCCGCGCCATAGCTTTGCGTGACCGGGCCGTCCGACATGTGCTTGCGAGCCTCTTCGCGGATCTTTGCAAGGTCCATCACGAACGGGTCGCTGGATTGAGTGGCCGCGCCCTGGGCGCCAGGTAGCTTCGACATTGAATTTCTCCTTTATCCGGTATGGGGGAACTGCGCATCACGCACGAATCGCGCCTGATGCGCCGGCGCAAGGAAAACGAGGAATGGCTGCTGCCATGCCCGTCTACGTTCGGAATACGCCGAGCAGCAGCGTGACCACGAACACGACGAGGAAAATGTAGAACAGAATCTTTGCAATTTCGGCGGCGCCTGCCGCGATTCCGGTAAAACCGAACACGGCGGCAATGATCGCGATCACGAAAAAGACAATGGCATAGTGAAGCATGGCAACTCTCCTTCCTGTTGGTATCTGTGTGGCATCGGCACAGGCCGTTGACTGGCGAACCGTCTGCCGTGCGCAAAGCCACGGTTTGCGAACGCCTCGTTGAGCAGCGCTAATCGACGATCTTTTTCGTCACCACGAAGCCCAGCACGAGGAACACCACGCACAGAATCACGAATACGATAAACAGGAACTTTGCAATCGCCGCCGCGCCTGCCGCTACGCCGGTAAAGCCAAGAACCCCGGCGATCACCGCGACGACGGCGAAGAACAACGCCCATTTCAGCATGATGGCTTCCTCCCGAAACATTGATTGAACGATCAGGTCCATCCTAACGATCAGTGACGCCGGGCGCATTCCGACGCACGCCGGTTTTCGTGTGAGAATCCGCTGACATTGGATTACGGCCGCGTTACGGCAATGCTGCATTGCAGGAGCGAACGCGCGGGCGCCGCAAGCGGCGGACGTTACACTGATGCCCCATCAGAGGAGCCGAATGTGCCAAATGTGCAGAACGTGCCGAACCCGGTCGATGCTGGAACCGCCGCCCGGCTGAGCGACTGGATGCGCAATCGCAGCTGGGCGATCGCCATGACGGTGGCGATCGTCATTACCGTGGGCGGCCTCGTGATTCTCGAAACCGCGCGCGAGCGCATTGCCGCCGAGTACGAGACCGCACTCGAAGCACGCGACGTCACCGTGCAGCTGAGCACCCTTGCGAGCCAGCTCTCGCGCCTGAGTGCGCAGCAAAGCGATTTTCTTCTGACAAGGCAGGACGCCGCCGCGCGCGAGTTCTGCGCTACCGCTGTGCGCATCCGTCAGAGCGAGCAACTGTTGAACCGCTTCTACCGCAGCGGCAAGGCGGACAGCGCAGAACTCGCGAGCTTCACGCAGATTCTCGCGCTGATCGAGGCGCGTATCGGCGCGGGCGCGTCCGCGCTGCAGGGCGCGGCGCCGCATCCGCTCGACCTGGCCACGTGCGGCAGCGCGAGCGAGGCCAATCCGGCCGACGCGTCGCTGGTGGACAGCACGCTCACGCTGCTGCGCGACAACGAGGAGCGCCGCGCGCAACACGCGCTCGCCGCGAGCCGCGGCGATCAGCGCATCTCCACGCTATGCGCAGCCGGTCTGTCGGCGCTGAACATCGTGCTGTTCATTCTGCTGTTTCGCAATCTCGGCATTCAGATCGATCGTCAGGCGCGTGTGCAGCGTCAATTGATCACACAACAGGAAGGACTCGACCAGCTCGTCAATGAACGCACCCGTCAACTGGAGGCGCTCGGCTGGCACCTGCAGGCGGTCAGCGAAAACGAAAAGACCCAGCTCGCGCGTGAACTGCACGACGAGCTCGGCGCGATCCTGACCGCGAGCAAAATGGACGTGGCCTGGGCCAACCGCAAGCTGAAGGACAGCGCGCCGGACATCTCCGAGAAACTCAAGCGGGCGCTCGCGAATCTCGATCAGGGCATCGCGCTCAAGCGGCGCATCATCGAAGACATGCGGCCTACGGTGCTGGCGAACTTCGGGCTCGTCACCGCGTTGCGCACGCTCGCCGACGAAGCCGCGCAACGCAACAACTGGACGCTCGACCTGCACCTGCCCGCCGACGACATCAAGCTCGACGAGCAGACCGAGATCGCGCTGTTTCGCGTCGCGCAGGAGTCGCTCACCAATGCCGCCAAATACGCGCGAGCCTCGAAGGTATCGATCGCCTTGCAGGTGGGTGACGGCCAGGTGGCGCTGCATATCGCCGACAACGGCGTCGGCATCATGCCCGCCGATCTGAAGCGCACCCACACTCACGGGCTGCTCGGCATGCGCCAGCGCGTAGCGGCGCATGGCGGGCGCTTCGAGATCCGGCGCGGCGTGCCCAACGGCACCGACATCCACGTGGAGATGCCGAGCGTCAGCACCGCGACGCCTTCGGTCGATCTGCCGCCGGCCACGCCCTCGCGAACGTCCGTCTAGCAAAGGCCCACGCAAAGCGCTAGTGAGGCTTGTAGGAGTGCGCCGACGCAAACACCGGAGCACGCCTACATGAAAATCGCAGTGCAGCCGACAGCGCCGCCTCCGCCCTTTTTTTACCATGCAATCAGACCGGATCGACTGGCGTAAGCCCCGGTCGGACGACAGCTAGCTCAGCTAGCACGTGCCGTACAACATGGGCACGTCAACCGATGCATTCTCGACAAGGAGAACTTTTCATGAATCGACTGATCGCTTTGCTTCTCATTGCAGGGACAGCTGCGCTCGCCGGTTGCAACACGATGGCGGGGGCCGGGCAGGATATTTCGAAGGGTGGCAACGCTATCACCAACTCGGCCGATCAGGCCAAGTGAGCGGCGTCTAACAAGAAAGAAGCACACGGCCGGCGCTTTGCAGCGCCTGGCATGAGAGATAGGGAGAGCCCGCTGCGGGGAAGAACCGCGGCGGGTTTTTTTGTGGCTGGAAGGTGGTACGCGTGGTACTTCGGTGGTACGCGTCGTACTTCATGAGCGCTTCATGGATACTTCACGCGCGCTTTACGCTCGCATCGGTCACGGTCGTGGCTACCGCGCGTGGTCGAAGCCGCAAACAAGACGGCGATCCACTCACGTGGATCGCCGCTCCGTCCTCCCGGGACCTGTCGTTTATTGCCGTACCCGCTCCGTTAAGGCTTCGATCGCAGGCGATTTACAGCGCGCTTATTGGCCCGTCAGCGTGTTCGTCAATTCGACGCTCGGCGTCTGCGTATTGCCGTTCTGTGCCACCAGCAGATGGATCTGGCCCGGCACGAGCTGGCTCAGCGCACCCGCGATCGGCACCGACGTCACCAGCCAGTCGGCATTGTTCGACAACGTGAACGCCGTCGACTGGAAGATCGGCGTCTTGCTGCCCGCCACGGTCGCGATCAGCACGTACGTGCCGCCGGACACATAGATCGAATCCTGGCCGCTCGCCGGCACCGCGTTCTTGAAGGCCACGCCGGCCATGGTCGGCGCGGCGTTGGTAATGTCGGTCGAGGTCGATTGGACCAGATACAGGTCGAGATTGGTCGCGTTCGCCGACGCGTTGAAGCCGCGCAGACGTGCGCTATTCGAGAGCAGGCCCTTGTCGAACGGATCGTCGATCAGGCCGATGTCCGGTGCGGCGAGGCCCGGCAAAGCGAGCACGGTGTATTCGTGGCCCTTCGCCACATCCGGAAAGCTGCCGCTCGCGAGCGCCGTCGTCGTGCCGGTCGCGGAGTAAGCGACCGTGGTCGCACCCGTGTTGATATTGGTGAAGTTCGTCACGCCTTTATAGTTGATGTTCGTCTGTCCCGAGGGCGCGGTGCCGTTCACGAGAAAGTCGACTGCCGGGCCGCTGGGAATGGCATGGATGAAATGGATCTCCGGATTGGTCAGCCCGAGTTCCTTGCCCACGTCGTCGGAGCCGCCGCCACACGCGCTCAGGATGGATGCAACCGCAGCCATCGCCACCATGGTTCGGATCAGTTTCATTATGTTCACCTATCGATGTTGTCGGGCTCTCGGCCCATTGATTTGTGGACGTCCCGCTTCGGACAACACGCCGACTGAAACCTTGTTCGCTGGTCGTTGGAACGGTTCAGGCCGGCTCTCCGAAACGGAGCACCCCCTCCTATCCCTGCCGCACATCGCGCCTTTATCCGGGCGGCGCGGTCCGTGTCGATGGACGCTCGCTTCGAGCAATGCGTGTGCCGCAGGCTTCCACTTGGCTGGTGGCGGCTGAAGAATGTCTTACGGGGCAATGACTTGCGGGGATTAGAATTTTTCCTCGGAGGGTTGGCACGCCGCGCGGTGTATCGTTCGTGCGCATCCAATACTTACACGGTCCTCCGCATGCCTTACCCACACTTACTCGCCGAACTCGACCTGGGCTTCACCCGCTTGCGCAACCGCGTGGTGATGGGTTCGATGCATACGGGCATGGAAGACCGCTTCTGGAATTACCCGAAGCTGGCCGCGTATTTCCGCGAGCGCGCGAAGGGCGGCGTCGGTCTGATCGTTACGGGCGGCATCTCGCCGAGTCGCGAGGGTTGGCTGTTGCCGTTCGGCGGCACGCTGAATTCCGTGTTCGATCTGCGCAATCACCGGAAGTTGACCGAGGCGGTGCACGCCGAGGGCGGCAAGATCGCGCTGCAGATTCTGCATGCGGGCCGCTATGGCTATCAACCGTTCGTCGTCTCCGCTTCGGCGATCAAATCGCCGATCTCGAAGTTCAAGCCGCGCGAGCTGAGCATCGCGGGCATTGCGAAGACCGTGCGCGACTATGCGCGCTGCGCGCGCCTTGCTCGGCGCGCGGGTTACGACGGCGTCGAGATCATGGGCAGCGAAGGCTATCTGCTCAACCAGTTCCTGTGTCCACGCACCAATCGGCGCACCGACGCCTACGGCGGCAGCATCGAAAACCGTATGCGGCTCGCGCGCGAGATCGTCGAGCGGGTGCGTGCCGTGTGCGGCGAGCGCTTTATCGTCATGTACCGGATCTCGCTGATCGATCTGGTGGAGGGCGGCAACACGTGGGACGAAACCGTGCAGGTCGCCCGCGCGCTCGAAACCGCCGGCGTGACGATGTTCAACACCGGCATCGGCTGGCACGAAGCGCGCGTGCCGACCATCGTGACCTCGGTGCCGCGCGCGGCTTTCGCCGAGCTGAGCGCGCGATTGACGGCCGCCGTCAGGGTGCCGGTGATCGTGTCGAACCGCATCAATACGCCCGAGGTCGCGGAAGAACTGCTCGCACAGGGAGCAGGCGATCTGGTTTCGATGGCGCGGCCGCTATTGGCCGATCCGGAGTTCGTGGTGAAGACCGCCGAGGGGCGCACGCACGAAATCAACACCTGTATCGCCTGCAATCAGGCCTGCCTCGATCACACCTTCAGGAACCAGCGCGCGACATGCCTCGTCAATCCGCGCGCGGGACGCGAAACCGAGCTGATCTACCGGCCCGTCGCCGGAACGCAGGCCGCGCGTTCGGTCGCGGTGGTCGGCGCGGGTCCGGCGGGATTGTCGGCGGCGACGGTGGCAGCGTCGCGCGGGCATCGCGTGACGCTGTTCGATGCGAGCGCAACGATCGGCGGCCAGTTCAATCTGGCGATGCGCGTGCCCGGCAAGGAAGAGTTCAGCGAAACGATCCGTTATTTTCAGAGCCAGTTGCAGCGCCACCGCGTCGACGTGCGGCTCGACACGCGCGTCGATCCCGCGCTGCTTGCCGCCGGCGCGTATGACGACGTGATCGTCGCCACCGGCATCGTGCCGCGGCGGCCGGCGATTGCCGGCATCGATGCAGCGAACGTGCTGTCGTATGTGGACGTGCTGCGGGGTGCGCCGGTCGGCCAGCGCGTCGCCGTGATCGGCGCGGGCGGCATCGGCTTCGACGTCAGCGAGTTTCTGCTGCATCGCGCGGGCGACCCGCTGCCCATGCCGCGCGACGCGTGGCTCGACGAATGGGGTGTCGATCTTGCCGTGCAGGAACGCGGCGGCCTGAAACCGCCCGCGCCGGCGCGGCCGCCGCGGCAAATATGGCTATTGCAGCGCAAGGCCGGCAAGCTCGGCATGGGGCTCGGCAAGACCTCCGGCTGGGTGCATCGCGCGACGCTGGCGAGGAACGGGGTGAAAATGCTTGGCGGCGTGTCGTATCTGGAGATCAGTGCGCGCGGGTTGAAGATCGCCCGCGAAGGCGTCGAGGAATGGCTCGAAGTGGATACGATCGTGGTGTGCGCGGGGCAGGAATCGCTGCGCGATCTGCATCCGCAGCCGGCGGCAGGAGAAGCGCATCGGGCCGAGGGGCCGCGCTATCACCTGATCGGCGGAGCGAAGGTCGCGACCGAACTGGACGCGAAACGCGCGATTCGCGAAGGCGCGGAAGTGGCGGCGGCGCTGTGAAGGCGGCGGCCTGCTGCCCGGGTCAAGCATATTCAGGGCAAACCCAATGCAAACCCAAGCCAGACTCCAGGTGAACGTCAGGCGAGCCCCTTCTTCCGGTAGTCGAACCAGAAAGACAGCCCCACACTCGCCAGAATCACGATAGTCGCGATCACCGTGGAGCGCGTTACCGGCTCGCCGAGCAGCAGCGCACCGAGCGCCACGGCCACCACCGGGTTCACATACATGCAGCTGCTGGCAATGATCGGGCTGGTGTGCCGGATCAGAAAACCGTACGCAACATAGGCGGCCATCGTCCCGATCAGCATCAGGTAGATGAACGCCAGCAGCGGCAGTAAATGCAGCTCGGCCATGCGTTCGCCCGAGACCCACGCGACCAGCGTCGACATCGCGCCGCCCAGACCGATTTGCAGCGACGTCGAAAGAAACAGGTCCGAAGGCAGCTTCAGCCGCCCGGCCAGATGCGCGCCGCCCGCCCAGAAAAGCGCGCCGCACAGAATCGCCAGGCTGCCGCCCGCCGAGCCCGGCGCGCTGTCGCCGTGGCTGAGAATCGCAATGCCGACCAGACCGAGGCCGACCGCGAACCACTCGCCCCGGCCGATCTTGCGCCCCGCCACTGCCGCGATCACGGTCGCGAACAGCGGTACGGTGGCGACCATCACCGCCGCGGTGCCGGTGCCGACCGTGCGCATCCCATAGGCGAGCATGCCGCTCGACAAACCGACCAGCATGGTGCCGACCAGCCCGGCATTGCGGATTTCCACCGCGCCCGGCCAGACGGGATTGCGGCGCGCCGCGAAAACGAAGAGCCCTATGCCGGCGAACAGATTGCGCAACCCCGAGAGCAGCAGCGGCGGAAACGAACCCAGCGCGACGTGCACGGCAAGATAAGTCGAACCCCACACGAGATAGACGACGGCGAGCGCGAGTGCGAGCTGGCCGTTGCGGGACTGTGGCAAACGGAGCGGGAAACCACGCGGAAAACGGCTTGGAGTTTGCAGCGACATGCGTTCAACCCGCCCATGCCGCTCGAGGTGCTGCGCCCCCGCTGAAGACCCTGAGGCGGGATGGCGGACACCGCATCGGCGATACGGTCTGACGGGCGAGGCTGGCGGACATGTTGGTGGAACGGAAGGACGATAGATGGCCAAGGGAGCCACAACGCCGCAGCGGCCGAAACAGATCGGGCCACGGCGAACACGCGCCAAATGGTTGGCGCGCATCGCATTATGCAGTAAGCGCCCACCGCGTCGCTTGAAAGAATCGTAACTTTTTGACTTACTCGCAACAAAAATGGCCGTGGGCGTTTCCCCTGGATCTTCGTCGCGTCGATACCTCGGAACGCGTTGCACGCGAACGGCTGCGTTAATCTGCGCTTCGGGGTGAACTGGCGCGAGTTGCTGTGGATCGATCCGTAGTCGAGGCTCTCGCCCACCGGTCGAGCGGATCGCCGGATGGGTTTGTTCATGATTCGGTATCCGTAACGTCTGAGCAGACGGGCTCGGGCAGACGGCGGGCGGCTCGCACACGGCGCACACGATTTACCGCGGCTGGCAGGGCGTGGCAAACGGGCCGGGCCGGGCGCCGCGACGAGAGATTCCCGGCCCTGTGCTAAAGTCTAAAGGCAGCACCTCCCGTGCTAACATTCACCTTTCGATCGCGCCCGTACAACTGTATTGCGGCGCCCGCTTCATCCTCTTTCGCTACCCACTGGCTATCTCGATGCGCTTTCCGACTTCCCGTGCCTTCTCCCGCTTGCGCCCGCCCCGCGCAACCGGTTGCGCGCGCGCGGAGTCCATGCCGCGTCGCACCGGCGAGCTGTCCCGAACGCTCCCGCTCCACGCCGCCCGGCGCCCGATCTAACGCTGCCCGCTCCATTGCCTGAGCCGCGTTGTCGGGCTCCGGGCCGATCTCATCCGCACGCTGTTTCCCTACATGCAGATCGAATTGGAGTACCCATCGTGAAAAAGACGAAAACCTGTTACCTGACCGAGCTCGACGTCACCCGTCTCGAGAAGCACGCGGCCGCGCCCGGCGCCGACGCGCGTTTGCAGGACATGCTCGACGACGTCCTGGAGCGCGCGGTGATCGTCGATTCGCACGAGATTCCGGCCAATGTCGTCACGATGAATTCGCAAGCCACGCTGGTCGACGAAACCAGCGGCGAGCACATGACCTGGACGGTGGTCTATCCGCCCAACGCGGACTTCGCGCACGGTCGCCTGAACGTGTTCTCGCCCGCCGGCCTCGCCCTGCTCGGCGCGAAGCGCGGCGAGCGCATCCGCTTCACGCCGCCGAGCGGCACGGAGAAGGTGCTGAAGCTGGAAAAAATCCTGTTTCAACCCGAAGCCGCGGACGATTTCACGCTGTAAGCACAGCGCCACGCCATAGCAAACGTGTCGCGCCGCATCGTGGCGCCAGCCTGATGCCAGCCGCCTCGACACACGACTCGCGCGTGGCCGACCGCTGCGCTATCCGCCAGCCGGCGTTTCCTGACGGGTTGCCAAGCAGCGGGAAGCCGGTGTATCGTGTGCGCTGCTAACGCGGGGGTCCTGCGTCGCACGGAGGTTGGAAGTCCGTGTTGCGTGGGTGAGAAATACCCTTTGAACCTGATCTGGATAATGCCAGCGCAGGGAAGCGTACGGATTTCGCGCTCCAGCTTTATCGCCTCACCTCTCGCGATTTCCGACAACTTCCGTCTCGTCTCCTGCTTAGCCGCCCCACATAGCTTTGCAACGGAGATACGCATGAACGCCAACCCGAAGTTCCTTTCCGCCGACGCGCACGTCGACGAAGCCGCTGTCGCGCCGCTGCCGAATTCCCGCAAGGTCTACGTGACCGGCTCGCGTCCCGACATCCGCGTGCCGATGCGCGAAATCTCGCAGGCCGACACGTCCGACAGCTTCGGCGGCGAAAAGAATCCGCCGGTCTATGTCTACGACACGTCGGGCCCCTACTCGGACCCGGATGCCAAAATCGACATCCGCGCCGGTCTGCCGGCACTGCGTCAGGCCTGGATCGAAGAGCGCGGCGACACCGAAGCGCTGACCGGCTTGTCGAGCGACTTCGGCCGCGAACGCGCCGCCGACACGGCAACCGCCGACCTGCGCTTCCAGGGCCTGCACCGCACGCCGCGCCGCGCGATCGCCGGCAAGAACGTCTCGCAGATGCACTACGCGCGCAAAGGCATCATCACGCCGGAAATGGAGTACATCGCGATTCGCGAAAACCAGCGCCGCGCCGAGTATCTGGAAAGCCTGAAGACGAGCGGCCCGAACGGCGAAAAGCTCGCCGCGATGATGGGCCGCCAGCATCCGGGCCAGGCGTTCGGCGCGAGCGCGTTCGGTCCGAACGGCCTCACCGAAATCACGCCGGAGTTCGTGCGCGAAGAGGTGGCGCGCGGCCGCGCGATCATCCCGAACAACATCAATCACCCGGAAAGCGAGCCGATGATCATCGGCCGCAACTTCCTCGTGAAGGTGAATGCGAACATCGGCAATTCAGCGGTGTCGTCTTCCATCGGCGAGGAAGTCGACAAGATGACGTGGGCGATCCGCTGGGGCGGCGACACGGTGATGGACCTGTCCACCGGCAAGCACATTCACGAAACGCGCGAGTGGATCATCCGCAATAGCCCAGTGCCGATCGGCACGGTGCCGATCTACCAGGCGCTCGAAAAGGTCAACGGCAAGGCCGAAGACCTGACGTGGGAAATCTTCCGCGACACGCTGATCGAACAGGCCGAGCAAGGCGTCGACTACTTCACGATTCATGCGGGCGTGCGTCTGCAATACGTGCCGCTCACGGCCAAACGCATGACGGGCATCGTCTCGCGCGGCGGCTCGATCATGGCGAAATGGTGTCTCGCTCATCACAAGGAAAGCTTCCTGTACGAGCACTTCGAAGACATCTGCGAAATCATGAAGGCGTATGACGTGGCCTTCTCGCTGGGCGACGGCCTGCGCCCCGGCTCGATCTACGACGCCAACGACGAAGCGCAGCTCGGCGAATTGAAGACGCTCGGCGAACTCACGCAGATCGCGTGGAAGCACGACGTGCAGACCATGATCGAAGGCCCCGGCCACGTGCCGATGCAACTCATCAAGGAAAACATGGATCTGCAACTGGAATGGTGCGACGAAGCGCCGTTCTACACGCTGGGACCGCTGACCACGGACATCGCGCCGGGCTACGACCACATCACGTCGGGCATTGGCGCTGCGATGATCGGCTGGTTCGGCACGGCCATGCTGTGCTACGTCACGCCGAAGGAGCACCTCGGCTTGCCGAACAAGGACGACGTCAAGACCGGCATCATCACCTACAAGCTCGCCGCGCACGCCGCCGATCTGGCGAAGGGCCATCCCGGCGCGCAGGTGCGTGACAACGCGCTTTCGAAAGCGCGCTTCGAATTCCGCTGGGAAGACCAGTTCAACCTCGGTCTCGATCCGGACAAGGCGCGCGAATTCCACGACGAAACGCTGCCGAAGGATTCGGCCAAGGTCGCGCATTTCTGTTCGATGTGCGGGCCGCACTTCTGCTCGATGAAAATCACGCAGGACGTGCGCGAGTTCGCCGCGCAACAAGGCGTCACCGACGACGAAGCGCTGAAGAAAGGTATGGAAGTGAAGTCGATCGAGTTCATGAAGAAAGGCGCCGAGATTTATCAGCGGCAGTAAGGTTCGGACGCGGATGCACCGTTAGCGCTGCGCGGTTCCATCCGCCATCCGGTCCGCCAGACCTCTGCATTGCAGTATCGAAGCCCGCCACCAGCGGGCTTTTGCGTTTCCAGCGGCCGGGCACGCCGCGTGCTGAATGAAGGGAAACATTTGATTACGAAACCGTCAGTTCGTTGACAGGTGCACACATCCGGACACGGGCTGCGGCGATAACATCAAATGGAAGAACGGTGACTACTTCCAATCACAAGTACCGGAGTCAGCATCATGAAATCGATTCGTCAAATCAGTACGCTCGCGGCCATCGTGGCAGCGGTGGTCAGTCTTTCCGCGTGTGAAGGCATGAGCCGGCAGGGCCGTGATACGGCCATCGGCGCAGGCCTGGGCGGCGCGGCGGGCGCGGCGGTCGGCGGCAATGCGCTGTCGACGATCGGCGGTGCGGCGGCGGGCGGAGTCATCGGGCATGAGGTGGGCAAGTAACCGGACGCCCGGTCTTCGCGCTATCCATGACACAAAGGTGAGTCCGGCGATGCGCGGCTCACAGAGAGCCGGACGCGCTGCTTCCCGGGCGGGCGAGATGTCTCCGATGCCCGTTTTCAAGTGACGCTGCAATAAGGTGAAATAAGCCGTTACGGATTTGCAATCCGGTTGGCGCGGGAGCAGCGTAAGCTGATGCCCTGTCGCCCCAACGGCGGCGTTCGATTCAACCAGGAGCGCGTCATGAAGTCCCGCCTCATCAACACGGTGTGTGCGATCGGCCGGCGGTTGCCGCGGCCCTTTTCCGGTGATTCCTCGCCACGTCTTTCCAACACGGGTATTGCGCTTGGAGGTGTGGTCTGTGTTCTCACGCTCTCCGGTTGCTATTACCCATACGGCTACTACCCGGCCGGCTACTACCCGCCGTACTACGCCACGGTGCCGGCCACTGCTACTCAGCAACAAGTGCCCGTCGGGCAAGTCGACTCATCCGCAGGTCAACAGCAGCAGCAACAGGCGCAGGCGCAAGCGGCTCAGCAAAGCTCGCCGCCCACTTACGCGGTCGCCGCCCCGCCGGTTTATGTTGCGCCGGCTTATCCCGTCTACTATCCGCCACCGGTCTATCCGGCCTATTACGGCTATCCGGGCTGGTACGCGCCGTCGGTCTCGATCGGTTTCGGGTTCGGCGGTTACTGGGGCGGCGGTCATGGTTATGGGGGTGGATGGGGCGGTCACGGACATGGGCACTGACAGCCGCCTTACGATTCACCCTCGCCCGACGTTTCGCCCGATGCGCACCCCGCATGGACCCGCGCATCGCTCGTCGCATCGCTCGTCGTGTCGCTCGTCGTCTCGCGCACCGTGCGGCCCCGCGCGGGCGCAAGACGCGCTCCCAGCCCCTGTCTGCTTCGCCCGTAGTTTCCCTTCTTGACGCAGCCCGACGGGGTTCTATGCTTCGGTAAGCCGCACACAGTATCTGCTTAAAAAGGCGCCCCGGCCCGTCCCGCACGTGCTGCCGTCGGCACCCATCCGTCATGCCAGAGCGACGCGCCCCTTCAGGCGGAGTGGCGCGTCGAGTTCGAACAACAACGAAGGAGACGTGATGTTCCACCAGCTACTCACTCCTGTCGGCAATTCGCTATTGCCCTCGTTCCTCGTCGCGGCCCTGCCGATCATCGTCGTGCTGCTTCTGCTTGGCTGGGCGCGCCGGCCGGCGTGGCAGGCTTCGCTCGCGGGGTTGATCGTCGGCCTGATCGTGGCGGTCTTTGTCTGGCAGTTTCCGGTGGGACTCGCGGTCAATTCGGTGGTCGCCGGCGCCGTGTTCGCCTGCTGGCCGGTCATGTGGATCGTGTTCACGGCGATCCTGCTTTACAACATCTCGCAGCGCTCGGGCCGCTTTGCGGCCTTTCGCATGTGGATGATCGACAACCTGCCGAACGACCGGCGCGTCGTGCTGGTGGTGATCGGGTTTTCGTTCGGCGCGCTGCTCGAAGGGATTTCCGGCTTCGGCACGCCGGTCGCCATTACCAGTTCGTTGCTGATTCTGCTCGGCTTTCCCACGCTCGAAGCGCTCACCTTCACGCTGATCTTCAATACCGCGCCGGTCGCCTTCGGCGCGCTCGGCGTGCCGATCACCGTGCTCGGCGCGGTCACGCACCTGCCGGCCGATTCGCTCGCCAAAATGGTCGGCCGCCAGTTGCCGTTCTTCGCCTTCCTGCTGCCCTTCTATGTCATCAGCGTCTATGCGGGCTTTCGCAACATGCTGAAGGTGTGGCCGGTGCTGCTGGTATCCGGCGCGAGCTTCGCGCTGACGCAGTTCGTCGCCTCGAACTTCGTGAACTACAGCCTGACCGACGTCCTGTCGTCGATGGTCTCGCTCATTCTGACGATTGCCTTCCTGCGCGTCTGGCGACCCGCAGCGGATCCGAAATTCGCGGTCAACATCGACCGGGTCGGCGAGGTGCGCGGCAAGATCGGCGGCGGCCAGGGCTGGTATCCGTGGATCATCGTGTCGGTCGTGGTGATCGTCTGGACCGTGGCGAAGATCTTCCTGATCGGCGACATCAAGGTGCCGTGGCCCGGCCTCGACAAGGCCGTGTTCATCACGCTGTACAACACGACGTATGGCGCGGTGTGGGACTTCCAGCCGCTCGCGACCGGCACTGCCATTCTGGTCGCCGCGCTGATCACCGCGTTCGTCGTCAAGCTGAGCCCGCGCGAGTTCGGCGCGGCCATCGCCGACACGTGGGTGCAGACGCGCATCGCCATCCTGACAGTGGCGACCATCGTCGGGCTCGCGTATCTGATGAATTACTCGGGCCTCACGTACACGCTCGGGCTGGGCGTTGCCTCGGTCGGACCGTTCTTCCCGCTGGTGTCGGCGTTCCTCGGCTGGGTCGCGGTGTTCCTGTCCGGCAGCGATACGTCCGGCAACGCGCTGTTCGGCAACCTGCAGGTGGTGGCGGCCAACCAGTTGAATCTCAACCCGATCCTGATGGCGGCGACGAACTCGTCGGGCGGCGTGATGGGCAAGATGATCTCGCCGCAAAACATCTCGACCGGCGTGGCGACCACCGAACTCAAAGGCAAGGAGGGCGTGGTGTTCGCCAAAACGTTCAAGCATTCAATGCTGCTGACGGTACTGCTCGGCGTGCTGGTCTGGGTGCAGCAGAATTTCCTGCAGTGGATGATTCCGCACTGAGCGGAGCGCATTGAGGCGAGTACGGGCGCGGCGGTCGTGCGGGTGGTGCGGGCCGCCCCCGCCCCCTTCCTTCGCTCATGCATTTCATGTCCGCCGTCTAAATGGTCGCCGCAAAATAATTCGCGGACTTCAAGCGGATACCCGCTCACGCTTGCGTGCTCCGTTCCACCACATTGCCCTGGTCGTAATTTTTCTCACATCAGCGTGAGAATTGCTCGTTTTGCGCGTGCCACTGCGGCCTTTACGATCACCACTATCAGACGCCTTTCATCTCCCGGATCTTGCCGTTTCATTCCAGCCTGAAACGTTTCGCACGATAGCGCTGTTACGATGCGCGGGCGTCTCGACTCAACCGCGCGCGGCGCCACCCTCATGAATGCCAAGAACCTGCTGCAGTTGCTGATCCTCGCCGCCCTGTGGGGCGCCTCGTTCCTGTTTATCCGCGTCGGCGTAACCGACTTCGGCGTCGCACCGTTGATGGCGCTGCGCGTCGGCATCGGCGCGGCCTTTCTCGCCGTCGTGCTGATCGCGCGACGCCCGCTGCGCCAATCCGCGGCCATCCTGCGCACGCGAGCCTTCCCGCTGCTGGTGGTCGGCATCCTGAATTCGGCGGCGCCCTTCTGCCTGTTCGCCTATGCCGAGCTGACGCTGTCGGCGGGAGTGACCTCCGTGATCAATGCGAGCACGCCGCTGTGGGGCGCGCTGGTGGGCTTTGTCTGGCTGCGCGACCGGCTGAGCGCGCTACGCACGCTCGGGCTGGTGATTGGCTTTCTCGGCGTATTGATGCTGGTGTGGGATCAGATCGCCGCGCCGAACGGTACGCCCGCCACGCCGCTCACGACTGCGCTCGCGGCCGCCGCCGCGCTCGGCGCCACGCTGCTGTACGGCGTCGCCGCCAATTACACCAAGCGCCATCTGACGGGCGTCGACGCGCTGACCGTCGCTACGGGCACCATGACCGGCGCCACGCTCGTGCTGCTGCCGCTCGCCGTGATCTACTGGCCGGCGGCGCCGGTCTCGCTGCACGCATGGGGCGCGGTGATCGCGCTCGGCGTCGCGTGTACCGGCGTGGCATATATGCTGTTCTTCCATCTGATCGCGGTGGCCGGACCGGCGCGCGCCATTACCGTGACCTTCGTCATTCCGATCTTCGGCATTCTGTGGGGCGCGCTGTTTCTCGGCGAGAGCGTGTCGCCCGGCATGCTGGAAGGTTGCGGCGTAATCCTGGTCGGCACCGCGCTGGCCACCGGCGTCATCAAACGCCTGCCGTGGATCGGCACGCGCCGCGCGGATACCTGAAAACCGCTTCGTTCGCGCGACGCTTCCCGGCGTCGCCGATACTGCCGTTCTTCCCGCCGTCCCCAAGCCGCAGCAACTCCCAGGCACAAAAAAATAGCCCGCACTCCACAGGAGTGCGGGCGAAACCGTCGCCCTACGAGGATAGGCGACGGGGCCACCGAGGCCGCGCGCTACACGCGCGGGCCGTCATCGGGCTAAGCAGCGGTTCGTTGGCCGATGCTGGATGCTGGATGCTGGATGCTGGAGTCGTTGACCGGATCGCTGGATTGACGGCTCGCCGCAAACCCACGTGCGGCAAGCCGGCCCGGCTCCACGAACTTACAAAAGCAGCTTGTGTGCCAGTTTGTCAAACGACGGGAGCCATCAAGGGCAAACAGTTGATTCTTATTGGATTTTCTTACAGGAGAAAAAGATGGCGGCGGCCGGAAGGAAGGCTTTGAAAGTTACGTCACCGGGGTAACGTCACGTTACATGCGGCTGCACGAGGCGGCCGCATGTACGGTTGCCGTTGCGGAATACGGCAAGCGGTTCAGGACGGCGGCAAGGACGGTTCAAGGCGTCGGCCACTTCGTTCGACGCGCCGCCGTGTGCCGCATCCGCAAGCCGGTTGGCCGCCGCGCCTCGCGCGGGCTCAAGGCTGCGCCGCACACCAGCGCCAGGACGAGCAAGCTCGCGGCCCACATCCAGTAAGGAATCACGTCGAACATGGCCAACTCCCATTGAATGCCGGTTCGTACCGGTATTCTGCAAGCCAAGCAAAACACATGCGCACGCGGGCGATCTCTGTCCGGGCCGCGCGCTGCTTCATATCCGGCGATAGACATCCGGGCATAAAAAAACCCGCCCGGGAGTCAATCCCGGGCGGGTTCAGACATTCAGACGGTGCTCGAACCTGCTGCGCCTTAGTGCAACTGGTCAACCATCAGACTCATGATCTGCTTGGCCTGCGGGCTTTCGTCGATCGCGCCCTGGTCGTTGACCACGGCCACGCGCGTCTGGTCAGGCGTCACCGCGCGCACGTTCACGAGATACTGCTTGGCCACTTTCTCCTTCTTGCCGTGAAACACCTGGCTCCAGAAGCCCTGTTCCGCCGACGTCATATCCTTCGGATCGACGTAGCGCACGAAGTACAGGCCACGGGTCAGATCGCGGTCGTCGACGGTGAAATTGCTGCGGTCGAGCGCGAGGCCCACGCGCAACCAGGCGCGGTCATATGGCTCGCCGAGCGTGAGCTCCGTGGAGGAGAGCTGCGCCGATGTATTGTTCGCCGAATCCGCGTCCGGCGTGGGCTGCTGCGCGGACAACGCGACGTTTCGCGCCGCCGTGGCCGCAGCCGCCGACTTTGCGCCCGCCGTGGCCGCGTTAGGCGCCGTTTGCGCACCGGCCGGCGAGAGCTCGGCGCTTTGCGTGTCGCCCGGCTTGGTGCGCGAATCGGCCAGTGCCAGCGCTGCTTGCAGCCGCTTCAGATATTCCTGTTCGAGGCCCGGGTCGTTCGGCTTCGGCACCCAGGTGCTCGAATCGTTGTTCGTGCCGCTGAGCGCTTCACGCATGCCCTTCTGGCTGATGAACACATAGGTGCCGCCATTCGGCGCCGCTTCGAGACGCGTGCGGTACTTGTTGCGCTCCGAGGTCACATAGCTGTTGCCCATCGCCTTGGACAGCGTGTTGCGGATCAGGCCGTCGTTGATCTGAGCGTGCGTTTCGTTCCAGTCGGTTTCCATCACGCCCTTGTCGCGCTGGTCGACCACCAGCAGGAAACCCTGCTCCTGCCAGAAACGGCGAATCTGCGCCCATGCCTGATCTGGCGCCTTGTTGTCGATGACCAGCCAGCTTTCGGTGCCGTCGCGCTGGATATGCATGCCGGCGACCTGCGGCACCACCACCACGGAGTTGGCCGACGGCGCCTGCGCCTGGACCTGCTGGAGCGTGGACAACGAGGTTTCGCCGCCCTGCGGGGGCAACGAACGCTGATCGGCCGTCTCATCAATCATGTTCGGCGGTACGGCGAGTGACACCTGCTTCGATTTCGAGTCGCTCTTGTAGTCGATTTTGGTCGGCGACGACGTGCCGCAGCCGGCGACCAGACCGCCTGCCATCAGCATTACTGCAAACCGCTTGGTAAGACGAAGATCAGTCATGTTCGGGGAATCCTTCCGCTACGCCACGGCAAGTTTCCGTGGATCAACCCAACATTTTACCGATCCCGGCGACCCGTGTGCAAAAACCCGGGTTTGCGTGCGAATTAAGCAGCGTGAGCCGCTGGGAAATGGCACCCGATCTACTCACGCCAGGGATCTGGAACCGCCCTCGCGGCGCGCAGCTTCCCAGGGTTTCAGGCGACTGGTTTTCGCGCCTGAAACCGGCTTGCCGCGCGGCAGATTTAACAATTACCCACATTTCCCAAGCGCCTGTCAGATACACCCTACTTACTCGACAGTGTATTGATTCAACGGCCTTTTCCGGGCCTCTCGCACGGCTAATTTTGAGATCTCGAAATAGTCGAATACCGCTTCTGGTAACGGTCAGAAAACCTCAGTGATATCTTGAAATAGACATTTCAAGAAGCCTTCGAGGGCGCCAACCGAGAGACGACCATCATGCCAGTGCCCACCTTCTCCCCGACTCTCGCCGCCTGCGCAATGGCCATTGCCGTGTCGTGCGCCAGCGCCGATGCGCGCGCCCAATTGGGTGGCGCCATGCCGGATCAGGCGAGTTCGAACGCGACCGCGCCACGCAGCTTGCTGAACGGCGCGCTGCGCATGCGCACGCTGACCGACGCGGGCAACACGACCATCAACGAGTACGCCACGAACACCGGCCAGATCATCGCCTACACGTGGCAAGGGCCAACCATGCCCGACCTGCGCGCACTGCTCGGAACCTATGCCGGCTCGTATCGCGCGGGCGCCGAAGCAGCGACCGCCGACGGCAATCTGCATGTCTCGCGCGTGGCACGGCCGGACGTGGTCGTGGAATCCGGCGGGCCGATGCGCGGTTACGTGGGCCGCGCATGGCTGCCCGCGGCGCTGCCGGCCGGCGTCACGGCCGACGATTTCCAGTGACGCGCACAGCCTCGAGACTCCGCCTCCACCCCAGCTCACGACGCCATGAAATCCGCCCTTAGCCTTCCCGCCCTGCTCCTCGTCTGCGCCGCCTTTGCGGGGTGCGGCGGCGGTGGCGGCAGCACCCCGGCCGCCACGTCCCAGACCACTTCGGCCAGCAGCCCGGCCGCCGCGAGCGCGCCGCCGGCCGCCACGCCGCCCGCCGCGTCGAACGGCTCCGTACCGCAGTCGACTACGCCGAATATCCAGCCGATCATCGTCACCACCGCGCCAGGCTTGACGCGCAATATGCTGACGACGAGCGTCACCGTCTGCCAGCCCGGCACTGACAACTGCGCGACGATCGACAATGTCCAGGTCGACACCGGCTCGCACGGCTTGCGGATTCTCGCCTCCGCGCTGCCGGCGAGCCTCCCGCTCGCGGCAATCGCGTCGGGCGGCGGCATGGCGGGCGAGTGCGCGGTGTTCGGCGGCGGCTACACGTGGGGCGCGGTGCGCAGCGCGGACGTGCGCATGGCCGGCCAGTTGGCCGCGTCGATCCCGATCCAGACCATCGCCGACCCGGCGGTGCCCACCGTGCCCGCCGACTGCGCGGGCTCCGGCCGCGCCATGCAGACGGTGGCGGGCCTGCGCTCGAACGGCATTCTCGGCGTCGGCCTGTTCACGGCCGACTGCGGCAGCGGCTGCGTCAATAGCGCGCTGCCGCGCTGGTACTACAGTTGCGACGCGAGCGGCGCCTGCCAGGCGAGCACGCAGGCGCTCGCGCAACAGGTGACCAATCCGGTCAGCCGCTTCGCGCTCGACAACAACGGCGTGGTGATCGACCTGCCGGCCATCGCCGACGCCGGCGCGGCGAGCGTATCGGGCTCGATGATCTTCGGCATCGGCACCCAGGCGAACAACACGCTCGGCGGCGCCAGCGTCCTCAAGGCGAATTCGGTGACGGGCTACGTCGTCACCACGAGCGGCGGCCAGACGTATTCGCAAAGCTATCTCGACAGCGGCTCGAACGGGCTCTTCTTCAGCAATAGCCAGTTGCCGCAGTGCGGCTTCTGGTACTGCCCGCCCTCGGTGCAGGCCGCGAGCGCCGCGATCACGGGCACGGACGGCGCGTCGAGCATGGTGTCGTTTGCGATCGGCAATTCGAGCGCGCTGTTCGCGTCGGCGAATAACGCGTTCAATAACCTTGCCGGCGTGGCCAGCAGCGGCTTCGGCTGGGGCCTGCCGTTCTTCTTCGGACGACGCGTCTATACGGCGATCGCCTCGCGCGAGACGTCGGCGGGACCAGGCCCTTACTACGCGTTCTGAGCGCGCGGCTTCTTTCGTCGCTGAAAATTCCCAAACTCGCCGAACGCACAGATTTGATATCCACCGACTGCGATAATTTCCGCTTTCCGGCTAACTGCCTTCCAGTTAGTTAGTCATGCAAATTCTGGAATTGTCGGCAGATGGAAGAACCCACTTTTTCGCTCGATCACTTCGAGCAGCTCGTTTATACGCAACAGCACGTCAAGGCTTCCATCCAGTTCATTGCCGCGCTCGCGCTTCTGCAGCAGAAGCGCGGCAAGCTGGACGGCTGCTTTCTTGCGTCGGGCATAGCCGATCTGCCGCCTGACGAGCAACGCCAACGCTTCTGCACACGCCTCGCGAGCGCGGCTTCGACCCTGTTCGCCGACCCGGCGTTCAAGCTGCCGCCCGAGTGCTTCAGGCTGTTGCTGACACTGCACGAATGGGTCGGCCTCGTCTTCTCCTCCACGGCATTCGGCAATGCGGACCATGTCGCCCGCAACCTGAATCCGCGCGGTCAGGAGAACGCCCAGTTTCTGCCGGGCGACAGCTTCGTCGAGAAACTCTGCGTTCTCTACTCCACGGAATCGGAACTCGAACTCGACTTCGCGGCGCTGTGGGCGTACAACAAATCCCTCGCCGCCTGTCTCGCGCTGGTATTGCTGGCGCCGGTCTTCAAGGGCTCGGCGAGTGCGCACATCAAGCGCGAGGCGCTGATGGAATGGCTTCCCGGCAAACTGCAGCAGATCGCCGACCTCGACGACCTGCCCACGGCCCTGCTGCACAACGCGTATATGTTTTGCAGCTATGCGGACACGCCGCGGCGGCACGAGATCAAACGCGACATCAATGCACTGGTGCGCCGCAAGCTGAACCAACTGGGGCTGACCGACCTTCCCGCGTCGCAGTTGTCGCCCGCAAAGAGCCGCAAGCAGCGTGGCAAAAAGCCGCTCATGCTGGTCGTGCTCGAATGGTTCGGCGGCGCCCATTCCATCTACCGCACGCACTCGCGCACGCTCGAAGCCGCGCGCGAGCATTTCGAGGTGGTGGCCTTCAGCTTCGGCTACGCTATCGACGACATCGGGCGCGCGGTGTTCGACCGCTTCATCGAACTGGAGGAACCGGAATACATCGGCGAATGTCTGAAAACAATTCGCGACTTTGCCGAGGCGGAACGTCCCGACGTGCTCTATATGCCGAGTGTCGGCATGTTCGCGCTGACGGTGTTCATGTCGAACCTGCGCGTTGCGCCGCTGCAGATCGCCGGGCTCGGCCATCCGGCCACGACTCACTCCGACAAGATCGACTACGTCAGCGTCGAGGAAGATTACGTCGGCGACCCGGCCTGCTTCAGCGAACGTCTGCTGAAGCTGCCGAAAGACGGTCAGCCGTACCGGCCGTCGGTGGCGCTGCCGGATATCGTCGCGGAAGTGCCGCCGTCACGTGAAACGCTGGAGGTGGTCATCACGGCCAGCGCAATGAAGCTCAATCCCGGCTTTCTCGAAGCGTGCCGCGAGATCGGCACGCGCGCTGCAACGCCTGTGGAGTTTCACTTCATGAGCGGCGTACCTTACGGTTTACCGCTCGAGCGCATGCGCGAAGTCATCCGCCAGGCGTTGCCGCGCGCGGTCGTGCACGGCTTTCACGATTACGCGGATTATCTGGCGCGGGTCAATCGCTCCGACCTCTTTCTCAGCCCGTTTCCGTTCGGCAATACCAACGGTATCGTCGACGCGCTCACGCTGGGTTTGCCCGGCATCTGCAAGCGCGGGCCGGAAGTGTTCGAACGGATCGACGGCGCGCTGTTCGAGCGCGTGGGCATGCCGTCGTGGGCGACAGCGGAGAGCGTTGAGGACTACATCGCCGCCGCCGTGCGAATGATCGATGCGCACGCTGAGCGCACGGCCTTGCGGCTGCGTCTGATTGACACGCAGGCGGTGGAGCGCTGCTTTGAAGGGCGGCCGCAGGCGTTTGGTGAAAGCGTGTTGCGACTGGTGCGGGACAAGCAGCGCCAACGCGAGGAGGCGGTGGTTTGAAGGTTGCGGTGGTTTGAAGGTTGCGGTGGTTTGAAGGTTGCGGTGGTTTGAAGGTTGCGGTGGTTTGAAGGTTGCGGTGGTTTGAAGGTCGTTGCGGCTTGCCTGCCCTCACGGCTTGCTTTGCCTCACGGCTTGCCATGCGCCGCAAGTTTCCTTGTGTCACCAATCACCACTCGACTTGCCATTGCCCGATGCGTTATTCCGTCGCGTTCGCGGCCGGGGTCACAAGATTCGCCGGTGCGAGCCAGTTGAATGCGCTCAGCGTCGGCCCGTGGAACGTGCACTCGGCGGCGGCTGGCGTGACGATCTTCTGCGGTTTGGCGGGCTTGAGCGAGAGTGCTTCGGTTGCCGAAGCGCCTGATGCCCCAGAAGCACCAACGGACACCGCCGAAGCCGGCAATGCCGCAGACGCCGCCTGTGCGCCCGAAGCGGTCAGCGGCGCTTTCGTCACTGAAGCCACAGACGCCACAGACGCAGGCACCCCCACATGCTCGATCGATCCCTCGACCACCACCCGCGAGCCGTTAATGCCTGAGCCCGCATGGGCGATCTTCAGCGTATCCGCCGACGTATCCGCCAGCTTGCTTCGCATCAACTGCTCGCACGCGTCCGTGTTCTTATAGACAGTCGTACAGCCCGCCAGCAAAGCAGCAGCCGTGACGCAGGCGATAAAGAGAATCCGAATCTTCATTGATGTTCCGTTTTTCAAGCCGTCGGCAATTGTAGCTTACGGGCCGCTTGACCTGCACCCGCTCAGCGCACCCGGTCGCGTGTCCATTCAATGCCGGAAGCAACGTACCGGCTGCATATGGCAACGGACATCTTCACGGCCTATCCACCGCGAGTAACACAGTGACTGCTTGACCGCAGCGGCTTGCACCGGCATCGTGTTGACCGGCCGCCGTCCTTCCAGCGCGCCGCCGGCTTCCCGGCCGTGCCTCGCGATCAACATCGCTTCGCCCTCTCAATCTTTCTCACTTTGTGCCGACCAGCTTTCCCGCATGTTCAGCCTTGCCCTGCTCGCTATCGCGGGTTACACCGCCACCAACATCGACAACCTGTTCGTGCTGCTCGCCTTCCTGGCGGAAGCGGGCGGCGAGCGGTGTCGCGTGATCGCCGGGCAGTGTGCCGGCTCGCTGACCTTGATCGTGGGGTCAATGCTGCTCGCCGCATTGCTGAAGCATCTGCCGGCGGGTTATGTCGGATTGCTCGGCATCCTGCCCATCGGCGTGGGACTCGCCAAAGCATGGGAGCGCTTTGGCCCCCGCAGCGCGCAACAGGAGGAAACGCGGCGGGCCGGCGGCGAGCCGCCCGCCGCACGCGCCTCATCCCGGTGGGTGGTGGCCTGCGTTGCCATCGCCAACGGTTCCGACAATCTCGCCGTCTATGTGCCGCTGTACGCAAGCCATTCACACAGCGAGGGTGCATTCATCTCGCTGGTCTTTATCGTGATGATCGGGCTCTGGTGCGCGGGCGCCGTATGGCTCGTCAAACATCCACTGCTCGGCGCGCCGATCCGGCGCTACGGCACGGCGCTGCTACCGCTGATCCTGGTGGTGATCGGCGTCTCGGTGATCGCGCAGAACGATACGCCGCGGATCATATTCGGGCTCTGAGTGACGACGAGCGGCACATCAGCAAGAGAATCGACGAAAAAAAACGGCACGGTCCGTGCAAAGATGCGCAGCTGTCCAGCGCGCGATGCTGCATGACCGCCAGGCGCGCGACCGCTCAGTTCGCCGGCGTTTGCGGTTGCACGTAGGTACGTACGCCGGCGAGCGGTGAACCATAGCCGCCGGAATTCGCGTGGTTCGGCAAGCCGTTGACCAGTTGCGCGCGCGGATCGGTCGGATTCAGGTTCATTTCCCCTGCCTGCTGGTTGCCGTGCGTCGGATATTCGCTGCCTCGCGCTGCGTTCGGCATCAAACGCGTGCTGTTTTGCGGCGCATTCATGTCGTCCTGCGGACTCAGGCCTTGCGCTCCCGCCTGCGCGGCGATCGCGCACGCAGCCGCGCACAGTAACACCTGCCCTGCCCGCCACCTCCTCGATGTTCGTTTCATACCTGCCTCCAGCAAAATGAAATGAAAAGAAAAGAATCAGGTTGCGCTCGACACACGCCAGGCCCGCGCGCGACGGCAAACCCTGACCACCCCCTGACCACCATTTATACGCGCCATCTGACGCTTCGGATTCGCCCGGCGTGGCGCGACCTGCAGCAAACAGGAAAACTGGCTGCCCCGGTCATTTATTCCTCGCGTTCCCGGCTGCTGCGGCGCCACGCAGCAAATCGAGCAAGCGCCTATCCTTATGCCGATTGCCGATTTCCTTCCAGGCCGATCGAACCCGATAATGGACGCCATGAACCCTCGACCCAATCTCCAGACTCGCGCGTCGCGCACCGCGCTCGCCGCGTTGAGTGCGGCGCTGCTTCTCGCGGCCTGCGCCGGCCCGTCAGCCTCGACTTCCGCCTCTGCATCGGTCGATCCCGCGCTGCTCGACGCGGCCATTGCCGGACCGCAGCGCGGCGACAAGGCCCGCACGCGCGATATCTACCGTCATCCGAAAGAGACGCTGCAATTCTTCGAACTCGCGCCGTCACAAAGCGTGCTGGAGATCGAGCCGGGCGGCGGCTGGTATACGGAGATCCTCGCGCCGTATCTGCACGACCACGGCAAGCTCTTCGAGGCGCAGTACGACGGCCCGCAGGGCGGACCATCGGTGGAGGCACAGGCCGGCCGGGCTGCGTTCGCACGCAAGCTCGCGGCCACGCCCGCCGTCTACGGCAAGGTCGTGGTCGGCACGCTGCATGCGGGCCAGTTCAGCGGTTTTCCAGCCGATGCCAGCGTCGATGAGGTGCTGACCTTCCGCAATATCCACAACTGGATCAAGGACGGCCAGATCGACGCGAACCTGCGCGCCTTCTACGCAGCGCTCAAGCCGGGCGGCGCGCTCGGGGTCGAGGAACATCGCGCGGCGCCGGGCACCTCGCTGCAACAAACCATCGATACCGGCTACGTGACCGAAGACTACGTGATCGAACACGCGCGCGCGGCCGGCTTCGAGCTGGCCGGCAAGAGCGAGGTGAACAGCAACCCGCGTGACACGAAAAACTATCCCAACGGCGTCTGGTCGCTGCCGCCGACCTTCGAAGGCGGCGACGTCGACCGGGCGAAATACGCGGCGATCGGCGAATCGGACCGCATGACCTTGCGCTTCGTAAAACCGGCGCACTGATCGCGCACGGACGGGACGGCGCTTGACGCCGTCCCAATAATATGTTCCTATTGCGCACTATGTACCGCGCCCAGACCATCCTATCGCTACTACTAGCCCCCTCTACCGGGCTAGGTCTGCTGCTGCGCGCTTCTATCTGATACACCCGAAGCACCGCTCAATTCCCCAGTAACTGACCCAGCCCCGGTTTCCGACCGGCGGCCCAGTTATGTCTTTTCGTCGTCCGGTCGACTCCCAGCTATCTGGTCTCACCCAAGGACGATGAAAATGTTGAAGAACCCCGCTACCAAATATCGCTCGTTCAAGCCCATCGACTTGACGGATCGCCAGTGGCCGTCGCGCACCATCACGCAAGCGCCGATCTGGATGAGCACTGATCTGCGCGACGGCAATCAGTCGCTCTTCGAGCCGATGGATGCGCAGCGCAAGATGCGCATGTTCAAGACGCTGGCGCAGATCGGCTTCAAGGAAATCGAAGTCGCGTTTCCGTCCGCTTCGCAGACCGACTTCAATTTCGTGCGTGAGCTGATCGAAGGCGGCCATATCCCCGACGACGTCACGATCGAAGTCCTGACGCAAGCTCGCGACGATCTGATCCAGCGCACCTTTGAATCGTTGCGTGGCGTGCCGCGCGCCATCGTCCATCTGTACAACGCGACCGCGCCGGAATTCCGCAAGATCGTCTTCAATCTGGAGAAGAGCGGCGTGAAGGAACTCGCGCAAAACGCTGCGCGCACGATGAAGCGCATCGCCGCCACCATGCCGGAAACACAGTTCACGTTCCAGTACAGCCCGGAAGTGTTCAGCGGCACCGAAATCGAATTCGCCAAGGAAGTCTGCGACGCCGTGTTCGACATCTGGGAACCGACACCGGAGCACAAGGCGATCGTCAACCTGCCGGCCACCGTCGAAATGTCCACGCCGAACATCTACGCGGACCAGATCGAGTGGATGCACCGCAATCTCAAGCGCCGCGATTCGCTGGTCATCTCCGTGCATCCGCATAACGATCGCGGCACTGCCGTGGCCGCGGCCGAACTCGCCGTGATGGCCGGCGCGGATCGTATCGAAGGCTGTTTGTTCGGCAACGGCGAGCGCACCGGTAACGTCGATCTCGTTACGCTCGCATTGAACCTGTACACGCAGGGCGTCGATCCGGGCCTCGACTTCTCCAACATCAACGAAGTCGCGCGTACCGCGGAAGAGTGCACGCAATTGCCGATCCATCCGCGTCATCCGTATGTCGGCGATCTGGTGTTCACCGCCTTTTCGGGTTCGCATCAGGATGCGATCAAGAAGGGCTTTGCGGTGCAAAAACCGGATGCAATGTGGGAAGTGCCCTATATGCCGATCGATCCGGCCGATCTGGGCCGCACCTACGATTCGGTGATTCGCGTGAACAGCCAGTCGGGCAAAGGCGGCATTGCCTATCTGCTCGAACAGGGCTACGGCGTGGTGTTGCCGCGCCGCCTGCAAGTGGATTTCAGCTCGGCCGTGCAGCGCTTCACCGACGATAGCGGCCAGGAAGTCACCTCCGCGCAGATCTGGGAATTGTTCCAGCAGGAATATGTGCAGAACGCCACGCCGATCCATTACGTCGGCCATAGCCTGTCCGAGCGCGACGGACGCGAGCACATCAAGCTCACGGTCGATATCGACGGCACGCGGCGTGTGCTGAACGGCGCTGGTAATGGTCCGCTCGACGCGTTGATGCACGCGATCGGCGTGCCGGTGCGCATTCAACATTATGAAGAGCGCGCGTTGACTCAAGGTGCCGATGCACGCGCGGTGGCGGTTGCCGAAATGGCCGGAGCCGATGTGGCCGGCAGCGCATTCGGCGTCGGTATCGATGCCAATCTGGTGACGGCTTCGATTCGCGCGGTGATCAGCGGTGTGAATCGCGCTTACGCACGAGTCAATGCGCAAGCGAAGGAGCGCTTCTTCGAGGCCGCCATGAACGATGCTACGGAAAGCGTGGGCGTTTAAGGTTTGAGGAGCGTGGCTGCGATTTCGTAGCGCGAACGTTCAAAGGGGGCGTTGTTCAACGCCCCCTTTTCTTTTGACCCGCTGCCCCGCTGCGCTGCTGAATTGCTGAATTGCGGCATAGCTACCGCCACTGCCTTACTGCTTCTCGGATCAGTTCGGTGCAGTCCACTCATCCGGCAGACTGTGCGTCAGCGTAGACACGAATCGCTCGGTTTCCGGCGCACGCGGCTGCATGAAGATCTGGCGCGACGGACCGGCCTCCACCACCACGCCGTTATTCAGAAACACCACGTCGCGCGCGATCGTCGCGGCAAGCCGCAGGTCGTGCGTGGCCATCAGCATGGTCATACCTTCGGTGGCGAGTTGCTTGAGCACCTCCACCACTTCCGCGGCGAGACCGGGATCGAGCGCCGAGGTCGGCTCGTCACATAGCAACACTTCCGGCGACGGCGCCAACGCCCGCGCAATCGCCACACGCTGCTGCTGACCGCCGGACAGCGTCGAAGGCCACGCATCCGCCTTCTGCGCGATGCCGACTTTCTCCAGCAATTCGTCGGCGCGAACCCGCGCCTTGTCCTTGTCCCACTTCAGCACGGTCAGCAAACCTTCCATCACGTTCTGCCGCACCGTGAGATGCGGAAAGAGCTGGAAGTTCTGAAACACCATGCCCGTGCGACGGCGAATCGTCAGTACCGTTTCGCGCGAGGGTTTGTGCTCGCGGCTGAATTCCAGCCGCTGGTCGCCGAGTTCGAGCGAACCGGACTCCGGAATCTCGAGCAGATTCACGCAACGCAGCAGCGTGCTTTTACCGCTGCCTGACGGACCGATCAATGCGGTGACATTGCCCGAGGCAAGTTGAAGATCGACCGAGTTCAGTACCCGTTGGCCGCCGAAGTACTTGTCGATTTTTTCCAGTCGGATCATCAGTTGCCTGCATGGAAAAGTGCGTGGCGGCCGAATTTGCGCTCGAGCCTGACCTGCGCCGACGACAACACCGAACTGAAGACCAGATAAACCAGGGCCGCCTCGGTGTACAGGATCAGCGGCTCGTAAGTCACCGACGCGATCCGCTGCGCCGCCTGAAACACTTCAGGCACGGTCAGCACCGCGGCGAGCGAGGTGTCTTTCACCAGCGCGATGAACGAATTCGACAAGGGCGGCAGCGCAACGCGCGCCGCTTGCGGCAGGATGGCGCGGCGCAAGGCCTGCTCGCGCGTCATACCCATCGAATACGCTGCTTCCCACTGCCCTTTCGGAATCGACTCGATCACGCCGCGTATCACTTCGGAGTTGTACGCGCCTACATTCAACGAAAAGCCGATGATCGCCGCCGTCAACGGATCGAGCACGATGCCCACGTTCGGCAATCCGTAGAAGATCACGAATAGTTGCACGAGCAACGGTGAGCCGCGAAACAGCCACACGTAGAAGCGCACGATCGCCACGGCCCACTTCGGTCCGAACAGACGCACCAGTGCGACGAGGAACGCGAGCGCCAGCCCGATCGCAAACGATATCAGCGTGAGCGGCACAGTGAACACGAGCCCCGCATACAGCAGGGGCCACAGCGACTGCGCCATCAGATGCAACCATGCCGGCATGATTCAGACTCGCGGAAAGGCGTTTACTGGGAGACGTCCTTGCCGAAATACTTCTGGGAAATCTTCGCGTAGGTGCCGTCTTTCCTGATGCCGGCGAGCGCCTTGTTGATCGCCGCCTGCAATTCGGGGTTGCCCTTCCTGATCAGCACGGCGGACTTGTCGCTGCTGTCGGTCGAGGTGTCGAGCGCGGCGATCTTCACCTTTGCGTCCGGCTTGTGCTTCTTGAAGTCGAGGAACGACAGCGAGTCGTTGACGGTGGCATCCACACGGCCCGAGGTCAGCAGGTCGATCGACTCATTGAAGCCCTGCACGGGAATCACTTCCGCGCCGTGCGCGGCTGCGATCTTGCCGAAGTTGCTGGTCAGCGTGTTGGCCGACTTCTTGCCCTTCAGGTCGTCGAAATTCTTGATCGTGGTGTTGTTCGACTGCACGATCAACGCTGCATGCGAAGTGATGTACGGGTCGGAGAAATCGTATTTGACCTTGCGCGCGTCGGTAATGGCCACTTCGTTGATCACCGCGTCGTAACGGTTCACGTCGAGACCCGCGATCAGACCGTCCCATTTGCCTTCGACGAATTGCGGCTTGACGCCGAGACGCTGCGCAATTGCCGTGCCGATTTCCACGTCGAAGCCGGTCAGCTTGCCGGATTCGTCGTGATACGTGAATGGCGCATAGGTGCCTTCGGTGCCGATCCTGAACACGCCGGCGGATTTGATCTGCGCGAGTTCATCGGCGGCGAATGCGGAGCTCACGGCCACCGCCTGGAACAACGCGATCAGCAGAATGGAACGAATCGATTTCATCAGGCGGCTCCGTCAAATAGGCCACGTCGGTGGCTTGGTCTTGTGTTGGACAGTCCCCGCCGGCGTTTGAGCCCGGCTGAGTGGGCGGACTGTAGCAAATGGCCTGGGTTTTTACAAAGGATCAGGTTTTCGATCCATATGCGCTTGCGTGCTAAGCGAACAGCCATGACCTCTGACATGACGTGGATTTCAACTCTACAGCAGATAGAGCAGGCGCGGCATGCATCGCAACATGGAACGTGTGTTGCGCGCCATCGGGGAAAACGCGAGAGGAGTGCTGCCGGAGCGAACGCCCGGCATGGAAAAACGGGTGGCGCCGCATTCGATGGCGGCGCCACCCGTGGGATTGCCAATAGCCTACCGCTCCACCGGATGCGGCTCCTTGCGCCTGTTGGCGACCCGGATCGCGTCGAAGTAAGCGCCGTTGGGCGGGCGCTTCAGATAACGGCCCGCACCGCGCACCGCGCGCAATTCGCCGTCGGTCCACGCGAGCGCGCCGCGCGTGAGCGTGTGCATCGCCACGCCTTGCACCGTCATGCCTTCGAACACGTTGAAGTCCACTTTCTGATGATGCGTCTTCACCGAAATCGTCCTGCTCGCGTTCGGGTCCCACACTACCAGGTCGGCATCCGCGCCAACCCGCACCGCGCCTTTGCGGGGATACAGGTTGAAAATCTGCGCGGCGTTCGTCGAGGTGATACGCACGAACTCGTTCGGCGTGAGACGCCCGGAATTCACGCCGTGATGCCAGAGCACCGCCATCCGGTCTTCCACGCCGCCGCAGCCGTTCGGGATCTTCGTGAAGTCCTCGCGGCCCATCGCCTTTTGCGACGCGCAGAAGACGCAGTGATCGGTCGCCGTGGTATGCAGCTGGCCGGCTTGCAAACCGCGCCACAACGCCTCGCGATGCTCGGCCGAGCGGAACGGCGGGCTCATTACGTGGGCCGCCGCGCGGGTCCAGTCGGGATCGCGATACACCGCTTCGTCGATCACCAGATGGCCCGGCAGCACCTCGCCGAATACGCGCAGACCTTCGCTGCGCGCGCGCGCAATGGCATCCACCGCGTCTTTTGCGGACACGTGCACGATATACACCGGCACGCCCAGCACCTGCGCGATCCGGATCGCGCGATTGGCCGCTTCGCCCTCCACTTCGGGCGGCCGCGACAGCGGATGCGCCTCCGGACCGGTAAAGCCTTTCGCCAGCAACTGACGCTGCAACTGGAACACCAGCTCACCGTTTTCCGCATGCACGGTGGGCAGCGCGCCGAGTTCGAGCGAACGGGAGAAGCTGTTCACCAGCACTTCGTCGTCGGCCATGATCGCGTTTTTATAGGCCATGAAGTGCTTGAAACTCGACACGCCGTGTTCGTGCACCAGCGTGCCCATGTCGCGATAGACCGAATCGTCCCACCACGTCACCGCGACATGAAAGCCGTAGTCCGAAGACGCTTTGTCGGCCCAGCCGCGCCATTCCTTGAAGGCCTCCATTAGCGGCTGCTTCGGGCTCGGAATCACGAAGTCGATGATGCTCGTGGTGCCGCCCGACAAACCCGCCGCTGTGCCGGTGTAGAAATCGTCGCTCGCCGTGGTGCCCATGAACGGCAATTCCATGTGCGTGTGCGGGTCGATACCGCCGGGCATCACATACTGCCCGCCCGCGTCGACGATCGTGGCGCCGGCCGGCGCCTGCAGATCCTCGCCGATCTGCAGGATCGTGCCGCCGTCCTGCGGGTCCGCGCACAACACGTCCGCACGATACGTGTTCTCCGCGTCGATAATCGTGCCGCCACGAATCAGGGTCGTCATGTTGCCGCCTCCTTATGAACTGCTGGTTTCGTTGCTGCGTACTTCGTTCCTGTTCATGCACTCGCCACGCGCGCACTGGGCCCCTTGCTCAGCTTCATCCACGCGCTATATACGATCGACGCCAACGCGAGTCCGACAAACCAGGCATACGTATAGAGCGTATTGAAGATCGCCGGCACGTTGGGAAACGACGCCGGAAACGCGGTGTGCAGGAAGCCCGGCAAGTTCGGCAGCACGCCGATCACGAGCGCGACCACCGCGCCGATATTCCAGCCGCCGGTGTAGCTGTACTCGCCCTGTTCGTCGAACAGTTCACGCGTGTCCAGGCGCGTGCCGCGAATCAGGAAATAGTCGACCATCAGAATCCCCGCCACCGGACCGAGCAAGGCCGAATAGCCGACCAGCCATGTAAAGATATAACCCTGCGTGGTAGCGAGAATCTTCCACGGCATCATCACGATTGCGATGGTCGCGGTAATCATGCCGCCCACGCGATACGAAATACCTTTGGGCCACAGGCTCGAAAAATCATAGGCCGGACCGACGAGATTTGCCGCGAGATTGCAGCACATGGTGTCGAGCGTCAGGATGATCAGCGCGACGCCCACGCCAATGCCGGTCATGCGGCTCGTCAGGTCGATCGGATCCCAGATCGCCTTGCCGTAAATCACCACGGTAGCCGACGTGACGACCACCGAAATCACCGAGAGCAATGCCATCGGCACCGGCAAGCCGACTGACTGGCCGATGATCTGATCGCGCTGCGTTCTGGCAAAACGCGTGAAGTCGGGAATATTCAATGCGAGCGTGGCCCAGAAACCGACCATTGCCGTGAGGCCGGGCCAGAAGGTGATCCAGAACATGCCCTCTTTCTTGCCGCCCGGCACGAATTGCGACGGCGCCGACAGCATCGAGCCCAAACCGCCCGCTTTCGATGTCGCCCACCACACGAGCGCAATGCACATCACGATCTTGATCGGCGCGGACCAGCTTTCGAGCCAGCGGATCGAATCGGTGCCATGCACGATGAAGTAGATCTGCAGCGCCCAGAACACGAGAAAACAGGCCAGTTGCGCAAGCGAGATGTCGAGGAACGGCAAAGCCGCGCCGTGCAGCGCGTTGCCGGTGAGAATGTTCAGCAGCGTATAGATCGCGCTGCCGCCGAGCCACGTCTGAATCCCGTACCAGCCACAGGCGACGATCGCGCGCAGCATCGCCGGCAATTTGGCGCCCTGCGTGCCGAACGAGGAGCGCACCAGCACCGCGTACGGAATGCCGTGCTTCGCGCCCGCATGGCCAATCAGCAGCATCGGCGCCAGCACGATCAGGTTGCCGAGCAGCACGGTCATCACGGCTTGCCACGGCGACATGCCCTCTTCCGTCAAACCGGCGGCGAGCATGTAGGACGCGATGTTCATCACCATCCCTACCCAGAGCGCCGCGAAGTGATACCACTTCCATGTGCGCTGCGCGATACCGGTCGGCGCCAGGTCGTCGTTGTAAAGACTGCTGCCCTGCACGCCGGCTGCGAACTGCGGGTCGGCGGGTTGCGCTGTCTGCTTCATCTAGGGATCTCCACTCGATCGTTGAGGCCCGCGCGGCTCTAATGGCGCGTCGGGCCCTGGGGAATGACAGGTTCAGTACTAGCGCTGCGTGTCCTGCAACCACGTCGTGTTTCAGGCGGCTTTCGCCGCGTGGGCATGCGCGGGCTCGGCGGTTTCAGCCGCGTCCGCCGTTGCGCCTTGTCCGGCACCCACTCGCGCCGGGTTGTTCGGATGCGTGGTCCAGTTCGCGTACTCGCCGTTGTCCACGCGTTCCATCGTGATGCACTGCTCGACCGGACACACGTGCATGCACAGATTGCAGCCGACACATTCGGAGTCCATCACTTCAAAATGCCGGACGCCATCTTTTTCTTTCATGATCGCCTGGTGAGCCGTGTCTTCGCAGGCGATATGGCACAGGCCACACTGAATGCACTTGTCCTGATCGATGCGCGCCTTGATGTCGTATTTGAGGTTCAGGTATTTCCAGTCGGTGACATTCGGCACGGCGCGGCCGCAAATGTCGTCGAGCGTTGCGTAACCTTTTTCGTCCATCCAGTTGGAGAGGCCGTCGGCGAGATCGGAAACGATACGGAATCCGTAGTGCATCGCCGCCGTGCAGACCTGCACGCTGCCCGCGCCAAGCACCATGAATTCGGCGGCGTCGCGCCATGAGGAGATTCCGCCGATACCGGAAATCGGCAGGTTCGGCGTTTCTACGTCGCGCGCGATTTCCGCCACCATGTTCAGCGCGATCGGCTTCACGGCCGGGCCGCAGTAGCCGCCGTGCGTGCCTTTGCCGTCGACCATCGGCAACGGCGACATTGCATCGAGATCGACGGCCACGATCGAGTTGATCGTGTTGATCAGCGAGACGCCGTCCGCGCCGCCTTTATAGGCCGCGCGCGAACCCAGACGAATGTCGCTGATGTTCGGCGTCAGTTTGACGAGGCACGGCAGTTTCGTGCCCTCCTTGACCCAGCGCGTGACCATCTCCACGTACTCGGGCACCTGGCCCACCGCCGCACCCATGCCGCGTTCGCTCATGCCATGCGGGCAGCCGAAATTCAGTTCGACCGCATCCGCGCCGGTGTCCTCGACGAGCGGCAGAATCCATTTCCAGTCGCGTTCGTTGCACGGCACCATCAGCGAGACGATCATCGCGCGATCGGGCCAATCGCGTTTGACTTGCGCGATTTCCTTCAGATTGACGTCGAGCGGACGGTCGGTGATCAGTTCGATGTTGTTCAGGCCTGCGATACGCTGGCCGTTCCATTGCACCGCGCCGTAGCGCGAGCTAACGTTCACCACGTGCGGGTCGAGGCCAAGCGTCTTCCACACCACGCCGCCCCAGCCCGCCTCGAAGGCGCGGTTCACGTTATAGGCTTTGTCGGTCGGCGGCGCGGAGGCGAGCCAGAAGGGATTCGGCGAAGTGATGCCGGCAATCGTACAGCGCAGATCGGCCATGTTCGGCTCCTTGGGGACTGCTGTTTTTTGTCTGTTTTCGTTACGTGATTTGGCTCGATTCGCTTCAGGCGGCTTTCGCCGCCGTGCGGGCGAACTGCGCATCGATGGCGGCAGCGGCGACCTTGCCGTCCTGCACCGCCTGCACCGTGAGATCGATGCCGCCAGTGGCCGCGCAATCGCCGCCGGCCCATACGTTTGCCAGCGAGGTCTGGCCGTTCGCGTCGACTGCGATACGGCTGCCGTCCAAGGTCAGCAACTCGCGCCCGATGCCGACCGGCACCAGCGTTTGACCGATCGCCTTGAGCACCATGTCGGCTTCGACTACGAAGCGCTCCTCGCCGCCATCATTCGACGTACGTACGAATTCGACACCCGTGACCACGCCGCCGTCGCCAATCAACCGCATCGGCGTGGCATGCGTGATGAGCGTCACGCCGCTGGTCTGCGCGAAGTCGCGCTCGGCCCAGGTGGCGCTCATCGCTTCGACGCCGCGCCGGTACACCATCGTCACCGACGCCGCGCCGAGCTTGCGGCTTTGCACGGCAGCATCCACCGCCGTATTGCCGCCGCCGATCACGACGACGCGCCGGCCCACCGGCACCGTGCCGAGGTCGCTCGTGCTGCGCACCTGTTCGATGAAGTCCACCGCGTTCATCACACCGCCAAGGTCTTCGCCTTCCATCGCGAGCGCCCGCACGCCGCCGAGGCCGATAGCGAGGAACACCGCGTCGTGCTGCTTGCGCAGCGTGTCGAGCTCGATATCGCGACCAAGCGCCACGCCATGTTTGATTTCGATACCGCCAACGGAGCACAGCCACGCCACTTCACGCTGCGCAAAATCATCGACGGTTTTGTAGGCGGCAATGCCGTATTCGTTCAGGCCGCCGGCTTTTTCGTGAGCGTCGTAGATCGTCACGTTATGGCCGGCGAGCGCAAGCCGATGCGCGCAGGAGAGTCCCGCCGGCCCCGCGCCGACCACCGCAACGTGCCGTCCGGTTTCGGCCGCGCGCTTGAACAGCACTTCGCCGCGCGCCATCGCCCAGTCCGTCGCATGACGTTGCAGCGCACCGATCGCCACTGGTTTCGCATCCTGATGGTTGCGCACGCAAGCGCCTTCACAAAGAATTTCCGTGGGGCAGACGCGTGCGCACATGCCGCCCATCGGGTTGGCCGACAGAATGTCCACGGCCGCGCCCTTCAGATTGCCGTTGCTGATCTTGCGGATGAAACTGGGAATGTCGATCTGCGTGGGGCACGCGTTCACGCACGGCGCGTCGTAACAGTAATGACAGCGGCTCGCCGCCGCGGCCGCGGCGCTCGCGTCGAGCAGCGGTGCGATGTCGGAGAACTCGCACGAGAGCTGCTCGGGCGACAGGCGCTGAGCGGCAATGTCGCCGGTTTGCTTGATGGCCATACTCGTTCCTTCTTCGATGTGAGGACGTAGCCGCTCCCGCCGGCCGCGCTTCGAGCGCAGCCGGGACGGCTTGTTTTATGGGCACTAAAGTAAAGCGGGTGAAACGACCGCAACCGCCGGATCGCTACGACGTCGTCATGAAACCGGCTCGCACGCACGCTCCAGCATGGCGTGCAGCAGCACGTTGGCGCCTGCCTCGATCCACTCGAAGGTGGCGTCTTCGATCTCGTTGTGACTGATGCCGTCCACGCATGGCACGAACACCATCGAGGTCGGCGCGACCTGGGCCAGATAACAGGCATCGTGACCCGCACCGGACACCATGTTGCGATGCGGATAACCGAAACGCTCCGCGGCCGCGCGCACGGACTTCACGCAGGCTTCGTCGAAAGCGACGGGCGCGTAATAAAAGATCTGCTCCAACTCGGTTTCAAGACCGATGCAGTTTGCGATATCCGCTACGCCCTGGCGCAACGCGGCATCCATTTTCGCGAGCACCGCATCGTCCGGGTGACGGAAATCGACAGTGAAAAACACGCGGCCCGGAATCACGTTGCGCGAGTTCGGATAGACCTGCATCATGCCGACCGTCGCACAGCCGAACGGCGCGTGGTCCAGACCAATGCGATTGACCAGATCGACCACGCGCGCGGCGCCGAGCAAGGCGTCGCGGCGGCGCGGCATGGGCGTCGGCCCCGCGTGCGCCTCCTGTCCCGTCAGCGTGATTTCGTACCAGCGCTGGCCTTGCGCGTCGGTCACCACGCCGATGGTTTTCTGTTCGGCTTCGAGAATCGGTCCCTGTTCGATATGCAATTCGAACGCCGCGTGCAGCGGCCGCCCGCCGCACGGCAGATCGCCCGCGTAGCCGATACGGTTGAGTTCCTCGCCGATGGTCTTGCCATCCACGTCCTTACGCGAAAGGCCGTAGTCGAGCGTGAACACGCCTGCAAACACGCCCGACGCCACCATTGCCGGCGCGAAGCGCGAGCCTTCCTCGTTGGTCCAGATCACCACTTCGACGGGATGCTCTGTCTCGATGCCGTGATCGTTCAGACTCCGAATCACTTCGAGACCGCCCAGCACACCGTAGATGCCGTCAAAGCGGCCGCCGGTCGGCTGCGAGTCGGCGTGCGAACCGGTCACGACCGGCAGCGCGGCGGGATTGCGCCCGGCGCGGCGCATGAACACGTTGCCCATCTGATCGACACTGACCGTGCAACCGGCTTGCTTCGCCCAACTGACGATCAGGTCACGCCCTTCCTTGTCGAGATCGGTCAGCGCAAGGCGGCAGACGCCGCCTTTGGGCGTGGCGCCGATCTTCGCCATCGTCATCAGGCTGTCCCACAACCGCTTGCCGTCGACCTTGACCGACGTACCGGGTTCTGAGTGTTTCAGGGCTTCGGATACCGCGTTCATTCGTCTCGCTCCTTTCGGTGGACCGACATAAAACTGGTGCATCGGCGGCGGGTTTTGGGGCGTAGCCGCACGGAGGCGGTGCACACGGGATGCCTTTGATCGCCTCTTATACAGAGGGCAAACCCTGAGGCATCGGCCGCTCTTCCAATCCTGTCCAGTTGGACAGGTTGTAGACGATTAAACTCGCCAAATCAACACCTTTCGTTCGGTGAGAAACATAGCGAGAAGCGTGCCATTGCATCGCAGCATGTGTTTGCCGCGGGTAGCGAATGCGCGTGTGGGTGCCGCGGCAAACGACTAGAATGAAGCGCGACGCGGCACACATGCCGCCGAAGGCGAACATGAGAGACGACGACGTGGCAGCCGACATCACGGAAAACGAAGAAACACGCGCACCTTTGCGGCGGCGCAAGGCACATATTCGCGAGTCGAATGAAGCGCATCTTCTGGCGTGCGCCGAGGCGGTTTTCGCCGAGCGCGGACTCGACGGCACCAGCACGGCAATGATCGCGGAGCGCGCAGGCTTGCCGAAAGCCAACCTGCATTACTACTTCCCGACAAAGCTCGCGCTATACCGGCGCGTGCTGGAGGATCTGTTCGAAGACTGGTATCGCGCGGCCGACACGTTCGAATGCAGCGACGATCCGGTCGAAGCGATCGGCGGCTACGTACGCGCGAAAATGGAATTATCGCGCCGCCGGCCGCTCGGCTCGAAGGTGTGGGCGAGCGAGATCATTCACGGCGCGGAGCACATGGAGGACATTCTCACGGAGCGCGTGAAGCCTTGGCTCGATAGCCGCGTGAAGGTGATCGACGACTGGATCGCGCGCGGGTTGCTTGCGCCGGTGAATGCGCAAACGCTGATGTACATGATCTGGGCGACGACTCAACATTACGCCGACTTCGACGCGCAGATTCGCGCGCTCAAAGGCAAGCGCGCGTTGACGCAGAAAGCGTTCGAGGCGACGACGGAGGAAGTCGTGCAGTTGGTGATTCGGGCGTGTGGGGCGGTCTCGCCGGAGAGGTCGGACCTGTTGGGGCAGAGCACCTGAGCGGCTTACCTAAGCGGCGCATCCAGGGGCAGAATTACGGCTTTAAACAGATGACTATCGAGAAAATCATGCAACGGAATCTGGTATCGAAGTCCGAGTTCAAAACCAGAGCGCTCGAGTTCTTTCGGCAAGTGGAATTTTCCGGCGAAAGCCTGATCGTGACGGACCACGGCAAACCCGTGCTTGAAGTGCGGCCCTACCGTCGAGCGGAACGGTGCCCGCTCGACGCGCTGCGCGGCACGGTTGTTAAATACGACAATCTCACCGCGTCTGCCGGTGAAGACGATTGTGAGGCGGCACGGTGAATTCCGGTGTCAATAAGTCTCCAGATGCAGCCTCCCCTCCCGCTTGAGCCTCGCCCACAGCCCATCCCAATCCAGTTGATGCTGCTCGCCGATCTCCTTGAGCGCCTGTAGCACGCCATCTTCCATACCCTTCAACCCGCACACGTAAATATGCGTGTTATCGTCCCTGAGCATATGCGCCACGTCGACAGCGCGCTCGCGCATGGCATCCTGGACATAGCGCTTCGGTTGCCCCGGCGTACGCGAAAACGCCAGATTGGTATCGATAAAATCTTTCGGCAAATTCGTAAGCGGCCCAAAGTACGGCAACTCTTCTTTGGTCCGCGCGCCGAAGAACAGCATCAGCCTGCCCGTTGCGCCCTTCAAGCGGCGCCGGCGACGATACTCGGTCATCGCGCGCATCGGCGCTGAACCTGTACCCGTGCAGATCATCAGCAAATGCGAGTTCGGATGATTGGGCATCAGGAAGGTGCCGCCGAACGGGCCAATCACATTGACCGCCTCGCCCTTCTTCAGATCGCACAGGTAGTTCGAACACACGCCATCGGTCGAATCGCCGTGCTGCTGCGATACTCGTTTGACCGTCAGCGAGATGTTGTTATACCCCGGCCGTTCGCCGTCGCGCGGGCTCGCGATCGAATACTGGCGTGCGTGATGCGCGCGGCCGTCGGCAGTCGAGCCGGGCGGCAGGATGCCGATCGACTGTCCTTCCAGCACCGGAAACGGCATCGAGCCGAAATCCAGCACGATATGATGAATGTCGCTGTCGGTCGAACCATCGGTCAGCCGGTAGTTGCCGACCACCGTCGCGGTAGTCGGCGCCTTGTGCGTGTAGAGATTCACATAGGGCTTCGCCGCGGACCACGGCGGCACGACCGAACCCCGCACGGTATCCACTTCGATGCCGCTCGCGTCCACCGGGGTATCGCCGGACGCGCCCGCGCCCGACAGCTCGTCCGCCGCGGCCACGGCCATCGTGTTCTGTTCCGGCAGCACGTCCCACGTGAACTGCTCGTCGATCGGGTAAGCGTCGGCTTTCAGCACCGTGCGCCAGTTGTCGATCGCCCCGGTCGGACACGGCGGCACGCACGCCATGCAGCCGTTGCAGATATCCGCCTTGACCACGTAGTTGTTGTCGTCGTGCGTGATCGCATCGACCGGGCAAGTCTCTTCGCACGTATTGCAGCGAATGCAGATTTCCGGATCGATCAGATGCTGCCTGAGAACTTCGATCGATACTGGGCCGTTCATGACTTCCTCCACCTGGATATGCAGCGCAAGCGTGCCCCGCGCCGCCCGCGCGCTCAGTTAAAGCGCACGTATTCGAAATCGACCGGCTGACGGTTCACACCCATTGCCGGCGGCGCGATCCAGTTGGCGAACTTGCCGGCTTCGGTGACTCGCCCCATCAACGACGCGACGTACGCGCGGTCTTCCGGTGTGGCGAGCCATTTCGCTTCGTTGGCGGCCCATTCGGTTTCGCTGACCACGCGGCCGTCGGGCGATACGCGCGTGCCGGCGAACGTGCCGATCTGACGATTGAACGCTTTATGCGGCACCGTCATGCGGAAATCGATGCCGGCCTTTTCGAGTACCTTGTTCCAGCGCGCCACGCCCGCCACCGAATCCTTGATGTAATCGTCGCGCAGCACTTCGTTCATCGCGTTGAGCATCGGCACTTCGCGCTCGACCAGCTTGCCGTCCTGCACGTCGAGCAGCTTGTAGCTCTGGCCGTTCAGTTGATGATCGTCCTCGCGCCTGTTTTCTTCATAGCGACCCTTCAGGCCCGAGCTATAGAAGGTGGCCGCGTTGGACGAATGATCGGCGCCGAACAGATCGATGGTGACCGAGTAGTGGAAGTTCAGATAGCGCTGAATGGTCGGCAGATCGATCACGCCGGCCGCGCGAATCTTCGTGACGTCGTCCGTGCCCAGTTCGTTCATCACCTTGGCGGTCCGCTGGATGACCCGCGAAACACCCGACTCGCCGACGAACATGTGATGCGCCTCTTCAGTGAGCATGAACTTCGTGGTGCGCGCGAGCGGATCGAAACCCGACTCGGCCAGCGCCGACAACTGGAATTTGCCGTCGCGATCCGTAAAGTACGTGAACATGAAAAACGCGAGCCAGTCCGGCGTTTTCTCATTGAACGCGCCGAGAATGCGCGGGTTGTCGTCGTCGCCCGAACGGCGTCCGAGCAATGCTTCGGCTTCCTCACGGCCGTCGCGGCCGAAGTAGCGATGCAGCAGATACACCATCGCCCACAGGTGGCGACCCTCTTCCACGTTCACCTGGAACAGGTTGCGCAAATCGTAGATGGAAGGCGCAGTCAGACCCAGGTGGCGCTGCTGCTCGACCGACGCCGGCTCCGTATCGCCTTGCGTCACGATAATGCGCCGCAAATTCGCGCGATGCTCGCCGGGCACGTCCTGCCAGGCCGCTTCGCCCTTATGTTCGCCGAAGTGAATCTTGCGGTCCTGCTCGCCGGGCGTCAGGAAAATGCCCCAGCGGTAATCCGGCATCTTCACATGATCGAAATGCGCCCAGCCGCCCGCGTCGACGCTCACTGCGGTGCGCAGATACACATCGTAGCCCTGCGAGCCTTCCGGGCCCATATCGCCCCACCAGGCCAGAAAATTCGGCTGCCATTGTTCGAGCGCGCGTTGCAGCGTGCGGTCGTCGGCGAGGTTGACGTTGTTCGGAATCTTTTCGCTGTAGTTGATCGTGGACATGGTCGGTTCCTGGTTCGGAAACTGCAGTGACGATGAGAGGCGCGTATCGGGCAAGTGGCGCTCCGGCTCGCGCTCGCTGCGTCGATGGCGTTGCAATGCGCATCAGGCGCGCATCAAATGTGAATCACACGCGCGAGACGTCGAATTGCGCCTTGCTGCCCTTGCCGTACACCTTGAGCGCGCCCTTCTCGCCCACTGCGTTCGGCCGGTTGAAGATCCAGTTCTGCCAGGCGGTGAGACGGCCGAAAATGCGCGTCTCCATCGTTTCCGGACCGTTGAAGCGCAGATTCGCTTCGAGTCCGGTCAGGGCATCCGGCGACATGGCCGCGCGCTCTTCGAGCGCAATGCGGATTTCGTCGGCCCAGTCGATGTCGTCGGGCGATGCCGTAACGAGGCCGAGGCGTTCGGCTTCGACCGGCTTGATCGCCTGACCGATCCGGGAGCGCACGGCATCGAGCGGCTCCGTTTCCTCATAGAAACGCCGCGCCAGACGCGATTGATGCGTGACCATCGGATAGAGTCCGAAGTTGACATCCGAAAGCGTGATGGCCGGCTCTTCGTCTTCATTGGCCGGCAGCGCCGCCATATAAGTGCGGTCGGCGGCGAACGCGAGTTCCGCGAAGGTGCCGGCAAAGCACGAGCCCGGCTCGATCAGCGCGAACAGCGAACGCGACGAGACGTCGATACGCGCCAGCGTGCGGCGCAACAGGCCAATCGTCTCGCGCACGAACCAGTGGTCTTTGTGTTGCATCAGCGAGGCGTCCGCGGCGAGCAGATTGCGGGCGTCGCCTTCGGTCCTGAAGACCCACGTGCCGACCGCAAGCTCGTTGGTGCGCATGGACAGGATCGCGTCGTCGAGCTCGCGGGCGAATTGCAACGGCCACCAGTTCGCGCCGGCAGCGACGATGGCGTCGATACTCATGGGCGGTTCGGTTTGCGGAGCCTTGGCCCTGAACGTTGCAATGCGCTTGGCACGATCGATCGTCACGTCGAGCGTTTTATAAGTGAGGCCGTCTTCGCGATCGGTGCGTTCGATCCGCGTGAGCGGCACGCCTTGTGCGTCCATGGGACGATCGCTCTGCGCGGCGAGTTCGAGCGCGCGCGCCTGGATCGCCTGGTCGAACTGGTTCGGCTTCACGACTTCGTCCACGAGGCGCCATGCCTTTGCGCGCTCGCCGCGCACGCCTTCCACCACCGTGCAGAAGATGTCGGCGCGATCGTGACGCACCTTGCGCTTGTCCGTGACGCGCGTCAGGCCGCCGGTGCCCGGCAATACGCCGAGCAACGGCACTTCCGGCAGCGATACCGACGACGAACGGTCATCCACCAGATAGATCTCGTCGCAGGCGAGCGCGAGTTCATAGCCGCCGCCTGCGCAAGCGCCGTTCACCGCCGCGAGAAACTTCAGCCCCGAATAGCGCGAGGAATCTTCCAGTCCGTTGCGAGTTTCGTTGGTGAACTTGCAGAAGTTGACCTTCCACGCATGGGTGGAAAGACCCAGCATGAAGATGTTGGCGCCCGAGCAGAACACGCGATCCTTCAGGCTCGTCAGCACCACGGTTTTGACTTCCGGATGCTCGAAGCGGATGCGCTGTATTGCGTCGTGCAGTTCGATATCGACGCCGAGGTCGTATGAATTCAGCTTCAGCTTGTAGCCGTCACGGATACCGCCGTCCTCGGCGATATCGATGCCGAGTGTCGCGACGGGACCGTTGAAGCTCAGCTTCCAATGCTTGTACTGCGAGGGATCGGTGCGGTAGTCGACCGGCGCGACGGCGGTTTCTGCTGTGGACATGGGGCGTCTCCTGACTGGACGATGCAAATTGTTTTTTGAACAATAGTGCATCGTCAAACCCATGTAAAGCACTTTAGTGCATGTTCGCTAGTAAACCCTGACACCGGAATACATGTCAGCTCACACGCGTTTCATCCGGCGATTCGGCGGCCAGCCTTGCGGCGAGGCGGTCGCGCAGTTGCAGGTAGGCGTCGGCCAGGGTTTTCTCGCTGGTGTCGAAGGTCATGTCGGCGCGGCCATACAGCTCGCTGCGTCCCGCCAGGATGCGCTTCAGGTCGTCCATCGCCTCCTTGTTGCCCGACATCGGCCGCAGATCGCCCTGCGCGACGACGCGGCGCATATGTTCCTCCGGCGCGGCCTGCAGCCACACCGTGTAGCAATGCGACAGCAGCGTATTGAACGTGCCCGACTCGGACACGAGGCCGCCCGGCGACGCAATCACCGCGTGCTCGTGCTCCTGAATCACGGCCTCGAGCGCCCGGTGCTCATAGCGCCGGTAAGCGGCCGCCCCGTACAGCGAGTGAATCTCCGACGGCGGGCAGCCGGCCAGTTGCTCGATCACGCGCGTGAGCTCGACGAACGGCACCTTGCGCTCCTGTGCCAGCATGCGCCCAAGCGTGGATTTACCGGCGCCGCGCAGGCCGATCAACGCAATCCGGTCCTTGCGATGCGGGTCGCGCGGCGCCTGCGCGAACATCTCGGCAAGCGCCACGCGGGCGCGCTGCAAAGCGGCCTGATCGCGTCCGTGCAGCAGTTCGCGGATCAGCAGCCATTCAGCGGAAGCAGTGGTTTCGTCACCGATCACCTCGGCCAGCGAACAGTTCAAAGTCGCCGCGATCTGCCGCAGCACCAGCACCGACGCATTGCCCACGCCCGATTCCAGATTCGCAAGATGCCGCTCCGACAAGCCGGTTTCCGTCGCCAGCGTCTTGCGGGTCATGCCGCGGCGCGCACGCAGCAGGCGCACGCGCTCGCCCATCGCCGTCAGAAAGGGATCGCGCTCCTCGCGTTCGCCGCCGCGCTCCGTGGCACGTTCCGCGCGGCCGGCATCCTCGTCGGCGGAATCGTCCAATGATGCGGGAGAGTAATTCTGGTTCATGTTTTGGCGCCCCTTAACTACGATACATGTACTATAGTGCTTGACACACACGTGGTGAACGGTTAATTTTCGCCAAATATTGATCCAATAACAAACGCTGTCGAGATGTTCCGGCGGCGTCACGGAGAGTGCGCGACGGCTCGCATGCATTAACGTGCGTGCGGTACCGAACGCGCCGACCTGGAGGCTCGCATGTCCCCACATGAATTCCAGCGCCTGATTGCGGGCGTCACGGAGCAACTCGCCGGCCGGCCGCTCGATGGCAAGCTGGCGGTCTGGCTGAACGACACGTATCCCGTCGACGGCGACACGTTCCGCGAGCTTGCCGCCGCGTGCAGGAGCGGCGTCGCCGATGGCTGGCTTTGTCAGCGCGAAGGCGGCGGCATTCGCTATGGCCGCGTCTTCAAGGCGCTACCCGATACCCATGGCTTTTCTGTCGACGTCGTCGATATGAAGAATATTGCCGGTCCGCACCACGTTCACCCCAATGGCGAGATCGATCTGATCATGCCGCTGACCGAAGGCGCCACCTTCGACCGCCACCCGGCCGGCTGGTGCGTGTACGGCCCCGGCTCCGCGCATCGTCCGACGGTATCGAA